>JBDHHX010000010.1:0-24827 GCA_039589155.1 Gemmatimonadota bacterium | reverse complement strand
AGGCGCATGCCGTTCACCGCCAGGATGTAGTCGCCCTCGCTGACATCGACGCCTGGCATCGAGAACGGCGACCGCGCTTCGGCGTCCCATGACGCACCCTCGATGATCTTCGCGATTCGATAGGCGCCGTTCTCCAGCGACCAGTCGATCCCCAGCAGGCCGACCCCGCTACGCTCTGCCGATTCGGTATCGCCACCGCCGCGGTAAGTGTGCGACGCGTTGAGTTCCGCAATCAGTTCACCGATTACGTAGTTCACGTCCCAGCGGGTGACGGCGTCATCGATGAGCGCGCCGTAGTGAGACCTCATCGCGGTCCAGTCGACGCCGTGCATGTTCGGGTCGTAGAAGTAGTCACGCTCGATCCGCCAAACATCGTTGAAGATCTGGCGCCATTCGGCCCGCGGATCCACCATCGCTACCATCTCGCTCGTGCGTAGCGGCTCGTCCATGCTCTGGCCGGCCTGCACGTCGATGATCGCGAAGCGATCGTTGTTCATGACCAGGATCTTCTTGCCGTCGGCGCTGACCATATAGTCATCGATATCGTCGATGATCGTCTTCTCTTCACGGTCCGCGAGGTCGTAGTAGACGAGCGGGCGTTCGTTACCCGAAGCGCCTGTGTTGACGCCGCGCTGGAAGATCACTTTGCCGGGTACGGCCTGCAGCCGGCCGAAGTTGCCGGCGCGCGGCGGCAGGATCACGAGTCGTTGCTCGAAGTTGGCGATATCGATCTCGACCGCACCGCCATCATCAGCGTCGTCGTCGCTCTCCTCCTCGTCTTCGTCGCCCGCTTCCGCCGGCTCCTCGTCGTTACGCGGCGCCAGCGGCGACGGCACGTCGGAGCGCAACGCGACGGCGACTATGTTGGTTGCGTTCGGGTAGATCCACGAGTTGTCGAAGTCGCCGTAAGCGGGGCTCAGTGTACGATTCGAGTAGAAGTACAGGTAGTTACCGTCGGGATCGAAGGTCGGTCCGAAGTCGGAGTAGTAGCCGGCCGTCACCTGGTGACGTTCACCGCTCTGCGTGTCGAACAGGAATATGGCGCCGGCGCGGTTGTCGAGGCCGCGCGAGTACGCCAGCCAGCGGCTGTCAGAAGACCAGCTCACGCTGAAGTTCGACAGGCCCCCGTGGAACATCCACTTTCCACGATCGACCTCCGTGGTCTGATTCGCGTCAAGATCGTAAACCTGGACCTTCATCGCCTGGTCGACGAACGCGATCTTCTTGCTGTCTGGCGACCAGAAGGACTGGTAACGGAATCCGGCACCGTAGGACGTCAGCCGCTGTCCGACCCCCGATCCGTCCGCAGCCCTGAGGGTTAGCTCGTATTCGCCGGAGTCGTCACTCCAGTAGGCGATCTGCTTGCCGTCCGGTGACCAGGCCGGGTAGCGCTCCGCCACCCCAGCGCTTGCCGTCAGGTTGATGACCGGCCCGTGCTCGGCCGGCACGGTGAAGATGTCACCGCGTGCCTCGAAGACCGCGCGCTTGCCGGTCGGCGATATCCAGCCGTTGAAGATCAATTCGGAGACATCCTCGCGTCGTGGCTTGAGCGTAGCCAGATCGGTCACGACGTCGATGCTGACTTCGCTGTACTCCTCAGAAGCGAGGTTTAGCAAGTACAGCCGCCCGCCCGCCTCGAACACGATGTCGGACGGCCCGATGGCCGGGAAGTGAATGTCGAAATCCTCAAAGTCCGTGATCTGCCGAAACGACTCGTTGGATCCATCGAAAGCCCAGATATTGAACCGCTGGTTCGACCCGCGGTCCGACAGAAAGTACAGGGTGCTGCCGTGCCACATCGGGTGGCTGTCGTTCGCGTCGCTGTTGGTGACGTTCCTCGAAGAGTAGTCGTTCAGGTTGAACAGCCAGATGTCGGGCGCCATGCCGCCGCGGTAGCGTTTCCACGTCCGGAACGAGCGCTGGATCGGCACGTAGGCCAGCTGCTCGCCATCCGGGGAGACGGCGCCGAACTCGCCGTAGGGTACCGGCAGCTTCTCCGGCAGGCCGCCTTCGTCGGGCGCGCGGTAGAACTGGCTGAAGCGCTGGCGGCCGCTCTCCATCGAGGAGGCGAACAGGACCCCGTCGCCGCCCGGGTACCAGTCGAGCATGCGGTCGCCCATGGGATGGTGGGTGATCCGGGCCGGCGTGCCGCCCATCGTAGGAACGGTATAAACGTCGAGGTTCCCGTCGTAGTTACCGCTGAACGCGATAGCGGAGCCGTCCGGCGAGAACCGCGGGAACGACTCTTCGCCGGCGGGCGACGAGAGCCGTTGGGCTGTTCCTCCGGTTTTGGCTACTACCCAGATATCGCCCGCGTATACGAATGTGATGTGTGTGGCGGAGACGTCCGGCTGCCGGAGCATCCGGGCGTCTACCTGCGCTTGCAGCGTTCCGGCGCTAACGGCAAGAAACGCTACAGCCAGAAGACAACGAGTTGTTCGCATGATCGACCTCTCGATTCTGCTGGTAGTTGGAATCACGCCGCCGCCTCGACCAACCGTTGCAAGTCGGCCTCGGCGGCGATGTATCCGAACGCTGACCATTGGGATCCACTCAAGACCGTACGGAATATCTCGACTGCCTGTTCCAGCTCACCGTTGTAGAGGTACCAGGCGCCGATCCCGTAGGCCAGCGCGGCATTCTCTATCCCGTCCTCGGACAGGGTCCCCTGCAAGAGATCCTGTGGATCGAGCTCGCCCTTGTACATCAGGAGCAATTGGTGGTAGGCGTCGTTCTCGATGACATCCATGTCGGCGTCGATCGGCTCCAGTACCGCGCCCGCCTCCGTTTCCATGTCGAGGCGGCGAAGCGTCGTGTAGAGCCAATGCGATGTGGCGACCAGCATGTCCGGGTTACCGGAGACCTCAATGCACTCGCGGTAGGCACGGAGCGCGCTCTCGAACTCGCCCTTCAGGTAGTGGGCGAGACCCAGGTGGTACCAGATGTTGGATTGAAGCGTGCTGGTCGGGATGTTACGGGCGTTGGGTAAGCCATCGGGCTCGACCTCATCATCGCGGCCCGCGACCAACTCGGCGGCGCGCTGCAGGTCGGCGACGGCACGGTCCAGCTCTCGTACCGAGATGAACCGATGCCCTCGGTGGCGGTACAACCGCGCGTCGTCGGGGTGCTGCTCGATCCCCTCGGTATAGATGGTGATGGCGCTCCGGTAGTCGCCGAGGTAGGCAGTCCTGCGGCCGTACCAGATGATCGCGTCGGTGTCACCCGGATCGAGTTCGTAGTCTGACCTGGCCTGAACCAGCTTCACCTCGCGGTCCTCTCGGACCTCAGGCGGAAGTGGCGGTGGGAACAAAGACTCGCCGAACAGCGAGATAGCCTGCAGTTGCGGACCCGAGCTCGACGTCGTGTCGGCGGTGGCACCCTGTTCCGAACGGTTGCAGCCGCCGAGCATGACGCCGGCGACGAGCAAAGCTAGGAGGCGCATTCTCTACCTCTTCCTAGTTGTCTGGCTGGCCGCTCACATCCTTGCCCTTCCGGCCCCAGTATTCGATGCGCTGCTGCCTCAACTCTTCGTGCAGAGCTCGGATCGATTCCATCACCTTGTCGACGACCTTCTGAGCCGTCTCGCGAGTCCGCGGTTGGCCGATGAACTCGGAGTAGTCGACGGGCTCGCCGAACTTGATCCATATTCGCTTGCCGACCTTCGGTATCGACGATCCGATCGGCAGTACTTCCTGCATTCCCTCGATAGCGACGGGCACGACCCGCGGCTCGGTAGCCAGGATCAGCAGTCCGGGGCCTGGTTTCCCATCCCGGACCCTACCGGTGCGGCTGCGAGTACCCTCGGGAAAGATGCTCATGGTTCCGTAGGGCAAGACGTCGATCATTCGAACCAGCGCCTTGAGATCGCGCCGTCCGGGACGTACCGGTATGCAACGAAAGTGGAAGGACATCCAGGCCAGCGTCGGATGCTTGAAGAAGTTCTCGGATGCTGCCGGGTGCCACGGTATCAGGTAGGGCTTGATCAACGACCGCGGGTAGAACGCTGCGATTCCGATGGGTATGCTGTCGATCATCGACTGGTGGTTCGACAACAACAGCGTGTTGGGCCAGCTGCCAATGTTCTCCCGCCCGGCCACGATCGTCCGGTTCAAAATGTACCAGAACGGAAACATCAGGGTCACCGAGATGTTCACGGCGACCCAGCTGACGAAGTGCCAGATGATGTTCGACAGCCTGCCGGGTCGAGCCTTCGGCTGCTTAACCACGCTACGGGCGAACCTGCGAAGATCCAGGAAGTCTCTCATTTGATCGCAGTAACCTACAGTCGCGGTGGGAGGGCCGACAAGATATCGACGTCCGGGTCGCCGCGAGCGTTCGGTCGACTGCGAGCCTTCCCGGTCGGTTTCTGCCCGATACATTCAGCCCATGATGACGTCTGAGACAGTCTCGCTGGACCGTCCAGGCCTCCCGGTTGGCATTCGTTACATGCTGGCCAGCGCCTTCTTCTTCAGTCTGATGAGCCTGTTCGTGAAGGCGGCGGGCCACGGGCTGCCCAGCCAGGAGATCGTGCTGGCCCGCGGCGTGGTAACGCTGGTTCTGAGCTACTGGCTGGTCAGACGGGCCCGGGTGTCACCGTGGGGGAACCGCCGCTGGATACTTCTACTGAGAGGCTTGCTTGGTTTTGCGGCGCTCTCCTGCTTCTACTTCGCCCTCACCCGCTTGCCCATCGCCGAAGCCACGGTCTTCCATTTCACCAACCCGCTGTGGACGGCGTTCCTCGCCGCGTTCTTTCTGCGTGAGCGACTGAGCGCCTGGGTGCTGGGCCCGATCCTCGCAAGCTTCGCCGGCGTGCTGCTCATCACGCGGCCGGCCATTCTGTTTGGGGCCGCGGCGACCAGCATCGATGGATTGGGCGTCGGTGTGGGCCTCCTCGGCGCCCTGCTCAGCGCCGGCGCCTATGTGGCGGTTCGCGAGGCGGTCAAGACCGAACATCCGCTCGTTATCGTCTTCTTCTTCCCGCTGGTCACGGTGCCAGCGACGATACCCTTCGTCTCCGGGTTCGTGTGGCCGAGCGCTTGGGAATGGCTGCTGCTCGTCGGGGTCGGCGTCAGCACGCAGATCGCTCAGGTCTACCTGACACGGGGTTTGAGCCTGGTCCCGGCTGCGCGGGCGATCACCATCGGCTACTCGCAGATCATCTTGGTGACGATTTGGGGGATGGTCTTTTTCGGCGAGTACCTGGACGCCTGGAGCGTTGCGGGGTCGCTGCTCATCATCGGCGGAACGCTGGCCGTCGGCCTGCGGCGCCGGACAGCAATGCCCGGCGCCGCACACACCGAAAGCGCAGGTTACGCCAGCAACGCCGCCGACTGACTACATCGATCTGTTGGCGGCGACGTCCCAACCCGTTCTCTGCTCGCCACGCGGTCCCGCGTAGATCCACTCGATCTTGCCGAAGTCGAGGCTGATCGATTCGGTCGTCGGACCTGACAGGCCGCCGCCCGTCATCGTCGATATCACTGTGACGTCGGTCAGCATGACCCTGCCGGCCGGAGTGGTCGAACCGCCGGCAAAGATCACGAGTTCTGCCTCGCGGTATGTTCGGCCCGATGCGCAGGCCAGCGCCAGGAACGGCGTGGCCATATCGTAGGGCTTGGCTACGACGACGGGAGCGAACACGGCACGGCTGGCCGTGCGGGACGCGCCTGTCGCGGTGCCGGCAGTGCTTGTCAGATTCCATTCGAAGGCCGTGACCTCCATCCAGCCCTCATAGCCTCGGGCCGTCGCGCTTCCCTGGATGTCATCGATGCGCAGGTAAGCGACGACCGCTGCGCTCGATGGCCGCGAATCATCGCTTCGCGGCGCTACGGCGGCGGTTAGTGCCAGACATCCGGCCATAACGGCGAGTACGAGTCCCGCGCGTCTGTGCTTCATGGTGCCCTCCTCGTTGACGGGATCGTTGGCATTGAATCAGAGGTGTTCCGGGTCCGCTACGGTTCTCTCACTCTGGACATTACCTGTATTGAGCGTGGTCTTCGACTCGAAGAGCAGCACGTGGGCCTCCTCCGGCGCCACGGGAAGATGTTCTACACCGCGCGGTATGATGACGAACTCGCCTTCCTCCATCCAGATGTCCCGATCGCGCAACTTCATCAACAGCCGACCCTTCACCACGAGGAAGAGTTCGTCCTCTTTTTCGTGGTGATGCCACACGAACTCGCCTTCCAACTTGGCCAGCTTCACGTGGAAGTCGTTCAGCTCGCCGACGATCTTGGGGCTCCAGCTATCTTTGAAAAGCGCGAACTTCTCCGCCAGGTTGACCTTATCGATCATCGCTCACCTAAATGCCTGTGGAAGTCTCGACCGGCCGTCCTGCGTCGGCGCTCCATTCCTCGAACGAGCCGTCGTACATGCTCGCCTCGTATCCAAGATAACGGGCGACGAAATAGACGAGGCTCGCCTGCTGCCCGATGTGGCAGTAAGTGACGACCCGATCGCCCTGCTCGGCGCCCGCTGCGAGGAGCAGAGCCTCGAGTGCCTCCGCATCTTTGAAGTGGAGCGTCTGCTCGTCGACCACAATGTTGAAAGGAAGAGTGCGCGCGCCGGGTATGTGGCCCGTGCGCATGTCCCGGCCGCTACGCTCGCCCGTGTAGAACTCGGTGTTGCGAGTGTCAAGCAGAGCGACGGCGGGGTCGTTGACATGTGCCGCCACCCAATCGATGTCGACCAACACGTCGTCGCTAACCCGAGGGGTAAGTGAACCCGGCTCGACGGTCGGCACCTCCGCTGTGAGGACGCCGCCCGCGTCGATCCAGGCTTGCATGCCGCCGTCCATGATCGACGTCCGTTCGCCGAGGCCCATATAGTCAAGCGTGAGAAAGGCGCGCGTCGTGCGTGTGACCCACTCCTCGCTCCAGTAGAGGACGATGCGCGAGTCGTCGCTCACGCCCAGCGCCTCGAACGCTTCCTTGAGTCGGGACGCAGAGGGCATCTCCAGCATCAACCCGTCACCGTGCGGCGTGGACAGAATGGTGCGGTCCACGTAACGGGCGCCGGGCAGGTGAGTTGCGTCGTAGACTTCTCGATCTCCGACGTGGAGTAGCACCAGGCGGGGGTCATTCAGCCGCTCGGCGACCCAGTCGGTCGAGACTACCATCGGCTGCGGCTCGTCGGCGGCGCTGCAGGCGGCCAGCATCGCGACGATGGCGATGAGCGAGAGGCGTAACCGGCGGATACGGAAATGGCGGGACATGGCGGGGGCTCCTTCTGCTGACGTGACTGATGACTCTCGGATGTCGGAGCTATAAGGTAGGCGTTGTTGGCCGGATTTGTCCAAGGTTCTTGGCAGGAGGCTAGCACGGCTTGTATCTTTGCCGGACACCCAAGCAGAGGACCGCGAATCCACCATACACTGGAGGTCGGCCATGTTCCGTCGCCTGATCTTCGGATGTGGGACCGCGCTGCTCGCCATCGCTCGACACTAAGGTTGTTCTCGGCACTCAACGCCCGACTCTCGAGTCGCGACGACCTTCGTAGCTCGGACGTCGGGCGTCGTTCGTTGAACGACGAGATGTTTACTCGAGAGTCGAGCGACGGCTGATGGCTGTCGGCTGTTCCACTACTCTTTGAAGAGAAGACACCATGAAGGAGACAATCGGCCTCGCTCTGGTCACCGCGCTGGTAGCGTTAACCTTGGTTGGGCCCGAGGCCGAAGCTCAAATCCCAACGCCCGAGTCGGTTCTCGGTTATGAGATCGGTGACTGGGTTACCGACTATCACGGGATGGAAAGCTACTTGTCTGCCCTGGCCGATGCCTCTCCACGAGTGATCTACGACAGCTACGGGACCGACTATGAACACCGCACGTTGCGCTACGTCGTGGTTTCGAGTGCGGAGAACATCCAGAATCTTGATGTTATCCGCAGGGCCAGCGCCCGACTGGCCGATCCGAGAGGTCTGGATGCGGCGGCGACAGCGGCGCTGATCGAGGAAACCCCGCTTGTCGTCTGGCTCAACTACAGCACCGACGGGAACGAAACCGCAGGACTCGAGTCGGCACTCATGATGGCCCACCACCTTGCAGCGTCCGATGACGAAACGATCGAGAGGTTGCTCGACGAGGCGGTCATCGTCATCACGCCGATCATGAACCCCTCATCCCACGAACGCTGGGCGGGTTGGTCGAATTCGTTTGCGGCCAAAGAAGGCAACCCCGATCCTCGAGCCATGGAGCACAACCCGCCGTGGGGGGTCCTGACAAACAACAACCACTACCTGGTGGACCTCAACAGGGAGTCGGTGTGGGCCACGCAACGCGAGTCGGCGGCCTTGCGCGCTCTCTACTACGAGTGGAATCCAGCGATCTTCGTGGATCACCACGGTGAGTACGACAATTTCACCGGACCGGGCTACAAAGAGCCGCTCAACCCGTTCGTCACCGAGGCGCAGCGAAGCTGGTTGACGAGGTTGGGCCATGCCATCGGCGATCGATTTGGTGAGCACTCTTGGTCTTACTCACCGTGGGAGACGGGTACTTTCTACCCGGGCTACTGGGAGTCGATCGGGCTACTGAACGGCGCTATCGGGTTCACTTACGAGACCATCGGAGGCGGCAGCAAGGGGTTACGCTACCGCCGTGACGACAGCAGTGTGATCACGCTTCGGCTGGCGGCCGAACAGCATTTCGAGGCCTCGCTGGCTGTGATCGAGGCGGCGGTGGACGATCGCCAGGAGCTGTGGCGCGAATTCACAGAGTACTTTCGCAGCGCCCTGACTCTGGACCGGACGGTTCCCGAGAAGGCATTCATCATCGAGCCGTCGACAGACCCGACGCGCACTCGCCATCTGCTCGGGGTGCTGATGGCCAATCGGATCGACGTCTTCCAAACCAGGGACGCGGTCGAGGCCCGAGAGGTTCACGACTACTACGGCAACGATTGGGACGCGAGACGCATCCCCGCCGGTAGCTTCGTGATTCCGGTTGCCCAGCCGCAAGCTCGAATGCTGCTCACGTTGATGCGCAATGACCTTCGCCTTCCCGATGTGACGCTCGCCGATGCCCGGGAATTCCGCGACAATCAGGAGGTCGCCGGCTTCTACAACCGCAACATCGCGTCGACCACCTATCTCTTCTACGACGTCACCGCCTGGTCGATGCCTCTCACCTACGATGTGCCGGCGCTCTGGACCGAGAGGCCGGTCAGTGTAGAAATGTCGCCGCTCACCGAGCTAACACTCCACTCAGCTTTGCTGCCGCCCGGGCCGGGCCGATACGGATACCTGCTTCCCGGCGGCGAGCTCGGCTCGATCGCCGCCCTGATCGATCTGCTGCAGCAGGACCTGGTCGTGAATGTGGCCTATTCCGCGTTCACTATCGCTGGACGGTCATATCCTCGCGGCTCGCTTCTCGTCAGGAACGAGAGGAATCCGGATGTAGACCTGCTGCAGACGATCGGTGAAGTCGCAACGCGGCACGCTATCGATCTGTTCGCAGTCGATTCGCCCCATTCCGACTCGGGGCCCAGCCTCGGCTCGGATCAGTTCGTCTATATAAAGAAGCCCAAGGTCGCCGTGCTGGCGGGTGATCCGGTGAACGCGGCGTCGTTCGGCGATCTCTGGTTCAACCTGGAGCGACTCTATGGACTCCGGTTTACGGCTATCGACAAGGATCAGCTGAGCGCCGCGGCGCTGGATGACTACGACGTGCTGGTGCTGCCCCACGGCTGGTACGGCAGCGAGACCTTCTCGGCTGCCTTGACCGAGGCGATCGAGGGTTGGATCTCTCGGGGCGGTACTCTCGTTTGCCTGAAAGGCGCGGCGCGCTGGGTCGCCAACCCGGAGAGTGGTCTCTCATCGGCGCGCATGCGCCCCGCCAGGTGGCCGCTCGATGGCGGCGAAGCGAGCGAGTCCCGCGAAACCGTAGCCGTCCCCGGCGCTATCCTGGCCGCCACTCCCGATCCCAACCATTACCTGACTTTTGGGTATGACAGCAAGGCCGCGGTACTGGTCCGCTCGAATCTCGCCTTCGAATCCGATCCTGAGCTCGCCACACCGTTTCGACTCGCCCCGGCAGGAGATCTGCGCCTGGCGGGTTTCGCCTACGATGACTCGCTCGATCGCCTCGCCGGCACTCCGTTCGTCATCGTCGACCGGATCGGCTCCGGCAAGATCGTGCTCTTCCTCGAGGACCCCAACTTCCGCGTCTATTGGTTCGGAATGCACCGGCTGTTTCTGAACAGCCTCTTGTTGGCTCCCAGCTTCTGAGGATTCTCTATAGCCGACAGCCATCAGCCGTCGGCTGTCGGCACACGCCCCTACCAGCAGCAGCGGCCATGCCGTAAATTGTTTTCGCCCCGAACATGAATCTTCCATCACAGCACTGGAGGAGGACTATGCTCCGCCGCCTTATCTTTGCACCTATGGCCACGCTGCTGATCGCCGGCCTGGCCGCACCGCTGCATGCACAGATCGATCCGGAACTGCTCGCCGGGATGGACGCCCGTTCCATCGGGCCGGCCGGGATGAGCGGCCGGATCGGTGTGGTGAAAGCGGTCGAATCCAATCCCAACATCATCTATGTCGGGGCCGCTACCGGCGGTTTGTGGAAGTCGGAGAACGGAGGGCTTAACTTCGAGCCGATCTTCGACGACCAGCCGGTGGCCGCCATCGGCGCCATCGCTATCTACCAGGCTAGCCCCGACATCGTTTGGGTCGGCACCGGGGAAGGGAACACCCGGAACAGCGTGTCGGTGGGCAACGGTGTGTACAAGTCGATGGACGGCGGCAGAACGTGGACGCACCTGGGTCTCGATGGGACCGAACGCATTCACCGCATCCTCCTCGACCCCAACAACACGCAGGTCGCATACGTGGCGGCGATGGGCACGCTCTGGGGCGAGAACCCTGAGCGCGGCGTCTTCAAGACGGTGGATGGCGGGGCGACTTGGCAGAAGATCCTCTATGTCGACGAGCGCACGGGCGTCGCCGACCTGGAGATCGACCCTACCAACCCGAACAAGCTGATTGCGGCGATGTGGGACTACCGACGCTGGCCCTGGTTCTTCCGCTCCGGCGGACCGGGGTCCGGGATCTTCATGACCGTGGATGGCGGCCGCAATTGGAAGAAGCTAACGCCCGAGGACGGCCTGCCCGAAGGCGAGTTGGGCCGCGTCGGGCTCGCCGTCGCGCCGTCGGACCCGAACATCGTCTATGCCTACATAGAAGCGAAAGAGGACAACGCCGTTTATCGCTCTGACGATGGCGGCTTTTCTTGGCGGAAGGTCGGGTCCGGCGACGCCGTCGGCAATCGTCCTTTCTATTACGCCGACCTGCGCGTCGATCCCCAGGACCCCAACCGGGTCTACAGCCTCTGGTCGCGGATCAGCGTGTCGACCGACGGCGGCAAGACGTTTGAGACATCGGGCGGCTACATGTCGGGTCCGCACCCGGACCACCATGCGATGTGGATCAACCCTAACGATCCCAGGCACATCATCGAAGGCAACGACGGCGGCGTCTATGTCAGCCGCGACCGCGGTGCGAGCTGGCGTTTCGTCTCCAACCTGCCGCTTGCCCAGTACTACCACATCAACGTCGACCTCGAGACGCCCTATAACGTTCTGGGCGGCATGCAGGACAACGGCTCGTGGCGCGGGCCGGCCTACCTGTGGGAGAACGGTGGCATCCGTAATCACCATTGGGACGAAGTGGGGTTCGGCGACGGATTCGCCGTGCTCGCTGTACCTGAGGATCCGACGGTCGGCTACGCGATGAGCCAGGGCGGAAACTTGATGCGCTGGCACGTAAAGACGGGCGAGCGCAAGAGTATTCGCCCGGTGCACCCCGATGATCTTAAGCTGCGCTTCAACTGGAACGCGGCCATCGCCATCGACCCGTTCGATGGCAACACTGTCTACTACGGCAGCCAGTTCGTCCACAAGTCGACCGATCGCGGCGACGACTGGGAGATCATCAGCCCCGACCTCACCACCAACAACCCGGAATGGCAGAAGCAGGCGGAGAGCGGCGGCCTGACTCTTGACGTGACGGGCGCCGAGAACTTCACGACGATCATCACGATCGCGCCCAGCGCCATCGAGCGCGGCGTGATATGGGTCGGCACCGACGACGGACGCGTGCACGTGACCCGCGATGGCGGCAGCTCGTGGGAGAGCGTCGAGGAGCGGGCGCGTGGAGTGCCCGACAACACGTGGGTGCCCCACATCGAGGCGTCCAAATTCGACCCGGCCGTGGCGTATGTCACCTTCGACAATCACCGGCGCGCCGACTGGACGCCGTATGTCTACAAGGTCGAGGACTACGGCAGGTCGTGGAACAGCCTCGCCACTGACGACCTGTGGGGATACGCGCTGGTCATAGAGCAGGACCCGGTCAAAGAAGACCTGTTGTTCCTCGGCACCGAGTTCGGCCTCTACTTCACGACGAACGGCGGCGCGAAGTGGTACAAGTGGACCCACGGGTTCCCGACCGTTTCGACGATGGCCTTGGTCGTGCACCCGCGGGAGCACGATCTGGTGATCGGTACGCACGGACGCGCGGCCTTCGTCCTCGACGACATCCGGCCGTTGCGCTCGATCTCGGCGGAAACGATGGCTGAGCCCGTCTACCTGTTCGACATCGCCGATGCGACCCAGGTTCGCGTGGCGCAGACCGGCGCCTCGCGCTTCCCCGCCGATGGCGAGTACCGCGGCGAGAACCGTCCCTCCGGCGCACTGATCACCTTCTCGTTGAGCGGCGATGATCTGCCGCACCCCAACGACGAGATCGAGCGCCAGCGCAAGGAAGCGAAGCGCCAGGCCGGCGGTGAAGAGCAGGAGCCGGTCGCCGAGCGACCGCGCGGCATGCGCGGCGGCCCCGGCGGTGGAATGCCGGGACGTGGCGGACCACAGGTTGAGGTCGAAGTCAGCGACGCTGACGGGAACGTCATCAACAGCTTCGAGCGTCCTGTGAAGCTTGGGGTAAACCGTATCTACTGGAACTTGCGGCACGACGGGTTCGAGCGACCCAGGGCCGGCGGCCAGCAGCAGGGAGGCGGCTTCTTCTTCGGCGGCGGCTTCGGTCCCGACGTGTTGCCCGGTTCGTACACGGTCACGCTCAAATATGGCGACAACGAGGCCAGCGGGACCGTCAACGTTTTGCCCGATCCGCGATACAACCTGACGCTGGCCCAGCGGCACGCCAAGTTCGACGCGCTGATGCATGCGGGCGCCGTGCAGGAAGTGTTGGCGGAGGCCGTCTCGCGTATCCGTGATACGCGAGACGAGATCGACGAGATTCTCGGCCTGGTGAGCGCCGATGAGCCGGAGGAGACCACCAGCACCGACAACGGCCAGTCGGCTCATAGGCCGGGCGGACTTGCCGACGACGAGTTGGCGACTGAAGCTCGAAGTCTCAAGCAGAAGCTCACCGAGTTGGAGGGTTGGCTGTGGGACGCGCCCAGCCCTGGCAAGGATGAGATCTCGGCGGACACCACGATCTACTCGAGGGTCCGCGGCGCTTACTTCTCGATGAGTAGCTCATGGGATGAGCCGACGTCTGCGCAACAGTGGTATCTGCAGCAGGCAGAGTCGAGGGTGCAGGAGGCGATCGTCGAGCTCAACCGCATCTTCGCCGAGGACGTGACCGCGTTTAGGGCAAAAGTCGAAGAGGCGGGACTCACCTTCCTCGAGGAGAAAGAGCCGCTTTCTCTACCGCAGGGAAGCGAGTAGATAAGAGCAAGTAGACGAGTAGACTAGTGGACGAGTAGACGGGATCCTGTTATAGGCTTCTCGTCTACTGGTCCACTAGTCTACTCGTCTACTGGCATTAGTTGCTGCCCACCGTAAACAGCAAACCGCCGGTCAGTACGAACTGCTCCCCGCCGCCCAGCTCGTAGCGGACCTCGCCGAACGGGGTCACAGAGCCCACTACGAATTTCAAGCCGCCAACCAGGTTCGCTCCGACTTCCGTCGCCGACGTATTCTGGCTGGCCACTGTCGTCGATGCGTGGGCCACGTTCAATCCGCCGCCGGCGTAGGGCAGTAACACTTCGCTCTTCACCGCGATGTTGTAGACCAGGTTCAGGTTGACCTCCCAGTACGACAGGTCTTCACCCGCGCTGGCGGACGGAAAGAACAGGTCGAACGCGCCGCTCAGCTCGATCGCCTGATCGACCCACGGCGAACGCGCCGTCAGCCTTCCGCCGAAACCGAAATCGGCATTGTCGCCCCAGCTCGCCTGGGCGCCGATGTTGACCTGTCCCTGCAAGACGCCGGGAGCGCAAACCAGGACTGCCAGGGCTACGGCGGGCAGTAACTTCCTCATCCAAACCCTCCTCGAGTCAATGCTGTTCGATTGGGGCGGCAAGATGGCCCCAGCCCCGGTGGTGGTCAATATGGGCACCGAGCGCCAGGGGTTGACACGAGGCGGATCGCGCAATATAGTTGTCACTAGCAACTATTATCTGGAGCCAACTATGGCCAGTCAACTCGTGCAGATCAAGACAGGGAAGCGGCGCCGGGCCGCCAGCGGCCTCGATGCCGATGCCGTCGCGCTGCACCGCGTGCTGCTGGAGCTAAAGCGGGCCTACCAGTTTCGCGACCGCGAGTGCATTTGCTGCTATGACATATCGGTGACCCAGTGTTGGGCGCTGGAAGCGCTGCTGCGCCGGGGCGGGTTGACGCTGAACGAGTTGGCGGGGGAGCTCTACCTGGAGAAGAGCACGGCGAGCCGGGTTGTGGGCGCGCTGGAGCGGAAGGGCTACGTGAAGCGGGCGCGGAACCCGGAGGATGGGCGGTCGGTTTCGCTGAGTGCGACCGCAGCGGGCGCGCGGTTGTACGGGCGAATAGAG
This sequence comes from Gemmatimonadota bacterium, assembly GCA_039589155.1. Taxonomy (GTDB): domain Bacteria; phylum Gemmatimonadota; class Gemmatimonadetes; order Palauibacterales; family KS3-K002; genus Kutchimonas. The sequence continues at coordinate 10,018 of JBDHHX010000010.1, read as the reverse complement.
GGGGAGTTATTGGCGCAGGAGCGGCTGCTGCTTTCCGAGTTCGACCCGGAAGTACGCAGCTCGTTGATCCTGCTTCTTGGCCGGCTGACGGATGCGGCAAGTTCGAAGCTGGTAGCGGAGGGCGGAAAATGTTGCAGCATAGAGTAGGACCGCCGCCGCCCGCGTTCTGTGATCCGTGCGGCAACACGGTGGAAGAGATATTTCTGAGCGATGGAACGTGGCTGGCGCGTGTGATCTCCAGCCTGCGATATACGATATTCGGGTATCGCTACTATTTTCTGAAGGAATGGTACTGCATAAGGAGAGGCAGGATGACATGAGTGGGGACACGAAGATACACGAGAAAGTACGTGAACGTTACGCGGCCGCGGCCCGTCAGGCCGGTCAGGATCAGGTTTCCAGTTGTTGCGGGCCTGCCGATTCGAGCTGCTGCGGGGATACGGAGAAGACGGTCATCACACGCGATCTCTATTCCGCGGAAGAACTGTCCCAGGTGACGGAGGTAGCGGCGCTGGCTTCGTTGGGCTGCGGCAACCCGACGGCGTTGGCCGAACTGAAGCCGGGCGAGGTGGTGCTCGACCTCGGATCGGGCGGAGGGATCGACGTCTTGCTCTCGGCGCAACGCGTTGGCCCGTCCGGCAAAGCATACGGCCTCGACATGACGGACGAGATGCTGGAGTTGGCGCGAGCCAACCAGCAGGAACTGGGCGTGGAGAATGCCGAGTTCATGAAGGGCACGATCGAAGCCGTGCCGCTACCCGATGAGACCGTCGACGTGATCATCTCCAACTGCGTGATCAACCTGTCGCCGGACAAGGACCGGGTCCTGCGCGAGGCGCGCCGGGTACTGCGGCCCGGCGGTCGCTTCGCCGTGTCGGACATGATCTTCCAGGGCGAGATGCCGCAAGCGATCCGCGAGAGCCTCGAGGCGTGGAGCGGCTGCGTGGCGGGCGCCCTGCACGAGGACGAGTATCGAGCGAAACTCGCCGCCGCCGGGTTCGTAGATATCGATGTAGAGGTTACCCGGGTCTACGAGGGTGAGGACTTGCGGCAGTTGGGCCGGGAGTTCGGTATCGAAGTCGAGGACAGCTGGCTGGAGAAAGGGCGTTTCTGCTCCGCCTTCGTTAGGGCGAGCCGGCCCGCCTGACGAGCCGGCGGCTCGTCCGACCCATTGCGACCCGGGGGGAAGGCTGTGTAATCTCCCCGGGTTTTGCTGTCCGGACCGCTAACGTCTAACCGCCAGTCAAGGCATTTGGAACGAGAACCTGGAGTAGAGATCTGTCCTCAGCGCCGCCGCCGACGGCTGGCGGTGCACGTCCTTATGGCCGTCTCGTTCTCCGCCGTTGTCTACTCTCCCGTGGCTGCACAGGAGCCGGGGGACACGATTCGTCCCGACACCGTCTATAGCGTAGAGGCCATCAAGGTGCGCGTCGCCCGCCCCGTGACGACGGCCGGTGGTGCTGCGGCGATCACGGCGCAACTGGATTCGCTGCGCACGACGCCGGCTCCGACCCTGGCCGATGTTCTACGGCAGCTTCCGCTGATCCAGGTTCGCGAAAACTCCCGTGGCGAGGTGCAGCCAACGATACGCGGCATGGAGTCTCGACGTGTGGTGGTCCTGGTTGACGGTGTCCCAATTACGCTGGGCTGGGATAACCGAGCCGATCTGTCGGTGATCCCGGTCACCGCGGTGCGGCAGTTGACGTTGGTGCGCGGTCTCTCGTCGGTGCTCTACGGCCCCAACGCGCTGGGCGGCGCGGTGCTGGTAGACATCGCGAGCGGAAACGGCATCGATCGGCCGCCGCCACTCTCGTTCAACGCCGGCGTCGACAACCTCGGTAACGGGGCGGCGACTCTCGGTCTCTCAACACTGGTTCCCACATCATCGGGCCAGGTTCTGCTGCGCGCCGGCGGTGGCTATCGGAACCGCGGCTCCTGGCCGCTGCCCGATGGCGAATCGTCGCTAGTCGGGCAGGGGGATGAGCGGCTCAATAGCGATATCGAGCATGGCAACGCCTACGTGTCGGCGCGCTATAGCGCCGACGGCGGTTCCTGGATGTCGCTCTCCTCTTTCGGTTTCAAGTCGCAGAGGGGCGTGCCACCCGAACGACACGTGGCAGAACCACGCTTGTGGCGCAACCCGGAGATCTGGCGCTGGGTGACAGCGATGGCGGCGGGCACAGGCTGGCGGGAAACGCCGTGGGGGCAAGGCGACATCGAGGCCAGCCTGGGGCTCGACTTCGGTCAGAACGTCATCGAAACCTACTCGAGCCTCGCCTACGATTCCGTCACCGGCGGCGAATCCGGTGACGATCGAACGCTGTCTTTCCGATTGCTCGGCGACCACACCCTGGGCGAAGGAATACTGAGAGGCGCGCTCACGGTGGCCGACACGCGTCACACCGAAGTTATCGATGCCGGCGAGCCCGCGACCTACAGCCAGCGTTTCTTCAGCCTCGGCCTCGAGATCGATGAGCCGATCCTGGGTGACGGTGACCTGTCAAAGGGACGTATCAGCGTCGGCTTCAGCATCGACGGTGCCGCCACGCCGGAAACGGGGCCGGCCGAGCCGCGAGATCCGATCTGGACCTGGGGGGCCCGGGCGGGCGGAACCCTGGCCGTCGGCGACGGCAACGTGTTGCTGAACGGCGGTGTTAGCCGGCGGGTGCGTTTCCCGGCACTGCGCGAGCTCTACTCTGGCGCGCTGGGCAGGTTCGTCGTCAACCCGGCTCTCGATCCCGAAGTGCTGACCGTGGCCGAGTTGGGCGTCACTTTCCAGGTCGGACGGCTTCAGGCACAGGCCGTCACATTCTTGCAGCGCCTTACCGACGCCATCGTCCGCGTCGCCGTCGGCGATGGCAACCTGCAGCGTCAGAACCGGGATCGGATCACCAGCGCCGGACTCGAGCTGCTGTTCGAGATCGCCGCTGGTCCACTGCTCGTTGCCGGCGACGCGACCATACAGAACGTCGATCTCACCGACCCGAGCGCGCCCGGCGATCAGCGGAATCCCGAATATCAGCCGTGGTTCATCGGCGGCCTCTTCGGCTCGCTACAGCTGGGTCGCGGATTCTGGACCAGCGCCAGCATCAGGCACCAGGCGCCGCGATTCTGCGTTCATCCCGACTTCGACGCCGAGGTGAGGCTCGCCTCGAACAGCTGGTTCGACCTCGAGCTCGGCAAGAGCTTCAGGCTCGCTGGCACCGCCGCCAGGCGCATGGACGCCCTGATCGCGTTCGACAACGTCACCGACTCGGCCGTCTTCGACCAGTGTGGCCTGCCGCGGCCCGGCCGCCTGCTGCGATTCCAGGTGCAGATATTCTGATCGAGCGACGCACGACGATCATCGTGACCACGTTTCTCTGGGCGCTGGGGTTCTCAGGCTGCTCGGGTTCGACCGATATGGTCGAGGGCGAATCGGGCCTGGCGGTGGAGGTCGTCGCCGGCGGCTTCGATGATCCGGTCTACCTCACGTCGCCGCCCGGCGATCCGCGCCTGTTCGTGGTGGAGCAGAGCGGCCGTATCAGGATCATCGAGAATGGCACATTGCTGTCAACGCCGTTCCTCGACATCCGCGACATCGTTCGCAGCGGGGGCGAGCGCGGCCTGCTAGGCATGGCCTTCCATCCAGCCTACTCTTCGAACGGTCAATTCTACGTTAGCTATTCGGCCCAGCCCGACGGCGATACGCAGGTCGAACGCTACGGGGTGAGCAGCGACCCGAACGTGGCGCTGCCTGATCGCGACAGGGTGATCTTCACTCTCGATCAGCCGTTCGGGAACCACAACGGCGGCCAGATCACGTTCGGCCCCGACGGGATGCTCTATATAGGACTGGGTGATGGCGGAAGCGGAGGCGACCCGCAAGGACACGGCCAGAACATCAACACGCTGCTGGGCGCGCTGCTACGCATCGACGTCGATGGCGGCAACCCCTACTCGATCCCGCCCGACAACCCGTTCGTCGGCATCGCTGGCCGCGACGAGATCTGGGCCTACGGTCTTCGCAACCCGTGGCGCTTCTCGTTTGACCGACAGGCTGGCCATCTCTACATCGCCGACGTGGGTCAGAACGCGTGGGAAGAGGTCAATGCGGTGACCGCCGGCAGCGCCGGCTTGAACTACGGCTGGAACGTGATGGAGGGCTTGCACTGCTTCGGCTCTTCGTCGTGCGACACTGGTGGGATCGTTCTGCCCGTTGTTGAGTACGGACACTCCGACGGTTGCTCCGTCTCCGGCGGCTTCGCGTACCGCGGCGAAGTGCTGACCGCGATTCGCGGCGACTATTTCTACTCAGATCACTGCAGTGGATTCCTGCGTAGCTTCCGCTTTACGGGCACCTCGGTCACCGACGAGCGAGAGTGGGACGTGGGCGGCTTGGGGCGCGTGCTGTCGTTCGGCCAGGATGCAAACGGTGAGCTCTACATCCTGTCGAGCAATGGGAACGTCTACCGGCTCGTGGAAGGCGAGTAGCCTATCCCGGCCACTTGTGCACGTAGCCGATCAGTATCTGCAGCACCTGGTTCTTCAGTTCTATGCCGCCCGCAACGTCGTGGATGTTGGCGAGCCCCAGCTGGTAGCGCACGTCAAGTGAGAAGGAGCTGAAGTCTAGCCCCGCGCCGAATACCAGCCCGTAGTCGAAACTCTTGGTCCGGGTGAATGCGGGCTCGAGCGACGGGCCACCCAGGTCGATGAACTCCTCGCAATCGTAATTATTCGTTGTCAGCGCGTCCGCGTATTTCGTGTTGCAACTCAACTCGTAGCCGATCGTCGGACCCGCATAGGCCCGCGTCACCAGGTCGCTACCGCCCAATCGGGGATACAGCACCAGAGGGACCAGCAGTTCCAGGTACGTGATCGAGACAGTCCTGTCACCGGCGACTGCTACAGTGCCCTCCTGGCGAACGTAGGTGTCCTTGGCGCCCTCCTGGTTGTAGGCGACTTCCGCCTGCAGGCCCCACAACTCGCTCCACTTGTAGCCACCGAAGGCGCCGACGCCGAACCCGATCTTCGAGTTGAAATCGACGTCGCTCGCGATGGTCGAGATATTGAAGGCGACTCGCGCGCCAAGCGACGTCTCCTTCTCCTGGGCGAAGCCGGGTTGCGTTAGCGCGATACCGAGCACGACGGCTGCGGTGATTGCAGTCAGTCTCTTCATTGGGTGGAACTCCTCGTTGGGGGCCGGGGGCGAAAATGCGAGTCACCGGGCGGACAGTCAAGGGTGTGCGTCGATGTCCGGGCGTCCCCGGTCCATGAAGAGGGACACGGCGAACGCCAGATAGGCGATGGCGAAGAGCGCGGTCGGCGGCAAAGGAAAAGAGAAGCCAGATATGACCAGCAGGACACCGGTGCCAACCGTATTGATCACCGTGATGCTCTTGACCAGGCGGCGGTCATCAGGCCGCGATCGGATGACGGCCAGGTTGAGCGCGGCCAGGAACATGAGGGCGGCGGAAAACGTCAGGCTGAACCCGCTCAGCACGTTCTGCACCGTCCGCTGGACTCCGCCCATGTCCATGCTGTAGTTCGTCATCAACTCGAGCAGTTGACGCTCCTGGTCGTTCGCCGGCGGCCGCTTGTAGAAGTGGCCGATCAGGTGTACGAGCGAGGTGACGAGCAGAACGTAGGTACCGAGCCGAAACGGGAAGTTCACCTTCCGCATAACCTCTCCCGCTGAGAGAGCGAGTGGACGAGTAGACGAGTGGACGAGAAACCTGCCGCTGCGCCTCGTCTACTTGTCAACTAGTCTACTCGTCTACTTGTCTTTTTGTGCAAGGGTCACTCGTACCGCAACGATTCGACGGGATCGAGCTTCGCCGCGCGCCGAGCCGGGAGCACGCCGGAGATGATTCCGATGAGAACGAGTATGCTGACGCAGATGAGGGCGATAGGAATCGACAGCTTCGGGTTCGCCAGATAGACAGCCGCGCCATCCTCGGCGGGCAGGCTGTCGACCAGCAACACCACTGCGGTAGAGAGGCCGAGCCCGAGGCCACCGCCGATCAGCGTCAGAGCCAGCGCCTCGAACATGAACTGGCTCATGATGTGGTGCTTCTTGGCGCCGATGGCGAGCTTGATGCCGATCTCCTTGGTGCGCTCCTTGACGACCACGTACATGATGTTGGCCACGCCGACGCCGGCGACCAGCAAGGTGAAGACGCCGACCAGCCCGAGGAAAATCTCGATGCCGAGGGCGATCTGGTTGCTCAACTTCTCATCCTCGATGAAATCCCACATCGGCAGGGCGCGCTCGTCTTCAGGGTCGAACTGGTAGCGAGCGCCCAGCACTCGGTTCAGCTCCGCCTTGACGAACTCGGCCCGCGACGGATCGCGCGGTCGCAAGAGGAGGTGGTTGACGTAGCGGTAGCCGTAAATACCCCTGAAGGTCGACGCCGGGATGATCGCCCGACGCGAGTCGGGGCCGTTGTTCATGCTGTCCTGGAACTTCTTCTGCATGACGCCGATGACCGTGTACGGCAGGTCATCCAGCATGATCGTCTTGCCGACAGGATCCTCGCTGCCGAACAACTCCTCGGCGATCTCGTCGCCCAAAAACAGCACGCGGCGCCGTTCTTCCAGGTCGCGCTGGTTGATGAAGCGGCTGCCCCGGTCCGGAAACGTGCGGCGCATGACCTCGAACGCCGGGTAGACGCCCTCCATGTAGGTCGTCGTCTTGTTGTCTCCGTACTCCAGAGTAACGCCCCAGCGGCCGTAGGACGGGCTGACCAGGTCGATCTCCTCGATCGAGCGCGTGATCAGATCGAGATCTTCCTCGCTGAGTCGGATGCGGCGGCCCTTCGGCAGGCCCTCGAACTCGCGGGAAGTCGTTCCGCCGTAGACCATGAAGATGCGCTCGCCGGCATTGAGCAGGCCCTTCACGATGGCGTGCCTTAGACCCTCGCCGAACGCGAGCAGTAGCACGACGGCGATGGTACCCCAGGTGATGGCGAACATCGTGAGCAGAACGCGCGTCTTCTGCTCTCTTAAGTCACCGAGGAATTCACCAAGCAGTATGCGCCACATGGTCAGCTAATACCGTAGACAATCCACAGGGTCGAGGTTCGCCGCCCGCCGGGCCGGGAAGAAGCCGGCCAGCAGGGCGACGCCTGTCAGCAACACGACGGTCGAGATGGCGACGACCGGCGAGATAACCGGCACGCCGATGAATTCCTTGAGCGGCATCCACTGTCCGAGCTTCACCAGTCCGAAGGAGATCAGGAAACCGAGGGCTGCCCCGGTGCCGACGACGACGAACGTCTGGCCGAGGAACTGCAGCATGATGTCCTTCTTGCGGGCACCGATCGAGCGGCGGATGCCGATCTCGCGGGTGCGCTCGCGCACCACGATGTACATGATATTGGCAACGCCGATTCCACCGACCGTCAGCGTGAATGCGCCGACGACGCCGAGGAAGATGTTCATTCCCAGGAAGATCGCCGTGAGGATCTCCTCGAACTCGCTGGTATCCCATTCCCAGATGGCGTCTTCATCCGTTGGGTCGAATCGATACTTGCTGCCAAGTACTTCGTTGACCCGCCGCTCGACGGCCGCTATCACCGCGGGGCTGCTCGTCCGGTAGATGATGTTGGCTATGTAGCGATCACCGAAGATCGCCCGGTAAGTGCTGGACGGGATGAAGATGCGGTCGCGGTCCCGCGAGTTGTACGACGAGTTTTGCTGCTTCTCCTTCAATACGCCGATGACGGTGAACGGCACGTCACCGACGAAGACGATCTTGCCGATCGGGTCCTCGTCGTCGAACAGCAGGTCCTCTAGCTCGTTGCCAAGAAAAGCGACGCGCCGCCGCTCGTCGATGTCGGCCTGATTGATGAAGCGGCCGCCCCAGTCGGCGATCACGTTCCGCATCTCCGTATATACCGGGTAGACGCCAGTGATGTTGGGGAAGGCGCTGTTCCGCCCGCGGCGAACCGGTACGCGTCGCGTGCTGTATTCGGGGCTGATCTCTACGATGTCTGGTATTTCCTGCTGGAGGAGGTGGACGTCCTCCTCCTGGAAGCGGATGTAGCGGCCTTCCGGGAAGCCAGCGAACGACTTGGTCGTGCGGTTGCCGAACAGGATGACGATGCGCTCGCCCAGTCCGTGCATCCGCTTGCGCGTCTGCCTCTCCATGCCAACGCCGAACGCCAGCAACACGATGACCGCAACCGTGCCCCAGGTGATGCCCATGATGGTGAGCAACGTGCGCAGCCGCTGGGTGCGGATGTCGTTGAAGAAGTCTGTGAAGCTACCGAATATGCGCACCTATCGCCGTCTCTCGTCTACTCGTCTACTCGTCTACTCAATCTCCCTCGGCGGCGGCTCAACGATCTTGTCGCCCTCAGCGAGACCCTCGATCACCTCGATGTTGATAGCGTCACTCAAGCCCGTCTTGATGATGCGCTCCTCTTGCGTCCCGTCTTCCAGAAGCACGGTCACTTTGCTGGTGTCGCCGCTAACCGTGACGAGCCGTTCCGGAATCATCAGAACGTCCTCGCGGCGGTCGATGATCACGTCAGCATTGGCGGAATAGCCGGCGCGTAACACGACGCCGGATTCGCTCAGTTCAATCTCGATGGGAAAGACGGTCGAGTTGTCCTCGTTGCGCGCCTTGAGGGAGATCTTGTCGAGAATGCCGGTTACCTCCGCGTTGGGCAGCGCACCGACTTTGATCTCGACGATCATGCCTTCGCTGAGACGGCCGACGTCGATCTCGTCAACAGTGCCCCTGAAGATGAGCGCGCTCATCTCCGCCATCGTCATGATAATGGTGCCTTCCTGGTACGGATTGAGCGGGGTGACCGGATCACCGATCTCGACGTTCTTCTCGAGGATGAAGCCGTCGATGGGCGAGTTGACGATGGCGTCGACGCTGTGGTCGGCCATCGTGACCTTGCCCTCTTCGAGCAACGCCAAGCGCTCGCCCGCCAGCTTGAGGTTGAGTTCGGCCTCGCTATGGGCGCGCTCTGCAAGCTCGAACTCGTTGTCGGAGATGAGGCCCTGCTCGAGCAGGCTGCGCTTACGGTTCAGCTCCCTCAGGAGGTTGTCGAGCTCGAGTTGGCGCAACTCGAGCTGCCGGCGTGTTTCGACCAGCTCGAGCGGTGTGGGCGTCGGCTTGATCTCGAGCAGCGGGGCGCCGGCCCGCACGAAATCGCCCACATCGGCGAACTCCTGGCTGACGACCCCGGAAATCTTGGACTTGACGCTGACCTCGATTTCGGGCTCGATCCGCCCGACGGCTAGGGCCTTGTCGACGATCTCGCCGCGCTCGACCTCAACGGTCCTGACTTCCTCGCCGTTGGAGTCGCCGTTTCGCACCGCGGCGAAGCCTACGCCGCCAATGGCCACCACGCCGATGACGCCGAGGATAACCTTGGTCCGTCGTTTCATGGTGCTGCTCCGTCCAGACTGTCCAATTCATGGACTGTGTACGTGGATTTGGGATTGCCCGCTGCGCCCCCCGCCCCCAAACCCGCTGACTTCGCGGCTCCTCTCCCGGTTCTGATGGTACTTGCGGAGCCAGGGTTGCAAGGGGGTGTCTAGACCTCACTACGAGGGGCCCAATCCAGGGTTTCAGGTCTTCCCGGGGCCGGGCGGCGGCGCTGAACTAGAGCAATCCCCTGATGTATCCGCCGTCGATCTGGACGGTCGTTCCGGTGATGTAGGCAGCGCGGTCCGAGGCCAGGAAAGCGACAAGGTCGCCAAGTTCCTTGGGGTCGCCCATTCGGCCGCTGGGGATGTTGGCGACGAGGCCGGCCATGATCTCGTCCACGGTGGACCCTGCCTCGGCGGCCCGGTGCTCGGCCAGCTGGTTGACACGATCGGTGGCCATGTAGCCGGGGCAGACGACGTTCACGGTGATGCCGTCCTGGGCGAACTCCTCGGCGACGGTTTTGGCGTACCCCACCACGCCGGGTCGTACGGTGTTGGAGAGGATCATGCCGGGAAGCGGCGACTTCACCGAGACCGACGTAATACAGACGATGCGGCCCCAGCCACTGCGCCTCATGTAGGGTATTGC
>JBDHHX010000009.1:0-26997 GCA_039589155.1 Gemmatimonadota bacterium | reverse complement strand
AACCAGGCGGGCACGTTGATGCCCGATGTGAATAAAGACTTTGTGGCCCTCGCACGTCGGCAGGGGTGGTACTCGGATCAATTAATGGAGCGGATCGCGTGTGAGGGCCACATTCATTTCGACGAAGTGCCTGAGGATGTGCAGCAGGTGTTCGTCACGGCGCACGATGTGACGCCGGAACAGCACGTCATGATGCAGGCGGCGTACCAAAACTACGTGGACAGTGCCATTTCCAAGACCTGCAATTTCCCCGCAGCTGCTAGCCCCAACTACGTACGCTCGATATACGAGCTCGCCCACAGGCTGGGTTGTAAGGGCGTGACCGTCTACCGCGATGGGTCGCGCGAGGGCCAGGTGCTGTCCACGGGTAAAACAGCAGAGGCAGTCGTGAAGTCACACGAGGTTGCAAGCGGAGTGAGCTCGGTCTCGGAGGTTGGGCGGAAGGGCGAAGATGTGGCAGGGGATGCTGGAGTCGCCTCCGAGGCCGAGTTCATAAACGAGCAGCTTGGTCGCGAGCTCGACGAGTTGCGCACCGAGTTGAACAAGCTGGCCAAGGAAAACGAACGGCTCAAGCGTGAGCTGTCCGCCAAGCAGGGCGAGCTGATGAGCAAGCCCGTTGTGCGGGAACGGCCGGATACGCTGCGCGGCATCACGCGCAAGATGATGTCGCCGCTGGGCACACTCTACGTGACCATCAACGAGGACGAGAAGGGCAGGCCGTTCGAGGTCTTCACCACACTGGGCAAGGCGGGCGGTGCAGCGATGGCCGACTGCGAAGCGCTCAGCCGGCTGCTGTCGTTGGCGCTGCGCAGCGGCGTGCCGCTGCTCACTATCAGCAAGCAGCTGCGGGGGATCTCTTGCGACCGTGCCGTGGGTTTCGGCGCCAAGAAGATCCTCTCGATGCCCGATGCGGTGGCTCAGGCGATCGAGGAGTACCTGGCGGAGAAAGAAGGCGAGCAGCAGGTGCTGCCCCTGAAGGACCCGAAGACGGGCTCCAAGGGGAACGGCGGCACGCAGACCGCCGCCAAGCCGGATATCTCCACGCGCAATATGCTCGATGATCCGGCGAAGCACTTTGGCCGCGATATCAAGTCCCTGATCGAGACATGTCCCGACTGCGGCTTTTCGCTGCAGTTCGCCGAGGGGTGTATGAAGTGCACCGCCTGCGGCTATTCGGAGTGCGGGTAGTATCCCCCAACTTTCCCTAGATTCGGCTAGACACCAACAAGAAGAGGGCGCCACTCCCGGCGCCCTTCTTCTTGGTGGGAATCGACAATTCTCCAATATGGATTTGGGGAATCGAATTGGGGATTCGGACCGTCGAGAATCGTCCAGTTCGACTCGGGGATTCCGGCATTCGTGAAGTCGGGGAATGCTGAGACCCTTCGCGGATCCCCGAACCCCAGAATGCCGGAATCCCCGAATCACCTTCAACAATTCCGAAACCTCATTCCCACCTACAACATAAACCCGGGAACCTATCGGCGCCCGCCTTGTTTCTAGCCTTGGAACACAGCGGGCTTGCCCGGCCCTTGTCAAAACCTCGTGCAGGCAGGCTGCCCCATGGGACAGACCTTTGAAGAACTAATCGGCTTACATCTGGACGACCTCTATTCGGCCGCGCTCTGCTTCACGCTGGACGAGCTGCGAGCCGAGGAGCTCTTGCAGGAGGCATCCATTCGTGCGTTCCACGAATTCCCGCGCCGGCGTCAGACGACGGAATTCAGGGACTCAATGCTAGAAGTGTTGGTATCGACGTACTTGCAGAGAGAGAGACGAACCGGGCGTGATCCGCTGGCGACCGACACCGCGCCGAAGGAGGAAGTTCTGTACGCCACGGCTGGAATACAGGTCGAGCCATTCCCCGAGCCGGGCACGCCGGGCTACAGGCTGCTGCGGCACTGGATGAACCAGACCTGGGCGCAACTCGATGATGGTGATCGACTGGTGCTCTGGCTGGCGGACGTGGAACGGTTGCGGCATACGGCGATCGCTGGCTTGGTCGGCCGGGACGAAGAAGATGTGCGCAACCGGCATTACCGGGCTCGGCTGATGCTGAGCCAGGGCGCGGCCCGCCAGCTGGTCGAGCGGATGAGCGGAGACGCGGAGGCCTGATGATGGACTGTAGGAAGACGCAACGAGTACTGGTGCCCGGCGACATCATGCGTGTGAGCGATACCGTCGTGGAAGCGGCGCTGCTGCACGCGCAGGACTGTGAGTCGTGCGGGAGCCTGCTGGAACACGATCGGCGCGTGGCTCAATTGATTCGCGACGCGGTGCCCCGAGTCCGTGCCCCTCGCGAGCTTAGAGAGCGGCTCTATACGGCGCTGGCACGCGAGCGCGCCGGTGCCGGTACGCGCGGCAGCGGCGGTCGCCGCTTCAGCTGGGCGGTGACCGTTGCCGCCATCCTCATCGTGGGCGGCGCCGTCAGCGCCGCCGGACATTGGCTGGTCGGGCGCGGCGGATCGACACCGTCCGCGACCGCGTTCGCCGAGGACTACTTGCGGCGCGTCGTCGAGCAGGTGGAGCTTCAGAGCACCGACCGCCATGAGATCGGTGCCTTCTTCGCGCGCGAGCTTGGCGTATCCATGCCGCCGCCGGAGGTCCCCGGCTACGAGCTCGCCCGTGCTACCATCTGTCTGATGAACGGTCGCAGGGGCGGCGTGGTCGAGTACTCTGCCGCCGGTCGCAGCTTCTCCTACTACGTCGTTCCGCTCGATCGAGAAGGCGTGGGTGGTCGCAGCGATATTGACGTCCGCCTGGTGGGCGACGACTCTGCCTGGCTGCCGGCCGTGAGGAACGAGCGTGGATTGGGTGTTGCCACCTGGTGGGACGGCGAGCACCGGCACGCCCTCGTCGGCAATCTGACCGTCGTCGAGTTGGAGCGCCTGGCGCCGCTCTTCAGTTCACCCACCTCGCGTCTCTAGCCTCCACCGCTGCCCGCTCGCTAGTTTACCGCCGCGACACCGCCGCAGTGCTTTCAGGCCCCAACAGCGGAGGCAAGCGTGGGCGGTACCACGGGAGTCATCACGTCAATACAGGTATGTCCCGGTCACGGGGTCCCCATGAAGCCGGTGGATCCCGGGTTGTTCGTCTCTGACCTGGGGCTCGACGGCTGCCGCCACGCCAAGCCGGGCAGCCGCCGTCAGGTTCTGCTCATCGAGGAGGAGACGCTGGATGACTTCGAGCTCGCCGCGGCTATCGTAAAAGAGAACGTCACCACGCGGGGAATCGAGCTGATGTCGCTTCCCGCCGATACGCGGCTGCGGTTGGGCGAAGAGGTCGAGCTCTGGATCACGGGTCCCTGCGCGCCGTGTGGGCTCATGGACGAGATCCATGAGGGGCTGCAGGAAGCGATTCGTGGGCGTCGCGGAGTCCTGGCTTGGGTCAAGGTAGGCGGTGAAGTCAGGGTTGGTGACAGTATAGAGGTTGTCCAGATATCGAAATGAAGTCGGGTGAACATTGAACATCGACTACACTGCCGATCGTTGAACATTGGGCATTGAACATTGAGCCTTGAACTTGTCTCGATGTTCGAGGTTCGATCTCTGTTGTTCGTACATTCGAGGCGCGCAAGCGCCGAGCCCTTTTGATGTTCAATGCCGGATGTACAATGTTCAATGTTCAACTTCGACATTGCCAATGGAGGCGACATGACCCGCCAACTAGGGTTCCTGACTGCATTCGCGATTCTGATCGGCTGTTCCGAGGCTCCCGCCCAGTCCGACGCCATAAGATCCGTTCGTGCCTACCGCGAGGCTAACGAGTCGGCGATCATCGAAGAGCTTGTGGCCTGGCTGAGCATCCCCAACATCGCGTATCACTCGGACATGTCGCGCAACGTGGCCGCGCTCGTTGAAATGATGGAGCGCCGCGGCGTCGAGACTCGCGTGCTGGAGACGCCTGGTGAGTCCTACGTCTATGGCGAGCTTTTGGCGCCGGGGGCGGAGAAGACCATCCTGTTCTACGCCCACTACGATGGTCAGCACGTCGATCCGAGTCGCTGGATGGGACATGCCCCCTTCGACCCGGCGCTGCGCGATGGTGCGCTGGAGGCGGGTGGCGAGATCATCGATTTCTCCAGCGATGGTAGGTACGATCCTGATTGGCGGATCTTCGCCCGCTCCGCTTCCGACGACAAGTCGCCTATCGTCGCGCTCATGGTGGCGCTCGACGCGCTGCGCGCCGCCGGCCTGCAGCCGACGGCCAACCTCAAGTTCATATTCGAGGGGGACGAGGAGACGGGCTCGCGCTACCTGGGCTACGCCGTAGAGCAATACGGCGACCTGTTGGCGGCCGACCTGGTAGTGAGCGCCGACGGCCCCACCGACCCGTCGGGCCTGCCGAAGCTCAGCTTTGGGGCTCGCGGCATCGTGAGCGCCGAGGTGACTGTCTACGGTCCGTTGCGACCGTTGCACAGCGGACATTACGGGAACTGGGCGCCCAACCCGGCTATGCAGCTCGCCCAGCTGCTCGCCACAATGAAGGACCCGGATACGGGTCGCGTCCTGGTGGACGGCTTCTATGATGATGTCGCACCGCTCTCCGAGTACGAGCTGGCGGCGATCGCCGCGGCGCCCAACGACGACGTCCAACGTATGGAAGCGTTCGCGTTCGCGCGGCCGGAGACGGATAAGCAGCGACTGCTGGTGATCAACCAGCCGTCGTTGAACGTGCGTGGGTTGCGGTCGGCATGGGTCGGCGACGAGGCGCGCACCGTGGTGCCCGACATCGCCATCGCCACTATCGACCTGCGACTGGTCAAGGATATCGATCCGCAGGAACAGGTGGGGCGGCTGGTCGAACACATTCGCCAGCAAGGCTATCACGTGGTCGAGGATGAGCCCGGCCTCGAGACTCGCAGGACGCAAGGCAAGCTTGCGCGTGTTACAACGGCGGACGGCTACCCGGCCTTCCGGACGTCGATGGACCTGCCGATCTCGCGAGCCTTGATCGATGCCATCGAGTCGCACACCGGGCTAGCGGCGATCAAGATACCGACGTCGGGTGGCAGCGTTCCGCTGTATCAATTCACCGATGTGCTGGGCGTTCCTACCATCGGCGTACCCATGGTGAACCACGACAACAACCAGCACAGCCCGAACGAGAACTTGCGGGTCGGCAACTTCTGGCAGGGTATCGAAGAATATGCCGCGGTGATGCTGATCGAGTGAACTCGGAGATCCAAGCATGGCGGACCTGGAACTGATTCGCGACCTGTTGGCGCCGGCCGACACCAAGATCCTGCTGCTCGTGCTCGATGGTCTGGGCGGCCTGGCTGCCGAGCCCGGAGGCCCGACCGAGCTGGAGGCCGCGTCGACGCCCAACCTTGACCGACTGGCGGCGGAGGGTGTGAGCGGACTTCACCAGCCGGTGGGCCCGGGGATAACGGCGGGCAGCGGACCGGGCCATATCGGCCTCTTCGGCTACGACACGATGCGCTACCAGATCGGGCGCGGCGTGCTGGAAGCGTTGGGAGTTGACTTCAATCTCGAGGCCAACGACCTGGCGGCGCGTGGCAACTTCTGCACCGTCGATGCCGATGGCAGCATCACCGATCGTCGTGCCGGCCGCATCCCTACCGAGAAATGTGCCGAGCTCTGTGCCCGGCTTCGCGACATCGATGTCTCAGGCGTAGAGCTCTTGGTCGAACCGGTGCGCGATCATCGCTTCCTGCTGGTGCTGCGCGGCGTCGGCCTCGAGGAAGGGATCGACGATACGGATCCCGGCTATTCCGGCGTTCCGCCGTTGGCCGTCACACCGGGGCGTCCCGAGGCGGCGTCCACCGCGGCGCTGGTGCAGAGTTTCATCGACGAAGCGGGGCGCCGACTGGAGGGCCAGAAACCGGCCAACATGGTGACGTTGAGGGGCTTCGCAAAGCGCCCCGACTGGCCCCGATTTCCGGATGTCTTCGGGCTGCGCTCCGTCGCCGTTGCGCAGTACCCCATGTACCGGGGCGTTGCGAAGCTGGTGGGGATGAGCGCGGTGGAGGTGGGGCCGTCACGCAATGACCTGTTCTCGACCCTCGAGCGCGTCTGGCCCGACCACGATTTCACCTTCGTACACATAAAGGACACGGACAAGACCGGCGAGGACGGTGACTTCGATAAGAAGGTGAGCGTCATCGAGGAAATAGATGGCTACATCCCGCGCATCATGAAGCTCGAGCCGGACGTGTTCATCGTTACCGGCGATCACTCCACGCCGGCGGCGCTGAAAAATCACAGCTGGCACCCCGTTCCCGTTCTGCTCTGGTCGCCAACGGCGCGCCGGGACGCCCAGACGGCGTTCGGCGAGGCACAGTGTCTGTGTGGAGGACTCGGGATTCGGCGCTCTGAAGACCTGATGCCCCTGGCATTGGCCCATGCTCTGCGGCTGGGCAAGTTCGGCGCCTAGCGCATGAACTGGACGACCGTGAGCTTCGACTGCTACGGAACCCTCGTTGATTGGGAGTCCGGAATCTCGAATGCGTTCCGCGAAACTGCGGCGGCCGACGGCATCGATTTGGAGCGTGCCGCCATCATCGCCGCCTACCATAAGGTCGAGCCGCAGATCCAGGCGACCGAGTATCGGCTTTACAGGGATGTGCTGGCCGAAACCGCGCGGCGCGTCGCCGCCCAACTCCGTTGGGACCTGGACCCCGGCCGCGCTGGCTTCCTGGCAGAGTCGCTCCCCGACTGGCCCGTCTTCGCCGAAACGCGACCGGCGCTCGAACGCTTGAAGTCGCGCTTCGCTATCGCCATCCTCTCAAACATCGATGACGATCTCTTGCAGGCGACGATCCAGCGGATCGGTGTCGATTTCGATTGGACCGTAACGGCACAACAGGTGCGCTCCTACAAACCGGCCCACGCACATTTCCGCGAAGCGCTCAGGCGCGTCGGGAGTCGCGGCAACCTGCTCCACGCCGCGCAGAGCTACTTCCACGACATCCGGCCCGCCGCCGAGTTGGGGATTCCGGCGGTATGGGTGAATCGGCTTGACGAGCAGGCCGCTGAAGGCGGCGAGCCGTTGCAGGTGCTGCGGGACCTGACAGAGTTGGCTGATTGGCTGAACTGACATTAACGAGAGGAATAATGGATCCGAAACGCATCATTATCCTGGGCGCCGCCGGGCGCGACTTCCACGACTTCAATACGTATTTCCGCGGCAACCCGGACTACCGGGTCGTCGCTTTCACAGCTACACAGATTCCGAACATCGAGGGCCGACTCTACCCGGCCGAGATCGCCGGGCCAGGCTACCCCAAGGGCATCCCCATCCTATCAGAAGACGAGCTGGAATCCATCATCAAGAGTGAAGCGATCGACGTCTGCGTGTTCTCGTACTCCGACGTCTCCCACGAGTACATCATGCACATGGCCAGCCGCTGCATCGCGGCTGGCGCTGCGTTCGAACTGCTGGGTCCGAAGCAAATGATGGTCGAGTCGACACGCCCGGTCATCGCGGTGTGCGCTGTGCGCACTGGCGCGGGCAAGAGCCAGACCACTCGCTACGTGGTCGAGAAGCTCCGCGAACTCGGTAAACGGTCGGTGGTCGTCCGCCACCCGATGCCGTACGGCAACCTCGTGGCCCAACGCGTCCAGCGGTTCGAGACTTATGACGATCTGGAAGAGCACGACGTGACTATCGAGGAGCGGGAAGAGTACGAGCCCCATATCGACAGGGGGTCCGTGGTCTACGCTGGCGTTGACTACGAAGCGATACTGCGCCAGGCGGAAGAGGACGGCGACGTGGTGCTTTGGGATGGGGGCAACAACGACTTGCCCTTCTACAAACCCAACCTGCACATCGTGATCGCTGACCCGCATCGGCCGGGCCATGAGCTTCTCTACCACCCCGGAGAAGCCAACCTGCGGATGGCCGATGTCGTGATCATTAACAAGGTCGACTCGGCCACGCCGGAAAACGTGGAGACCGTGCGCGCCAATATCGAACGGGTCAACCCAAAGGCTCACATCTTTGCCGGACGCTCGCCGCTGACCGTGGACGATCCCGGAGCGTTGCATGGCAAGCGCGTGCTGGCGGTCGAGGATGGCCCCAGCCTGACCCACGGCGGACTGGCGCTCGGCGCGGCGAGCCTGGCCGCCAGGCAGAACGGTGCGGCCGAGCTGGTCGACCCGCGCCCCTTCGCGGTGGGCTCCATCGTCGAGACCTTCGAGAAGTTCTCTACCACCGGCCCGGTGCTGCCAGCCATGGGCTACGGCGACGATCAGATCCGCGAGTTGACTGAGACGATCAACAAGTCCGACGCGGATGTCGTGGTCGTCGGCACGCCCATCGACCTGGCACGGCTGATCGATATCGAGAAGCCGGTAGTCCGTGTGAAGTACGACCTTGCGCTCGATGTGCCGGACAAATTGGATGCCATGATCAAGAAGGCGGTCAGCTAGTAGACAAGTAGGCGAGTAGACGAGTAGACGAGATGGCTCGTTCGTCAGTTTCTTGTCTACTCGTCTACTTGTCTACTCGCCTACTTGCAAGAAAGAGGAAAAGCGCGTGACCAGCGAACGCGACCCCGCGGCCATCCACTCTCGCGCCATCGTGATCGACGGCCACAACGATCTGCCTTCACGCCTGCGATCGCTGTATGGCGCGAGCTTCGATCGCTTCGACCTCGCCGCGCGCCAGACGGAAGGCCACACCGACATACCGAGGCTCCGGGACGGGGGCGTGAACGCACAGTTCTTTGCCGCCTACGTCTCGTCTAGCTACGAGGGGCGCGGCGCCGCCGCCATCGCCCTGGAGCTGATCGATCTTGTCCACCTGATGGCGGTTCGGTACCCGGAACTCGAGTTGGCACGCACGGCCGCCGACGTGCGCCGTATCGTAGGCGCCGGCAGGATCGCCATTGTCGTTGCGGTCGAGGGGGGCCACGCCATCGAGAACTCCCTCGACAACTTGAGCCGGTTCCACGAGCTCGGCGCCATGTACATGACGCTCACCCATTCGTCCAGCACCGATTGGGCGGATTCCGCTACCGATGAACCGCGGCACGGCGGCCTCTCCGAGTTCGGCGAGGATGTCGTTAGCGAGATGAACCGACTCGGCATGCTGGTCGACATCTCCCACGTCTCGGAAGATACGATGAACGATGTGCTCCGCGTCAGCACGTCGCCGATCATTGCATCGCACAGCGGCGCCCGTGCGATCAACGATCATCCGCGCAACGTGCCGGACCCTGTCCTGGAACGAGTGGCGGAGGGCGGCGGCATGGTGATGGTCAACTTCTTTTCCGGGTTCGTGGTACCGGAAGCTGCGGACATCTCTCGTGACATGTTCGATCTCGAGCGCGAGCTGAGGACGAAGCATGGAGATGATGATGAGGCGGTGGAACGCGAATGGCGCGAGGTTTGGGCGGACCGCCCGCTACCGCGGGGAACGGTGAGTCACGTGGTCGACCACATCGATCACATCGTCCGCATCGCCGGCATCGATCACGTTGGCCTGGGCTCCGATTTCGATGGGATCTCCGTGGCACCCGAAGGGCTGGATGACGTCTCTGGTTATCCCGCCATCACCGCCGAGCTGGTGCGACGCGGCTATTCGGATGCAGACATCCTGAAGGTGCTCGGCGCCAACGTGCTTCGCATCATGGAGGCGGTGACGTAGCGGCGCTCGCCTATGAGCGCAGCGGTCCTCCCCGCTCCAGTACATTGAGGAATTCGTCGATCGTGTGCCGGCCGCGGTCCTCCCGGTACCAGCGGAGCACCGGCTTGTTGACGTGTTCTTTCTTGTCAGTCAGCTCGCCAGCCTTGAAGGCGCGCAGCTTCTCACGGAACAGCGCTTGGGCGGGCCCGGGCCGTGGACCCCACCAGCCGAGCTTTCGCCACTCCTCATCATAGACGATGGCGACGGGAATCGCCCGGCCACCATGGCTCAGGTGCTCGTCCATGATGTCGAGGTTCTCATCTCGCTCCAGTAGCCGCAGCTGGACGAGCGTCGGTGCGGCGTCGGCCATTCTGGCCAGGATTGGGACAAGCGATGCCGCATCCCCGCACCAATCCGCCGATAGGACTATGACGCTGCGCAGGCCGGGCAGGTTGTTCAACCGGATGACGACGTCGTCGGGCAGCTCGAGGTGCTTGTACACGCCGTCCCACAAGCCCTGGTGCTTTCCAGCCGCCTGGCGGAACTCTTCAAAAGTCCGTCCGCTTTCGAATCTCGCCTGCGCTGTGTGATCCATCGCTCTGTGTCCGGCACATCTGTGTTGTTCGCAGCCACGCCAACGGAGCGGCGTGCCACCGTATGTTAGCAACTTTGGCAAGGTCCGTTCCGTTTCGGGGGAGTACGGGCTCGGCTTCCCCCCAAATCCGGATTCCCGTGACAAATACGGGAACCCGGACCGCCGTCGGTTGTAAGAAGTCTATGACACCCCCTAGCCCGGATTTCGGCCCGGCTGAGGCGTGCCATCGGCGGCGCGGCGGATAGCGTGATCGGAATGTATTGCTTATACTTAGGGGACTTCCGACCCCCCTCCGGAGGTACTCCCGGTCCTGACTCCCCTATTAGAACGAGTGTGTCGTTGAAGGATGGCTAGCCCCAAGCACGTAGCGACTCCAATCCCCTCGTCTCGCAGAGGCGGCGGCAAAGGCCTCGAGCTGTTCACGCTCGGGGGCGTTCGCCTGTTACGCGAGGGAACGGACGAGACCGCGAAGCTGGGGGCGAAGCACCTTGCTCTGTTGGTCTATCTCTTCCATGAGCAGCGTCCCATGCACCCGTCGGAGGTGTTCGAATTGCTGGGGCGCGGCCAGGAGGACGAGAAGGAGATGGAGGCGCTGCAGAAGGCGGTCGCTTGGCTGCGCGAGCACGTGCCGGGCGCCAACCTCCGACTTGGCGGCGAGACCATCGAGGCGTTAGCCGGTGTGCGGATGGACACTCACGATGTCGATCTGGCCATCGACGGCGGCGACGCCAGGGCCGTCGCCGAGCTGTACATCGGGGAGTTTCTGGAGGGATTCGATTCCGGCTGCCCGGCGTTCGACGAGTGGGCGCAGAAGGAGCGCGGCCGGATCAAGCGGGCATGGAGCCACGCCATCCTCGCCGCCGCCCGCGACAGCGAGCGCATCGCCGGCTTCCATGTGGCCGCCCAGTGGTGGCAGGTACTCGTCGCCCGCGCACCCATGCGACCCGAGGCGGTGGCTGGCCTGCTCAACTCGCTCGCCAAGGCAGGTCGCGAGGAGGACGCGGCCCGGGCCTACGCCGAATACATCGGCCGTCTTCAGCAGAGCGGTGTCGCCCAACCGGCCGACGCCGTCAAAGAGGTCATTGCCCAGCACAGGGTTCTGAAGGAGATCGCCGACGGACAGATCACGCCTGTGGTACCCGTCGCGCCCGCCCAGCCCGCCCCTGCGCCGCCGCCCGCGCCATCGCCACCTCCGCCGCCTCCGGTTCAGGACGTGCCGGTCATCGAGGCCGAGACGATCGACGGCTTTGAGTCGGGCGCTGCGCCGCCCGTCCGCGACGATGCGCCGACCCCGCCCGCTCCGCCCGTCGTCGATACGTCACCGCCGGTCGCCAATACGTCGCCGCCCGTGGCGAGCAGCCAGCCTTCGCCTCCCGCCGGCGATTCGGGGGAGGGCGCCTGGGATGACCTGGTCGGCCTGACATCACAGGACGACTTCGACATCCCGATCACCCGGCCGAAGGTGACCGAACCGCCGTCCGCGGGGACACCTCCGGTGGTCGACACCTCGCCTCCTTTCAAGGAGCCGGAGCGCAAGCGCCGCCCGGTGGAGGACGACGAGCATCTCAGGCAGGCGAGAGAAGCCGCCGCCGCTTTCGTCGACAGCGAATACGGGCGAGTGAACCACAAGATCACCGGTGTTCGAAAGCAGTGGATGCCGGTGCTGCAGGATTGGTGGAAAGAGCTAGAGCCGTGGCGCGAGCGCATGTGGGATCACGCCATAGCCGGCCTCGAGTGGTTGGGTCGAGCCCTGATGCAGCTGCCGCCGCTTCTCGCGCGTGGCCTCAAAGTCACTCGCAAGGGCGCGACCAGCGCCCTTGACGCCACCAAAGCGAACCTGGCCGAGCACAAAGAGAAGACGCGGCTAAAGCGGGACACCCTGCAGAAAGAGAAAGGCGAGCGCAGCGCCGCCAAGAAGGTGAAGCGCGACCTGGCCAAGGCGAAGAAAGCGGATACCAGGCGGCTCAAGAAAGAGCAAGCGGAGGCAAAGCGGCTCGAGAAAGAGAAAGCAGAGGCAAAGCGGCTCGAGAAAGAGAAAGCTGGGCTGCTCGAGGTCGATGCGTTCGTCGTCGACGAGCCGCTGGTGGATGATGCTCCGCCAGCTCAATCCATTGAAGAGATCGCCGAATCGGAGTTCGAGGATTTCGCCGACACCTTCGCCGCGGCAGGCCCCGAGCTCGACGTGCCGGACGACTCCGGGCCCGTGTTCATCGAGCCGCCGCTCGAAGACGAAGTCCGGACCGATGACATGTTACCGGAGGAGTTCGGTGGACCGACACCGGTCATCGAAGAGGAGGCCTGGGAGCCTGCTGCGCCCGCGGCGGAGTCTTCAACCTGGGATGCCGAGCTTCCAGCGATCGAGCCCTGGAAGCCGAAGAGGAAGAGCATCCTCGCCGGCGTGTCGGTGCTGCCGATGCTCAGGCGCTTCTGGTATGCGCCGCTGGGCATCGCAGCCGTTGTTGCCGCGATTCTCTTTGGCCCTGCGGCGGTTAGCATAGTCGGCGGCTTTGCGGGTGATTTGCCCGACCGTCTGCCCGACGTTGACGCGCCATCGCTGCCGAGGGTATCCATACCCAGCATCACCATTCGGACGCCGTCGTTCGTCGAAACTTCGGTCTCGAGGATCGGCGAGTTGCTCGCCGGTCCGTTGCTCGAAGAGTCCGGCGAGTGGATACTGGTCGCTGACGTGTTCGTCGACGCGCCGGCTGGTCCGATCACCTCTGACGTGTTGACCGCTACGCTCGAGATGGATCTCGCGCAGGCCAGCTTCTTCAGCGTCGTACCGCGTGAGCGCGCAATCATCGCCCGGCGCAGCAATACAGGCAACTCATCGCAGAGCCTGTCGCTCGATGACGCTCTAAGCCTTGCCGAGGACGAGGGCTACAAGTTCGTGCTTGGAGCCGGGCTGCGTCACCTGCCGGGTAACGACAGTGTGGCCGCCGCCGACAGCATCGTGCTCCGCGTGCTGAATACGGCGGGCGACACGCTGTACGGTGTGGCTGCGGAGGTCACACCGGAGTCTGACGCCATCGCCACTCTTGCCAGCCTCTCACGAGCCGTCCGCAAACGCATGGGCGAAGATGAAGAGGACATCGAAGCGAGCAAGATGCCTGCGCAGTTCCTCTCCGAGTCGCCGCAGGCCATCGCCGCCTACCAGCGGGCCCGCATGCAGCTTTTCGCCGGGCGTTATGCCCAGGCTGCCAGCTCGGCACAGCAAGCAGCAAACATCGACCCTGGCTTTGCGCTTGCCTATCGCGTGCTCGCCGAGGCCGAGGCGCTTCGCGGGCGACGCACCACAGCGCGTAACGCGCTCGAGATGGCGTTTCAGCTTGCCGACGGAACCACCAATCGCGAGCGGCTTCGCATCCTTGCCGACTGGATGGCCTGGGATGGCAGGCAAACCGACGCGGCGGTGACCTACGATGAGCTGTTCTACGCCTACCGCGACGACGTGGGTGCGCTGAAGAGCCAGGCGGTCATGCAGCGAGCCATCGGCGCGCGCGGCGGTGGCGTGGGTAACCTGCGCGTGGCCTACAGCATCGACAAATACGATTGGCCGCCCCTCGATCGCGTCGCGCGCTACCTCGGTTACCGCGGCCGGCTGCCCGACGTCGATTCTCTTGTCGCCGTCATCGAGAGCGGCAACTAGGCGACTGTCCGTCCCCTCGATTTCCCCTCACAATCTTGACTTTTCAACGGCCAATCCTACGTTTGCGCCTGCCTTGGGACTGACTACACTTGATCGATCGACCCGTGTGCGCCGCTCACGGGCGTTGGCGAGAGGAGAACTCGATCAATGAACCAAATATCCAGGACGCTGGGCATCAGTCTTCTTTTGTTCACCGCTACGCATGGCATCGCAAGCGCACAGGACGAAGAGGAGACGCAGAGGGCCTGGTCAAACGTGGCCGACCTATCACTCGTAGCTACCGCCGGTAACTCCGAGGTCATGTCGTGGGCGCTGTCCGACAAGTTCACCTACAACTGGACGAACCAGCAGCTCACGCTCGAAGCCCAGGGGCTCAGGACCAGCACGACCGTCCGCAACCTGACGAACGATGCCGGCACCGTGCAGGTCGACGAAGTGAGCGAAACGACGGCGGAACAGTACTTCGTTGGCGGTCGCTTCCGACAGCGCATCTACCTGCGCCTTTTCGCATACACCAATGCCAGCTGGTTCCGGAACGAGCTGGCTGGTGTCCAGAACCGGGCTCAGGCGGCGTTGGGCCTGGGCTATACCTTCTTCGAGTCGGAGAAGAGCTTCCTGACCGGCGAGCTCGGCGGTAGCTGGACGGATGAAGAACAGATCACCACGCTGAGCAATAACTGGGTGGGCGCCCAGGCGATCTTCGACTTCATGTACAAGCTCACCGAAACCGCCTCCTTCGATTGGGACCTGGCCATCCTCCCGAACCTGGAAGACAGCGAAGACCTCAGGGTCAACACCGTGGCGGGTCTGACGTCTGCCATCAGCTCGGTCTTCGCCCTCAAAGTGAGCTACACGCTGCTGTTCGATAATAAGCCCGTACAGGTGGTCGTACCGGGCGCGACGCCGGCCGATGACGCGCTCTTCACGTTCGATAAATACGATCACCGCCTCGCCGCATCGCTGGTGATGAACCTGTAGAATGACGGTGTTTCAGCTTGTTGGCGCCGCCACGGTTCGCTAGCTTGATGGAGCGATAGGAGAACGCGATGAAGCAGGCCTCGATCGTTTCACTGCTGGCGGCGGCGCTGGTGCTGCTGGTTGTGGCGGACGGCCACGCCCAGAGTCGAGCTGCCGGACGCGGCGGCAAAGACTGCGCCGTTCAACGTGAACCCAGCGGCATGATCCGCGGTGACCGGATTCCCCGTGGGTGCGTTTTGCCGTCGGCCGGTCGGGAGCGGTACAAGGTGGCCCAGCCGCGACAGTGGTCCACGGCGTTGGGACCCTGCGAGCAGTACTCGGAGCGCATCGACTACACGCCAGGCGCCAAGTACTCGGTTCTGACGAACGGGGCTCGCATTTGCCGACCCATCCTCGAGGCTTCGGACCCCGCGAATTGGCCGGGCGGAGAAGATTTCGAGTCGTTCAACAGCGAATTCGGCAGCAGCCAGCGCAACTTCGGATCCAGCCGCCGTCACTTAGGCTCTACCCAGCGTAACTTCGGCTCCAGCCGCCGACACTTCGGCAGCACGCAGCGTAACTTCGGCCGCCAGCCCGGCAAATCCGGCGGCGGTTAGGCGCGTTCGCGTGGAGGTAGACCTCGCCGTTGTCGCCGATGCCGCGAATGTCAGCCAGGAAGGCAAGCTCAATATCCTGGGCGTCTTTGACACCATCTGGGCCCGGGACCTCCCCTTCCGCCATGCCGCCATGGTCTTCGTCCTCCGCGTGCGCGCCGACTTCACCGACCAGGGATCCCATGATCTAGAGGTTCGTCTCATCGACGCCGATGGCGGACAGCTCTTCAAGGCCGAAGGGCCCCTCCAGGTCCCGGGCGGCGTCCCGGGACGGCCCATCAAGCCCCACGTGATCATGGGCCTCGCCGGGGTCACTTTTCAAAAGCCGGGCGATTATTCCTTCGAGATCATGCTCGACGGTCAGCACCTCAAGAGCGTCCCGCTCTACGTCATGGAGACGCCACAGGCCCCCAGGCCGGAAGAAATGGCGTAGAAACTGGCGTTTCCGTTTCTTGCCGAAGTGCCGCCCTTCAAGTAAATTCTAGACGCGTCACCCACAATAAAAAAGTAGTACAGCGTGCCCTTTTTGGGCCGACGATGAGTCTCCTCGACACACCCTGCCAAAGGAAGGCCGATGCCCAGAGCGACGAAGGTCCAGCCCGACGGCACATTCAATCTGGCCGGGCGCACGCATCAGATTCCCGAGAACTTCTCCGAACGGCAGGTTCACAGTTTCCGGACGTTGTTGGAGCCGATCCCCGACTCACCGAGCGGGCCGTCGATGTCGGCGGAATTACGTAAAAAGCAGCGAGACTACCTGCTGCGCCGCTCGTTGGCGGCCGTGATCCCGGGATTGCCGCTGCCCGCACTTCAGAAGCTGTCGATCGGCCAGGTGAAGGCGATCCACTCCTGGATCGCGTGCCACCGACCGGATCTGGTCACCGAAGGGGAGCTGCAGGTAGACTGAAGTTCTGACGTGCATCGCGGCCGGCGTGTGAAGGAGCCCGGGCACGCTAGCTGATCCGTTCATCATCCTGCCCCAACCCATCCTCTTGAAGACAGCATGGAGCCCAAGCGAGTCGTAGCGGTGCGGGCCGGAACGATCCGGACGCTGGACGCCGAGCGCCCTTCTGTCGACAGCCTGGCGGTGCGGGACGGCCGCATCGCAGCGATAGGAACGGCGGAAGAGATCGAGTCTCTGGTCGGTGCCGGCACGGAGTGGTTGGACTTGCGGCCGTTCACGGTGGTGCCGGGACTGAGCGACGCTCACATCCATCTGGTCGAATGGGCGCTGGGACTGACCGGCCATGACGTGTCCGATGCAGGGTCGATGGCCGAGGCGCTCGAGCGAGTGGCGAGCGCGGCGGCGGCTGCCCGCGAGGACGCCTGGCTGGAGTTCAAGGGTTGGAATCCGGTCTGGCGCTCGCAGTCGGATCTGGCGGCGCTCGACGAAGCTTCGCAGGGTCGGGCGGTGGCGCTCATCGGTCACGACCTGCACAGCGGCTGGCTGAACACGGAGACGATGAACCGCCTCGGGATCAGCGTCGACCGGGAGGATCCGCCGGGCGGAACGGTGGAGCGAGATGCTGACGGCAGACCCACGGGCGTGGTGATGGAGCGTGCTCTGGACTGGTGGTACCAGGGACGTCCGCGGCCCAGCGCCAGCGAGCGGCGCGAGGCGCTGCGGCGTGGCCAGGCCGAGTTGCACCGGCTGGGTGTGACGGCCGTCCAGTCGGTGGAGGCTCCGGATTCGTTCCGGATCGTGGAGGACCTGTTGCGCGCGGACGAGTTGCGGCTGCGGGTGCTGCATCACATGCCGCAACGCTTCATCGACTCGCTGATCGAGTGCGGGATGCGCAGCGGGTTTGGCAACGAGTGGCTGCGAATCGGCGGCATCAAGTACTTCACCGACGGCGCGCTGGGTTCCTCGACCGCGTGGATGCTCGAGCACTACGAAGACTCTGACGGGCTCGGCATCAGGCGCCTCGAACCCGAGGAATTGACGGCGGATGTAGAGCGTGCCGCGCTGGCGGGTCTTTCGGCCACGATCCACGCCATCGGCGATGCGGCCGTGCGGATGACGCTGGACGTGCTGGAACGGACCGGAGACGTCGGCCTCGGTTTACCGCACCGGGTCGAGCACCTGCAGTGCGTGCATGTCGACGACATGGGCCGCGCCGGCCGACTGGGAATCGTCGGATCGATGCAGCCGTCGCATCTGCTCACCGACGTCAGGTTGATCGAGGAGCGTTGGGGCGCCGAGCGCGCCCGCGGGACCATGGCGCTTCGCAGCCTGCTCGATGCCGGAACCGTCCTCGCCTTCGGGTCCGATGCGCCGGTTGAGGCCGCCGACCCCCGTGAAGGCTTCTACGGGGCGATGGCGCGGCGCGACCGCTCCGGCTACCCGAACGACGGGCTCTGCCCTGAGCAGCGTCTGTCCGGCCAGGAAGTGCTGGAATGTTACACGGTTGGCGCGGCGTTTGTGGCTGGAGACGCGGATCGGCGCGGCCGGCTCTCTGTGGGGCATCACGCCGACTTCGCGGCCTGGGATACGGATCTGGTGACCGCCAATCCGGATGAGGTCCTGAGAGCTGCGGCCGTGGCGACTGTAGTGGGCGGAGAGATAGTTTATCGAGTAGACTAGTAAGCAGTCGACAAGTAGACGAGAGGACGGCATCGGGTCTACTTGTCCACTCGCCTACTCGTCTACTTCACGAAGTCGACAAGGCACTATGAGCGACCTGAACCGCGCAGTAGACGCAATTAGTCGAGCGCACCTGCTTGTCGTCGCAACCGGCGCCGGCATGTCCAAGGAAAGCGGCATCCCGACTTTTCGCGATGCGCTCGATGGTCTCTGGGCCAGCTACGACCCGCAGGAGCTTGCCACACGCGAGGGCTTCAACCGTGACCCGGCGCGCGTCTGGGGCTGGTACAACTTCCGCCGCGGGCAGATGGCCAAGCTGACGCCGCACGCCGGCCACGAAGCCATCGCCCGTCTCGAGGATCTCGTACCCGAGGTCGTCGTCGTCACCCAGAACATCGACGGGTTTCACGCCCGCGCCGGCTCCACTACGATCCTCGAGCTCCACGGGAACATCCACCGCTTCAAGTGCTTCGATCATGATCACCCGCTCAATGGCGAGCTGCCGCCGTCCGACGTGGACGGACCGCTCGAGCCGCCGCTCTGCCCACGCTGCGCATCCTACGTGCGGCCAGACGTGGTCTGGTACGGCGAGATGCTGCCGCCCGGTGTCTTCGAGCAGGCCGAAGCGCTCTCCCGTTCCTGCGACGTCATGCTCGTCGTCGGAACTTCTGGTATCGTCTACCCGGCCGCCGGCCTGCCCATGGTCGCCCGCGCCGCTGGCGCCACCGTCATCGAGGTCAACGTCGAGCCTTCTGAATTGACGCCGGGCGTAGATATCTTTCTCCAGGGGACGGCCGGCGAAGTCGTCCCGCAGCTTGTCACCGGCACGGAGGCCGCTCGGGCGTGAGAATGTAGTGACTGGTCGACTTTGCCTGTTCGTTCTTTTGCTCTCTGCGGCTGTGGCTTGCTTCGAGGCAAGAGAGCGACCGACGATCCCGACCTTCGGCGATCTCGTCGTCCTCTCCGATCCGCCGGGCGCCGACATCGAGATCGACGGCGTCGACATCGGAATGACGACGCCCGCCAACATACGTGACGTGGCCGCCGGCGATCACCACGTCGAGTTGTCATTGCGGGTTGGCCAGAACGAATACTTTGGCTGGAGTGGCGACGTCACCGTCAACGAGCACGTCCTCGACACTCTCGACGCGGCTCTCCAGGGCGGCTGCGGCGCCAACTGCGACTTCGCGGTGGGTCGCGGTCGCGTCGTCTGCCGCTCCACCACCTTTGGCGATACTTGCGCCGGTGTGTTCTTCTCGGAGCCGGCACTCATCTGGCCGGACATCTTCGGCGGGGAGTACGCCGCCGGCGGTCGTCTACTGATCGCCGGAATTCTCGACAGCGATGCGGGCGACTTCGCCGGCGATACGGTATCCACTCTCGTCTACCGTGACGCATGGGTCGGCCGCCAAAGCGTGACGGTGACCGATCTCGACGACACGCAGCAGATGGATCTGGGCTACTGGTCGACAGCTCACTTTCACGGAGAGTCGCTGCTCGGGTTGTCGGTAAAACAGATGGTCGTCGCCGCCGACAGCGGCGGCGCGGAGGATATCCTGTTTCTGCGGTTCGAGATCACCAACGTCAGCGGGGAAGATCGTTACCGCGTTCTCTACCCCGACATCCCGGAAGGCGGCTACACCTACCGGTCGCTCTATCTCGGCTTCGGGCTCGACGTCGACGTGGGCGGGGCGACGGACGACCTGGGCACCTACGACCACGATCTTGGCCTCGCGTTCATGTATGACGCCGACCTGTCGGACTCACAGCTCGGCATCTACTCCTCCAGCCCGGGCATGGTGGGCGTCCTGACTCTGGAAGCGCCCGCCGGCGCGGCGGAGCGAACGCTCACGCTCTGGCGCGAAGACGACGACTGGGATGATGGGCTGAAGCATGCCTTCGCCTGGCGGCTGCTGGCCGGAC
The DNA here is from genome assembly GCA_039589155.1 of Gemmatimonadota bacterium. Classification (GTDB taxonomy): domain Bacteria; phylum Gemmatimonadota; class Gemmatimonadetes; order Palauibacterales; family KS3-K002; genus Kutchimonas. Next base: position 7,084 of record JBDHHX010000009.1, on the reverse strand, counting down.
GCCTTGCTGCCGCCGACCCTATCGGCGATCACCCTCACCCCGACATCGGTTACCACTCAGATAACCCGGACGACTACCGGCTGATCGACGCGCACGGGCCTCTTACCCTGGCGCCGGGGGACGGCGTCACGCTGACCGTGGCCATCCTGCTGGCCGGACCGGCGGCGGGAACCTACGTGTCGGGCCAGCAGATCGAGCCCGGCGATCCGCTCTCTGGCGGCCGCCACATTCTGACCGTGGCAGGCGACCTGAGGGACCTGGCGGTCCGGGCGGCGGAGCTCTGGGAGCGCTTCAAGCCCATCACGGTTGATTGACGGGGGCAGCCGCGGCGCCGAGTTTAGGCTGCATGAACGCTGACGGCAGTCTCAAGACGAAGATCGTCTGCACTATCGGACCCGCATCGTCTGACCCAGCTACATTGCGCGAGTTGTGCGCCGCCGGCATGAACGTGGTGCGTATCAACATGTCACATACGGCGGCGGAGCAGGCCCGCGCCATCGCCGCCGACGTCCGTGAGTGCGCCGCATCCCTGGATCTTCCCATGGCCCTGCTCATCGATTTGCAGGGTCCCAAGATCCGCATCGGCGGTCTCGCAGAGCCGGTGGAGCTGGCGGCGGGCGATGCCGTCGTCCTCGCGCCATCCGGCGATGCGGCGGCCGGCGAGTTGCCGGTGACCTACGAGGCGCTGGCTCACGATGTCTCCGCCGGCGACCGCATTCTGGTGAATGACGGACGCATCGAGCTTCGCGTGACGAGCTCGGACCCACCACGCGTCGGTGCCGAAGTCGTCATCGGCGGTACGGTCACTAGCGGGAAGGGGATCAACCTGCCGGGTGTACGGGTGAGCGCGCCGGCGCTCACCGAGAAGGACCTGGCCGACATCGAGCTGGCACTCGATGTGGGCGCCGACTACCTGGCGCTCTCCTTCGCTCGCTCGGCTCAGCACGTTCGCGAGCTGCGGGACCGCTTGCCAGATGACGTCCTCGTCGTGACCAAGATCGAAAAGGATTCCGCGCTCGACGACCTCGACGCCATCCTCGAAGAGTCGAACTCCTGCGTCGTGGCACGCGGCGACCTTGGCACCGAACTGCCCTTCGAGCGGGTGCCGCTCGCTCAGAAGCGGATCATCCGCGCCGCCAATACCCACTTCTGTCCCGTCGTTGTCGCCACCGAGATGCTCGAGTCGATGATCGAGCGGCCACGGCCCACGCGCGCAGAGGTGTCCGACGCGGCCAATGCCATCCTCGACGGCACCGACGGCGTCATGCTCTCGGCCGAGACGGCGGTCGGTGCACACCCGGTGACCGCCGTGCAGGCGCTCACTCGCGTGATCCGCGAGGTGGAGCTGGGCAGCGCGGCTCTGGCCAGCGGGCCGCCCTACGATGTCGCGGCGCCCGGCCTCGATTCGGCGGCGGCCAGCACCGAGCTGGCCGTGGCCTGCGCGACCCTGGAAGCGGTTCGCTCGGCGCGGGCCCCTGCCATCGTCACCTTCACCAGCAGCGGACACACCGCGCGTGTGGTCTCATCGCGGCGGCCGCCGGTCCCGATCTTGACGGTAACCGACAGCGAGCGGGTCTATCACCAGCTCGCCCTGGTCTGGGGCGTCGTGCCCGTTGTGCACCGTGGTCAGGCGACTTTTGACGACATGTGGGAGACCGCCCGCGCCACGCTGCTGGAGCGCCGGCTAGCGAACCGCGGCGACAGGGTCGTCGTTACGGCGGGAATGCCGTTCCACGTTAGCGGCACCACGAACATGGTCCGCATCGAGAAGGTCTGACCGTGCGACTCCGCTTCCTCGGTACGGGCACCAGCTTTGGCGTGCCGGTTGTCGGGTGCGAGTGCCCGGTCTGCACGTCCGACGATCCGCGAAACCGGCGCAACCGTCACTGTCTCACCGTCGAGGAGGACGGTCGCGTCCTGCTCATCGACACGCCGCCCGAGCTGCGGCTCCAGCTGCTCGCCGCCAACATCGGCCGCGTCGATGCCGTGTACCTCACACACCTCCACGCCGATCACGTTCACGGAATCGACGACCTGCGCATCTTCAGCATGCGCGAAAGACGCCCGCTTCCCATGTTCGTCGCCGGCGAGTACGAGAAAGAGTTGCGCGAGCGATTCGACTACATCTTCGACGATGCGATCCAACCGCAGCCCGAGACCAGCGCGCCGGACATCATGCTCTCGACCTTCGATGACGGGGATGACCTGGAGATCGCCGGGTTCCCCATCACACCACTCGCCTTCCCACACGGCAAAGCCCGGTCGTTCGGATTCCGAACCGGCCGGCTTGGCGTGATCGTCGACGGCAAGCAAATCACCGAAGCGGCAGCGCCGCTTCTCGATGGGGTCGACGTGCTTGTGATCAACGCGCTCTGGTGGGGCAACCCGCACCCGACGCACTTCAACGTCGAGGAGGCGCTGGCCGCCATCGAGAGCGTCGGCGCCAGACGCGCCTACCTCACTCATATGACCCACCGCCTCGAGTACCGGGAGCTGCTCGATGCGCTGCCGGCTGGAGTGGAGCCGGCGTATGATGGGCTTGTCGTTGATATCTAGTTCAACAGCCAACAGCCAACAGCCAGCAGCCGACAGCCGACGTTCAAGTGTGGCGACGCTGCGCGCCTTGAACTTCCAACGTCCTACATCCGACGTTCAACGTCCGCTGGACGTCGGACGCCGGAGGTTGAAGGTAGGACGTTGAGCAGTGAGTTGGACGTCGATCGTTGGCTGCTGGCTGTCGGCTGTTGAATCCAACATTGAATTAGGCGCACCCCTCTCCTATCTTTGCCGTTACCCGTAGCCGCCAGCGGCCCGCTTTCCTGCTGATTCTGCGAGGCAAACCCGAGTGACGACCCTGCGAATTCTCCTGGTAGAAGAGGCCAGTCCGTTCCGGGACGCCATCGCGAGCGCCCTGGCGAACGGCGGCCACCAGGTCAGTGTCACCGAGTCCGTTGGCGGGGGTCCAAACGATTTCGCTCCCGATGCCGTAGTGTACGGAGAGGGCTTTACGCAGGCCGTCGGGCAAGAGCGGGAGCGTCAAATCGCGCTGCGGCGGCCGGTAAACATGGAAGTGCTACGACGCGCGCTGCGCGGTAGTTGAGACCGCGCGGACGCGGACGAGAACATGTCTTTGATCGATAGAAAGGACGATTTCGATGCGTGATTACGACAACGACGGTGTGCCCTACGTTGTGATCGAGCGGACGGGCTCTGGGCTGTTCCCCTTCGTCTGGGGCGCCCTCCTGGGGGCCGCCGCGGCCCTGCTGCTCGCGCCCAAGTCCGGTGCCGAGACTCAGGAGGAGCTCAAGGAGCGAGCGCGCCGGCTACGTGAGCGCGCCGAGGAGAAGGTCGGCGAACTGCACGATACGCTGGGCGAAGCTCTCGATACGGGCCGGCGCCAGGTCGAGGAGAAGTACGATTACGCCAAGGGCAAAGTCTCGGAAGGCCGCGAAAAGGCACAGCAGGCGCTCGACGTGGGCAAGAAGGCCGCAAAGGCGGCCCGCAGTGAGCTGGATGACCGGCTGAACGATGACAAGCCGGCCGAGAACTGACCGTTTGGCGGGCTGAACGCTTCAGAGCACCGCACTTTGAACGATAGCGATACGGCCAAGTCGCCCCCGCGCATCCAGGCGTGGCTCGCGGGGGCGTGGCGGTTTGCGTCTTCACTCTGGTCCACGGTCAAGGACTACGTCGTTCGCGTGTTCGAAAAAGCAGACGACGACAACATCTTCGTCCTCGCCAGCGGCCTGACCTTCAGTATCCTCGTCGCCGCCGTGCCCATCCTGTTCATCAGCGTATCGCTGATCAGCCTCACCCTTGAACGGGCGGCGGCTTCGGCGGGGATCGAGCCGATCGAGCAGCTACGCAACTACCTGGACCTGATCGTTCCTGTGATGGGCGAGGGCGGTACCGGTGAGAGGAACCTGCCGGAGGAGGTGATCCAGTGGGTCGTGGACCGGGGTCAGGCGATCGGGCTCATCAGTTTCGTCGCCTTCGTCTGGTTCTCGACGCGCCTGTTCGGTTCGATCCGCTCTGTATTGCGCGAGGTGTTCGACCTGCGCCAGAGCCGCGGCATCATCCAGGGCAAGATCTTCGATGCTGAGATGGTGTTGGTCTCCAGCGTGCTCCTCATCCTCAACATCGGAATCACCGTGATCGTCAACCTCGCCAAGGCGCGGGGCTTCGAGTTCCTGGGCCTTTCCCCGGCGCACGTGGGCATGGTCGAGAAGCTGTACGCCCAGGTGACGGCGTTCGGCTTCATTTTCCTGCTCTACTTGCTCCTATATAAGTATGTCCCGGCCCGCCGCATTCCCTGGCGGATGGCCGTGGCGGCCGCCCTTTTCACCGCGGTTTGCTGGGAAATCCTCAAGTTCGTCTTCACCATTTACCTCACCCGGATAGCCGATTACGGGTCGATCTACGGCGGAATCGCCACTCTGGTGGTCGTGGTGATCTGGTTCTACTACCTGTCGATGGTCTTCGTTTTGGGCGCCGAGGTCGCCCAGGTCCACGAGCTGCGAAGGGTGAGGCGGCTGCAGATGGAAGTCTTGGAATAGGAGTCACTTGCGCACTGCCGCTTCATTCAACATAATAAGTGCACCCCCGAGGCCTCCAGCCGTTAGTTCCTATGTCCAAAGACAGCATCAAGTCAGTTGCCCGGAATCGGAAGGCGCGTCACGAGTATCACGTTCTCGAGACCCTGGAGGCCGGTTTGGTGCTCCTGGGCAGCGAGGTGAAATCGCTTCGCCAGGGGAACGCGAGCCTGTCCGATGCTTACGCCCGGCTAGAACGTGGGGAGGTCTGGCTTCACAACCTCCACATCGGGACGTACGGACCGGCTGGCCCGGAGGCTCACGAGCACAAGCGGCGTCGCAAGCTGCTGCTGCACCGGCAGGAGATTCGGCGCCTGATAGGAAAGGTGGAGCAGGCGGGCCTGACCTTGATCCCGTTGGAGCTCTACTTCCGGGATGGCGTGGCAAAGCTGAAGCTGGCACTGGCCAAAGGGAAGAAGCAAAGGGACAAACGTGAAGACGTCAAACGTCGTGAGGCGGAGCGGGAGGTAAGGCGTGCGCGCAAGAATCGGTAGCGTCCTGTTGATGGCTGTTCTAGCCGGGATCGTCGGTCTGGGGCCGGCTCCCGCCGAGCAGCTCGTCATCGTTCGGGATGGGCGCGCGCACACGGTGCCCGTATCACGCCAGCGCGGCTACTCGGCAGCGCGGGCCGCCGGTCTGGCGCAGGCGCTGGGCTTCGCCTGGTCGGGCAGCACTATGGAAATGAGTGGGGAGTCCGTCCGCTTCGATCCAGGCTCGCCCTTCTTCTTGGCCGGGGACGAGGTTCACCAGATGCCCAACCCGGCCTACCGCATCGGATCCGACGTGATGGTGCCTCTCAGCTGGGCGCTCGACTGGCTGCCACGGACGCATTCCCGGCGCTGGCGCTACCTCGACGGCCGGTTGGTGGAGCGGCCGTCGACCACGATGCGGCCGCCGGAGCGAGACCGCTGGGTCGTGGTCATCGATGCGGGTCATGGGGGGAGAGATCCGGGGACCATCGGTGTGCAGGGCACGCGCGAGAAGGACATCACTCTCGACATCGCCAGGGAGCTCGCTCAGCGACTCGAGGGCGAACGTGATATCCAAGTGGTGCTCACTCGCGACAGCGATACGCTCATCGCTTTTGCCGACCGGCCTGGCATAACTCAGGTCCTCGACATGGATGGCCCCGCGGACCTGTTCATGTCGATTCACGCCAACTCGATGCCGAGGAAACCCAGCGCGACACGTGGCGTCGAGACTTATTTCCTCGCGGTGGCGAAGACCGAGCACGCTCGTCAAGTCGCCATGCGGGAGAACTCCGCCCTCGAGTTCGAGACCGACACGCCGGAGGACATTCTCGAGCCTCTCCAGTACATCCTCAGCGATCTCCAATCGGCGGGTAACCTGCAGGAGTCGCGCCTCTTCGCCGCCACCGTCGACATGGGTCTCCAGCAGGAGTTGAGTGCGCCGAGCCTGGGGGTCAAGCAGGCCGGGTTCGTTGTGCTGGCCAACGCTACCATGCCCGCCGTTCTGGTCGAGGTCGGCTACCTGTCAAACCGTGAAGAGGAGAAGCTGTTGCGGTCGTCCTCTTACCGAGCGAAGATAGCGGATGCGTTGGCCGATGCGGTGGTGCGTTATCTGGCGGAATATGGTCGACGAGTCTGGTCTTCGTACGGCACGGGCGGGTAAAAGCCGCAGTCAACTTTTATCAGCAGCTATCCGCATCCTCATCCTTTCGGCCGCTCTCGTTACGGCGGCTGGCTGCGTCTATTTCAACCAGCTCTATAACGCCAACCGGCTGTTCGTCGATGGTCGTAAGGACATCGAGGAAGGGCGGGTCGGCGCCGGCCAGGCCTCGCTTAGTGCCGCCATCGAGAAGGCCGAGAAGATAGCCCGAGACAATCCGAACAGCCGCTGGGCCGACGACGCGCTCAGGTTGATCGTCCGCGCTCGAATCCTCAGGGACGAGTGGCTCGAAGCGGCGCAAGCCGCCGAACAGTTGGCTGGCTACGCGCGGACACGCAAGGACAGTGTGGAGGTGGCCGGCTACCTGGGCATCGCCAGCGTCTACTTGGGCGAGGTGACACGGGCCGACTCGCTGCTGAGCTTCGCGCTTGCGGAGGATGCGCAGCCGGATATCCGGGCCGATCTCTATCTGAACCGCGGGCGCGCGCGGATGGTGCTCAGGCGCGAGGTCGAGGCGGATGCCGATCTTGTTTTGGCCTCGGAGTTGCGGCCCGATTGGGTCGACCCACGCCTCGACCGCGTGCGCCTGTTGGTCGCCATGAGCAGGAACGAGGAAGCGGCCGCCGAGATGGTGCTGCTTCTCCTCCTGCCTCTCAACGAAGCAGAGCAGGGTGAGGTCATCTCGCTGGCCGAATACCTCTCCGTCGCCAGCCCCGAAACCGGCGTCGCGGCGCTGGCCGAAGTCGAGTCCTCCAGCTTGCGGCGCGCCGACCGGGTGCGGATGGTGAAACTGCGAGGTGACATGAATTTCGAGCTGGACCGGGTCGAAGCCGCAATGGCCGACTACGACCTGGTGGCCGAGA
>JBDHHX010000008.1:0-27763 GCA_039589155.1 Gemmatimonadota bacterium | reverse complement strand
GAATGGCATCTTCACCACTTCCCCCGGCAGCGTTCGGTTGCGGATCGCGATCTCGATCTCGGTGCCCGCCGCCGTGCAATTCGGCGGCAGATAGCAGGTACCGATTCCCTGCCCAACGCTGGGGCCCACGGTCCCGCTTCGTACTTCGGCCACCGTCTTACCCTCGCAGCGCACCTCGTAGCCCGGCCGCGGGAAGCCGCGCTCTTTCAGAATGAAACCGCACAGCCTGCGATCGAGCCCAGCCTCCTTCTGACTGATTAGCGCTTCGCGGCCGACGAAGTCGCTCTTGTCGAGCTTCACCGTCCAACCCAACCCGGCTTCCAAGGGGTTCGTTTCCTCATCGATGTCGTTCCCATACAAAGCATAGCCCATCTCGAGACGTAGCGTGTCACGAGCACCCAGGCCGACAGGTTTCACTCCGGCGCCGCCCTGCTCCATTATCGCGCGCCAGATATTCGCCGCCGCGCCAGCATCGCAGTAGACCTCGAACCCGTCCTCGCCCGTGTAGCCGGTCCGACTCAGCACACAAGGTTCGCCGGCGACTTGCCCTTCAACGAAACGGTAATAGCCGACCGCCGATGCATCGACGTCGGTCACCGGGTCGATGAGCGATTCGCTCATCGGTCCTTGCAGGGCCAGAAGACCGATCCCATCGCTCTCGTCGGTCAGCGTGACACCGGCGCCGCCGAACCGTTCCAGGCACCCCTCGATCCATCTGAAGTCCTTCTCCATGTTCGCTGCGTTGACGACCAGCCGATAACGGTCCGCGAACTTGTAGATCAGCAGGTCGTCCACGATCCCGCCGCTCTCCAAGCACATCACCGCGTATTGCGCCTGACCCGGCTCCAAGCGTGTTACGTCGTTCGCCACCACGTGGTTGACGAAGTCCTCCGCTGCCTCACCCGTCACCAGGAACTCGCCCATGTGCGAGACGTCGAACAGACCGGCGCCCTCACGGACCGCTTGATGCTCCGCCGCCACGCCCTCGGGGTACTGCACCGGCATCTCATAACCGGCGAACGGGATCAGCTTGGCGCCCAGCTTGACGTGCTCCTGGTAGAGCGGTGTCCTCTTGAGATTGTCAGCCATGATCATCCTCTGTCGGTCGTGTTCGGACCATAGGAAACGTGGCGTGTTGGAGCCGACTGCCAATTTAGCAGGAGGTAAGGAGGAAGGACAGAAGGTGTACGAAATGCCACGCTCGGCCGGCATCGCGGGTGCGGGCGGCCGGAACCGAGCGTCGGTGGGCTCTACAATATGTAGCGTCTCAGATCTTCGTCCTTGAGCACCCTGGCCAGGCGGTCGCGGACGAGCTCGTCGTCGACGACGATTTTTCCCTTACCCTGCTCGGGGAGATCGAACATAACGTCCTCGAGCAAGGTGGTGAGCACCGTATGCAGGCGGCGGGCGCCGATGTTTTCCATGCGCTGGTTCACGTCGGCAGCGATTCTGGCGACCTCGGCCACCCCGTTGTCGGTGAACTCGAGGGCGGCGCCCTCGGTCTCGATGAGTGCCCGGTACTGGGTGAGCAACGCGTTCTTGGGCTCGGTGAGGATGCGAACGAAGTCCTGTTCGGTAAGCGACTTGAGCTCGACGCGGATGGGGAAGCGCCCCTGGAGTTCTGGGATGAGATCGGACGGCTTGGCCATGTGGAAGGCGCCGGCGGCGATGAACAGGATGTGGTCGGTGCGGACCATGCCGTACTTAGTCTGAACGTTGGATCCTTCGACGATAGGCAAAAGGTCGCGCTGGACGCCGCCGCGCGAGACGTCGGGACCGCCGGCAGGACCGCGCTCGCCAGCGATCTTATCGACCTCGTCGAGAAAGACGATGCCCATTTGCTCAACGCGGTCGAGCGCCTCGTTGACCACATCATCCATGTCGACCAGCTTGTCGAGCTCGTCGCCGAGGAGGACGCGTCGCGCTTCGGCAACGGTAACACTGCGGCGCTTGCTCTTCTTCGGCATCATGTCCTGGAGCATCTCGGAGACGTTGTAGTCCATCCCCTCCATCCCCGGGAACTCGATCACGGGGAAGTTGCTCTGTGTTATCTCGATGTCGATCTCTTTGGTCTCGAGCTTACCATCCCGCAGCAGCTTCCGCAGCTTGTCCCGCGTCCGCTTGCGGCGCTCCTTGAGCTCGTCTTCGTCCGGGTCTTGTGCCTCGGTGCGCTGGTCGACGGCTTCGCCGCCGGTGGAGACGACGAACCCGGGAAGCGGAGCCGCCGAATCTTCGCTGGTTGGTAGGAGCAAATCGAGCAGTCGCTCCTCGACGCGCTCTTCGGCCGCCTCCTGTACCTCATCCTCCCGTTCGGTGCGGACCATGTTGATTGAGATATCGGCCAGGTCGCGGACTATGGACTCGACGTCGCGACCCACGTAGCCGACCTCGGTGAACTTCGATGCCTCGACTTTAACGAAAGGAGCGCCGGCCAGGCGGGCCAGGCGACGGGCGATCTCGGTCTTCCCGACACCCGTGGGACCGATCATGATGATGTTGTTGGGCATGATCTCATCCCTGAGGTCTTCCTGCACCTGCTGCCGCCGCCAGCGGTTTCGAAGCGCGATGGCTACCGCCTTCTTGGCGTCGTCCTGGGCAACGACATACTTGTCGAGCTCGGCCACGATCTGGCGCGGGGTCAACTCGTCTTGCGGCGCCAATCGCGAGCTTCGACCCTCGTCAGGCGCGCCGTCGTGGGATGGAGATGTAAGCGAATCGTTCATCAACCTTGAGCCCCAAGCTCCAGTACCGTGATTTCGGTGTTTGTGTAGATGCAGATCTCGCCAGTGATCTCGAGGGCGCGACGCACGATATCCGGGGCATCGAGCTTTGAATCAGCGGTGAGCGCCCGCGCCGCCGCCAGCGCCATCGGACCACCGCTGCCGATGGCTACGATCCCATCGTCCGGCTCGATCACTTCGCCGCTACCAGAGAGCAGAAAGGAGTGCCGGGCATCGACCACGGCGAGCAGCGCCTCGAGGCGGCGCAGCACGCGATCGCTCCGCCAGTCCTTGGCCAGCTCGACCGCGGCGCGGGGCAGATTGCCGGGGAACCTGTCGAGCTTCTCCTCGAACTTCTCGAACAGGGTCAGCGCATCGGCGACAGATCCGGCGAAGCCCGCCAGCACCGCCCCGTCTTTCAGCGCCCGCACCTTGTTGGCCTGCGCTTTGACTACGGTGTCGCCTACGGTCACCTGGCCATCGCCGCCCAGGGCGACGCGTTCGCCGCGGCGAACGGCCAGAATCGTGGTTCCGTGCATGACTAGATCGCCCATGTCGAGACTCTTCCGTTCAGCTCCGTGGGTGAGCGACCCTGTATACCTGCTTCAGCCGCTCTCGCGAAGTGTGAGCGTACATCTGGGTGGTCGAAAGCGACGCGTGACCCAGTAGTTCCTTGATGGCCATGAGATCGGCCCCTTCGTCGAGCAAATGCGTGGCGAAGGAATGGCGAACCGAATGCGTGCTCAATCCACCCTCGTCGGCCACCAGCGCGATGAAGTGTGTCACAACGCGCTGGATCTGCCGCCGTGACAGTCGTGCACCGCGCTCCGACACGAACAGCGGGTCGGATTGCGCCGGCGCGCCGAACTGCCGGTCGCGCTCCAGCTGGTACTCGAGAAGTGCCGTTCGGGCGTAGCGCCCGACGGGCACGATGCGCTCTTTGCCGCCCTTGCCGTGGACCTTCACCTTAGCGGCCGCCGAGTCGAGGTCGGCGACGTTCAGCGAGTGAACCTCCGACAGTCGCAGGCCGGCCGTGTAGAGCAACTCGACCAGCGCACGGTCGCGCGTTCCGCGCCAACCGGTCTCGGTCGAGCCCTGGGCCGCCAGGTCGAACAGTTGGTTCATCTCTTTCTGGGTCAGGTACCCCGGCAACGCACGTCCGTGCCGTGGCGCCCGAACCTGCCGGGCGGGATTCGCCGCGACGGCACCCTCGCGGTGGAGGAAGCGGAAGAAGCTGCGCACGGCCGACAGCTTGCGAGCGATAGTCCGCCGCTGCAGCGAAGCCGCGGTCAGGTGGCTGAGAAAGGCACGTATCGCCAGGCGATCGATGCCGTTCCAGCTCCACTCGTCGGAGCCAAAATACTCGTCGAGAAACTCGCACAGATCCGAGAGGTCGCGCCGATAGGCCTCCACCGTGTGGGCGGAAAGCTGGCGCTCGTCCTGCAAATGCCTCAGGTAGACCTGTATTTGCTCTCGCACGGCCGTGTCTGGCTGGTGTGCTGGCATCAAACCGGCGGCCCATCGGCCGCCAGCTCGCCGGCCCAGCGTTGGATGTCACGCAGCGCCCGGGCGGCCAATTCCTCGCGCCGTTTCCGCTTCCCGCGGACGCGGTCGGGAAGCGGGTCGATAAGCCCGAAGTTGGCGTTCATCGGCTGGAAGTTACGCTGATCGGCCTCACGAAGGTAGCGAAGCAGGCCTCCCAACATGGTGGTCGGCGGTGGCAGGGCCGGCTCCAGGCCCTCCAACCAGCGGTGGATGTTGAGCGCGGCCAGCAGCCCTGTGGCGCCCGACTCGATGTAGCCCTCCACTCCGGTCAGCTGCCCAGCGAAGATGAGGCCGGGCTCGTCGCGCGGCGACCCATGGGCCGACAGCAATGCCGGATAGTTGATGTAGCTGTTCCGATGGATCTGCCCGAAGCGGAGGATCTCCGCCTCCCTGAGCGCCGGGATCAGCTGTATGGCCCGCAGTTGGTCCGGGTAGCGCAATCGGGTCTGAAAGCCGACCATGTTCCACATGCGGCCGGCCCTGTCCTCGCGTCTCAGCTGAACAACGGCGTGGGGGGTATCGCCGGTGCGCGGATCCTCGAGGCCGACGGGCTTGAACGGGCCAAAACGCATCGTATCGTGACCGCGAGCGGCCAACACCTCGATGGGTAGGCAGCCCTCGAAATAGGGGACATCATCCCATTCCGGCGTCTGGTAGATCTCGCCGCCCACCAGTGCCGCACGCAACGACTCATAGTCGGCATGGTCGAGGGGACAATTGATGTATGCATCATCTTCCCCCTTCCCGTAGCGTGAAGCTCTGAAGCTCTTCTGCTCATCGATGGACTCCGCCGAGACAATAGGCGAGATCGCATCGAAGAAGTAGAGCCCATCACTTCCCAGCCTCTCCCGAATGGCATCGAACAACGCATCCGAAGTTAGAGGGCCGGTGGCCACGATAGCCGGTGACTCGGGAAGTTGCTCGACCGGCTCGCGCCGTACCTCGATGGTGGAAAGCCGTTCGATCTCCTCCCCGATCTTCCTGGAAAAGAGCCGCCTGTCCACCGCCAGCGCGGCGCCCGCCGGCACACGTGTCGCGTCGGCCGCACGGAGCAACAGCGAGTCGAGCACACGCAGCTCGGCCTTCAACAGGCCGTGCGCGTTAGTCGTTTCCTCTGATTTGAAGGAGTTGCTGCAGACCAGCTCGGCCAGGTCCCCGGTCTCGTGGGCCGGCGTCGTCGAGCGCGGCCGCATCTCGTAGAGCGCCACCCGGTGCCCGCGCCGCGCCAACTGCCAGGCGGCTTCCGAGCCGGCCAGGCCGCCGCCGACAACCGCTACCTCGGGCATGTGGAGCTCAGCGGCCACCGCGCCTCAACTCGAGCCCGTTTCCGCCGTCTCGGTGGTGTCCGTGGTGACCTCGTGGGAACAAGCGGCGCATCGCAAGAAGTCGCCCTTCTTCTTCGATGTCTTGGCCAGCGCGACCTCCGATCCGCACACCGGGCACGTGGCCTGGGTCGGCGTATCCCAGGTCGACCACTCGCATTCCGGATAGCGGGTGCAGCCATAGAACGTCCGGCCACGGCGTGTGCGCCGCTTCACCACCTCGCCATCGCCGCAAACGGGACAGCGAAATCCGAGTGTGATGGGTTGAGTGTGCTTGCAGTCGGGGTACGCGGTGCAGGCCAGGAACTCGCCAAAGCGGCCGGTCTTTACCGCCATCGGGCTGTCACACTTTGGACACTTCGCGTCTATGGCGGCCGCGTTTTGGTCGGCGTCCACGGCACGGGTGAAGCGGCAATCGGGGTAGTTGGAGCAGGCCACGAACGGCCCGTAGCGCCCGCTCTTCACCACCAGCGCACCAGCACATTGCGGACATTCCTCGCCCTCGAGGTCGACGTCGGGCGGCTGGTCGATCGACTTGGTGTTCCGGCAGTCCGGATAGGCGGAACAGCCCAAGAAGCGGCCGTAACGATTCCACTTCACGACCATCTGGCTACCGCAGAGATCGCATTCGGAGTCCTCGACCTGTGCGATCCGTTTGATGAGATCGTCGATCAGGCCCTCGCCTTCGGCGAGCCGCTTAGCGAACCTGGAGTAGAAATCCTCCAGCACCTGGTGCCACTCCAGCTCGCCTTCCTCGATGCGGTCGAGATTCTCTTCCATGTTGCTGGTGAAGCCCACATCGAACGTGTCGGGGAAGACGCCGATGAGCAGTTGAACCACCGTTTCGCCCAACGGGGTGGAGTGGAAGCGGCGGCTTTCCAACTCGACGTAGGTACGCTCGACCAACGTGGAGAGGATCGACGCATAGGTCGAAGGCCGACCGATACCGAGCTTCTCCAACTCCTTGACCAGGCTCGCCTCGCTGTAGCGTGGCGGCGGCTTGGTCCAGTGCTGGGTCTTATCGATGCCGAGCAGCTGGACGGCTTCGCCCTCCGCCATCTTCGGCAGCGGCGCGAGGTCGTCGAGAGTGCGGCCCTCGTCCTCATCGTGCGCGTCGCGGTACAGCCGCGTGAACCCATCGAACTTTAGAACCGAGCCGACGACACGAAACAGGTACTTGCGGCCGTCTGCGCCTGAAAGATCGAAGTCCACCGTTGTGGTGTCGTAGACGGCCGGAGCCATCTGGGAGGCGACGAATCGCAGCCAGATGAGCTGGTAAAGTCTCAGCTGGTCCTTGTCCAGATCACCCTTCAACGAATCCGGCGTCCTCCATACTGAGGTCGGGCGGATCGCTTCGTGCGCCTCCTGCGCGCCTTTCTGCTGCTTGCCGGTGTAGAGCCTTGCAGCCTTGGGCAGGTAGTCGGCACTGAATTCCTTCTCGACATACTCGCGCGCCATGTTGGCGGCGGACCCGGCGACCCGGGTGGAATCGGTCCGCATGTAGGTGATGAGACCGATGGCCTCGCCCTGGACCTCGACGCCCTCGTAGAGCTGTTGCGCGAACCGCATGGTGCGCTTGGCCGAGAAGCGGAGCCGGTTGGCGGCCTCCTGCTGCAGCGTCGAAGTAGTGAACGGGGCCGAGGGATTCTTGCGCCGCTCCTTGCGCCGGATCTTGCTGATCTCGAACGGGACCGACTTGACAGCGTCGATGGCGGCCTGAGCCGACTCCTCGTTGGGGAGTTCGGGCTTTTTGGCGTCGATGTGATGGAGCTGGGCAGTGAACTTGTGCTGCTCCTTCTCGAGCGCCGCTTCGACCGTCCAATATTCCCTGGCCTCGAACTTCTTGATCGCTTCCTCGCGCTCCCAGATGAGTCTCAAGGCGACGGTCTGGACGCGGCCGGCGGAGAGGCCTGGGCGGATGGGCTTCCAGAGGAACGGGCTGGCCTTGTAGCCGACCAGGCGGTCGAGGATGCGGCGAGCCTGTTGGGCATCGACCTTGCGGAGGTCGATTTCGCCCGGGTTCTCCAGGCCCTGCGCGATGCCCTCGGGTGTGATCTCCTCGAACAACACGCGCTTGAAGCGCCGGCCGTTCTTGGACTTGTAACCGAGCTGATCGGCGACGTGGAAGGCGATGGCCTCACCCTCGCGGTCCGGGTCGGTGGCGAGCAGGACCTCGTCGGCGGTCTTGGCGGCGGCCTTGAGCTCCTTGATGACCTTTCCCTTGCCGCGGATGGTCACGTACTGGGGCTCGAAGCGGTTCTCGACATCGACGCCGAGGTCACGCTTGGGCAAATCGCGGACGTGCCCCACCGACGCTTTGACGACGAAGCGGTCGTCAAGGTAGCGACCGATCGTACGCGCCTTGGCGGGCGACTCCACAATCAGAAGCCTGGAGCCACTCCCGTTCGACGCTTTCTTAGGTCGGTTGGTCTTCGCCTTCTTTGTCGTCTTCTTCTTGGTCGCCATGCGTCCTCGTCTCACCCGTCCACACCGCTTACCCCGAAGCCAGACCCGGATGTTCCACCGGGCTGCAGCGCTGAGGATGGCTAACAGGAATCATCTGCGTGTCAACTCCGGCCTCCCGCCAGCCGTCTATGGGTCCAGCAATCCGGCGATCTCGTTCGCCACGTCTTCCGGCTCGCGACCGTCCGTGTCGACGACCCGGTCCGCCTGGCTGTACTGCCTCACGCGATCGGCCAGAATCATCCTTATGGTTTCCAGCGGCTGCTCTACCATCAGCAGTGGTCGCTGCACCGCGGTCTGGACGCGCTGCCGGGCGTAAACCGTCTCCGGTTGAACACGCAGCCACACGAACAGGCTGTCCGGGCGAAGCCGTTCTACCAGGCCCGGCTGGGTCATCCAGCCGCCGCCGGGCGCCAGGACGACGTTCTGCCGGTCCTGGACTTCCTCCGTGAGCTGGGCCTCCAGGCCACGGAAGCGGCTCTCACCGTCTTCGCGGAATATCTGGGCGACCTGGCGGTTCTCCTTGCGCTCGATCGCGTCGTCGAAGTCGACGAAATCCCAGCCGAGTCGCTCGGCCAGTAAACGGCCCACCGTGCTCTTGCCGGAGCACATGAACCCCACCAGTACGACTCTATCGACCACCGCGCCGCTCCAGGCGGTCGAGGTAGGCGTCGTAGTTGGCTCGCATCTCGCGCAGCGAGTCCCCGGCAAACTTCTCCCGCATGGCGTCGGCGAGGACGAGCGCCACCATGGCCTCACCGACGATGGCCGCCGCCGGCACCGCTGTGACGTCGCTGCGCTCACGAATCGCGTCGGCCGCCGCGCCGCTCTCCAGATCCACGCTCCGCAGTGGCCGCATCAGCGTCGAAAGCGGCTTCATCGCGACCCGGGCCACCAGCGGCTCACCGTTCGTCATGCCGCCCTCGAGACCACCGGCGCGGTTGGAGGCACGCCGGTAACCGCCGCTCAGCCGGTTGGCCGGGTCGGCCTCGATCTCATCGTGGACTTGAGATCCGCGCAGACGCGCCCCCTCGAACCCGAGGCCGATCTCGACGCCCTTCATCGCCTGGATCGCCATGAGTGCACCTGCCAATCGGCCGTCAAGGCGCCGGCCAGCCGAAACGTGGCTGCCCAGTCCAACCGGCAACCCGCTGGCGACCACCTCGAAGACGCCGCCGACCGTGTCGCCCTGCTGCTTCGCGGCGTCGATCGCTGCGACCATCCGCTCTTCCGCTGCCGCGTCCAGACAGCGGACCGGCGAGGCGTCGGCGGCACCGTTGATGTCGCCAGGGAGTTGGTCAGACTCGAGACGCTCGGCCTCGACACCGGCAAGCGAGACTACATGACTGCCAATAGAGATGCCAAAACTCGAGAGCAGCACTTTGGCCAGCGCACCGGCGGCCACACGCGCCGCCGTCTCCCGGGCGCTGGAGCGCTCCAGAATATCGCGGGCGTCTGTCCGATCGTACTTGAGCGTCCCAACCAGGTCGGCGTGACCCGGCCGCGGCAGCTTCACGCGGCGAAGCTCATCGTCGGTGGCGCCGGCCAGCGGCTCCACCGACATGGCGGTTTCCCAGTTCTGCCAATCACGGTTGGGAATCAGCAGCGCGACGGGTGAGCCCAGCGCTTCGCCAAGCCGGACGCCCGACAGGATCTGGGCTGCATCCTTCTCGATCTTCATCCGACCGCCGCGACCGTGACCCTTTTGTCGCCGCGCCAGCTCACGCCGGATCACCTCTGAGTCCACTAGTGTACCGGCGGGAACGCCCTCGACGATGGCGACGAGGCCTTGTCCATGAGACTCACCGGCGGTGACGAAACTGAAGTGATCGAGCATCAGCGCGTTTAGAGAGTTAGTGGCCCGGCCGAACAAACCGAAAGCCGCCTGGCCTGTCCCGGGTAAGCGACCGAGGTCAGCGGTCGCGCCTAGAGCCCGGGTGGGTCTAGCGGCTCTTACGCCAGTCCGGGGCAGCCGCCGCGCCGGGTGGCTGCCCCGAATGTATTAGGCTGCGGCCGGTCACGCCGCAAGCGCCCGATCCCCGATGGGTCACACGCTAGGGGATGGGGATGATGTCTGTATCCAGCACCGGAATCACGACCACGCCAAATTCCGTGACGCCGTACAACCGCACGACAACGTTTGCCGGGTCACCCGCCAGCGGCCGCGTGATGCGTAGCGGTCCAGTGATCGGATCCCGGATCAGCACCGTACCGCGCGAGAACGAGAAGAAGTGCGTGTCAACCATCTGGATGCTGGCATCGCCCGAGCCCAGGAAGGAAAGCCGTTCCTGCTCGTTCGTTATGCTGAACTGGTCCTGGTCCGGGTGCAACGCCGCGCCCGTGCCGACGGGCAGGATGTCGTTGTTGACCCCAAGCAGGCGAAGAACGTTGGGGCCGCCCGGCTGATCCGGACCGAAGAAGTAGGCGTTGGTCCCCCGCGCGACCCCCAGGCTGCCGTCCAGGTTAAGGGCCAGGCCGAACACCTTCTGCTCCGCGTTGCCAGGCAAGTCGCTGACCTGCAGGCTGTTGGTGATCGACTGGGTGGCCGAGCGGTACATTATAATACGGCCCGCCTCCTCCGGCGTGTCGGCCTCGCCGAAGGCGATGAACTCCCTATCACCACTGGCAGAAACGAAGGTCGTGTCCTGGAGTCCGATGCTCGGAACGTTGAGATCGGAGTAAAGCTCCACGTCCCACCCATCACTTATGATCTTTGCTCCAACCTTGACGGAGGCGTCAGCCAGAGAGTCCGACGCGATGATACAGGAGCGGGCCGCCGGAGTAGGATCGCCTCGCGTGTGGTCGCAGATGACGAACGACCGCGAGCCGTTGATGTCGAACACCGAGTCGGCGTTGATGACCTGGATCTCCGGGTTACCAAACACGCCACGATCGGCGTACTGGATGAAGAATCGGATCTCGCGCTGCACCGGGTCGTACTCGCGGATCGTGCCAGGCCTCTCGTCGGGAAGCGCCGGTACTGTCGAGTACAGGATCAAACCGTTCGCCGCCTGCGCCAGGAACTGCGGCCGGTCGGAGTACTCGAAGAAGATCACCGGGAAGACCCGGCGCCCGACGGCGTCGAAGTCCTCGATGACCCTGTAAACCTTGAGGTCCTGGGTCTGGAAGCGATCGACTTCGCCAACGACGCTGTTAGTGCCGATCGTCCGCGGACCGAGATCGACCAGCGATATATTGGTGCCGCCCGAATTGCTGACGAGCACCCCATCCTCGGAGTTATCCACGAACAGGCCCCACGGTTGCGAACCGACGGGCACGTTGTCGTCGAAACGCTCGTTCGCTAGATCGAACGGCCGGATGATCCCGAAGTTGAAGTCCGACAGCAGTAGCAGCTGGCGGAACGAGTCCACCTGGGCATCGGCGATGAGCGCACCTTGCGGGAAACCGACGGTTCGGCCGGAGACGACGAGTCGCTCGACGAATCCGCCCTGCAGACCCTGGGCGAATATCGGCGGCGTCGTTCCCGTGCACTGCAGGCTGGCCGGCGCGCCATCCGGGTCAACGGTGGCGCCGCAGTTCACGCTCGGAGTCGCGGCGTCCAACGCCCAGGCCGTGACCTGCATGAACAGCGTGTCGGGAATGTCGTCGGTTGTGAAGACGCTCGCCGGCAGATCTTGAGGCATCAGTGCGAAAGTCAGCGGTACGGTGCCGCTGATCGCAGGACTGAAAATGCTGTCGAAGAAAATCGTGTCGATCGTCGTACCGGTGGACCGATCGTTGCGCACGACCAGCGAGACGCCCATCCGGGTGATCGCGGTCTCGAGGTCGGCCGCGACGAGGTTGAACAGCAGTGAGTCGTCTGACTCCATGCGGAGCGGCTCATCCGTGCGCCGCTGGACACCCCCGGTGACGAGCATGTTGATGGTCGGCGGGGTTACGTCATCGGGGACCACTGTCGCGACGGTTACAACGACGACCGAGAAAGCGCTGATCGTATTGAGGTTGATCGCCTCAGCCGTAATAGTCAGCGTGCCCAGTGCCCCCGGTGGCACAAAAAAATCCAACAGGGTATCGACGTCCGTTCGGAACGACGCGAAGCGAATGGTATCGGCCGCCGGGACAGTGGGCGGCGTGATACCGGTCAGCGTTACGTTCAACTGGGCCAGGCCCGTAGGGTCACTTGCCACGATGCCGACCCGGATCAGCGTGTTGTCACGAACCGTTATGCCGGCAATCGGCGAGTAGATCGTCACCGTTGGCCCGGTGACTCCACCTCCCGGTCCACCGCCGATGGTCACGATCACCGAGGTGGACGACTGGTTCTCCTGAGTATCGATACCAGTTGCCAGTATCTCGACGTTGGTCGCCGCGGTGAACGGCAGCAGGAAGGTGAAATTGACCGTGAACTGGTTGACCTGACCGGCGGTTCGAGCGGTGTCCGCGATGATCAGGGTTCCGACGATAATGGTGTCACCGGCCGGCGTGACCTGGGTCTCGAACTGGTCGGTGCGCCGGATGTCAGCGATGATGGCGCTGACGCCGATGAAGTCTTCGGCCAGGACGGTCACCCGGAGCGTATCACCCGACACCTGTACGTTGGTGATCGAGGTTACCGGCGGCGTCTCGTCCACTAGCGGCGTGAAGACGGCATCGTCTTCCTCGCACGCCGTGATTCCCAAAACGGTTACGGCCGTCAACCCCATCAACAGCCGCGCCCATCCCTTTGCGCTTCGCATAAGACACTCCCTCACGTTTATCACAGGCCGCATCGGGCAGGCATTAATTCGATGCGACCGCGTCGTCCACTATGTGCGGTGTTACCAGGATCAGAAGATCCTGCTTCGTTTCATCCGACTTCCGATTCCGGAACAGGCCGCCGACGAGGGGGAGATCCATCAAGATTGGAACACCACTCACCGTCTCCGAGACTTCGCTGATGGTCAGTCCGCCGATCACGCCGGTCTCGCCATCGGCCAGGATAAGACGGGTGGTGCCCTCCTGGGTCTGGAAAACGAAGCCGATATCGCCCGGCGCCAGCTGGACACCGGAACGCTCGGCGTGCAGATCCATGACGATCCGCCGGTCATGCGTGATGTGCGGCGTCACTTCGAGCTTGATTCCCGTCTCCTCCAGCTGGACAGTCGACTGCGGGAATTGGGCCTGGGCCTGCTGCTGGCCCGGCTGGCCGCCCAGCCCGGTGGCGCCGCCGGCGCCGTAGTCGACGATGCGGATCGGTGTCCGCTCGCCGACCAGGATAACAGCCTCCTGGTTGTCCATCGTCTGGATGGTCGGAGCGGCGACGATGTCGGAGAGGTCCTGGCGCTCCAGGGCCTCGAGGAAGTTGAACAGCCGGAAGTTGCCGATGGCCGCGGATGTCAGCAGCTGCAACGCGGGCAGCGCGGCGCGCTCCCTGGCGTTGGCGATGCTGGCGATTGACGCGCCGCTGAACGAGATCTGGTTGTTGGTAGTCACCGGCTTGACGACCGTCTCGGGAATGCCGTCGAAGTCGGCATCGACCAACTCCCACTGGCGCGGGTCGAGCGTCGGACCCGGGATGAGCTCGTTGAGCTGGTTGCCGTTGGTGTCCTTGAGGTCCCAGGCGATGCCCAGCTCTTCAATGTCGCTTCGATCGACGAAGATGATCCTGGCAGAGATCACGACCTGCGGCGTACGAATGTCCAGGTCGGTGATCAGCTGCTGGGTGATCTCGATGTTCTCGGGCAGGTCGGTGACAATGATCGAGTTGGTCGCCTCGTTGGCGATCACACGGCCGCGATCCGAGATGGCGGGCTCAATCGCCGCAGCCAGTTCGATAACCGGCGCGTAGTTGATCTTGAAGATCTGCGTCTGCAGTTGAACCAGCGCTTGTCGCTGCTGCAGATTCTCCAACTGGTCGACCCGGATGATACCGGTGCCGGTCTCGATGGCGGTAAGCCCGTGCGCGTCGAGGATCGCCTTGAGCGCAAGGTCCCACGGCTGGTTCCTGATGTTGGCCGTGACAGTCCCTTCGACGCCGCCGCCGGGCACGAACGACTTGCCGGTGAAGTCGGCGAAGTTGTTGAGCACGTCCCTGATATCGGTGTTCTCGAAGGTCACCGTGATCCGCGGCATCTGGCTGACCGGAGTCGCCTCCTGGCGGAACGGCGAGCCGGCCGACGGCGCCTGCTGCTGCCGAGCGCTGTTGCTCGGAGCCGGGCTCGGGCTCGGTTCAGGCGTCGTCTCTGACGCGAGGACCGGCGGCAGCGTTGTCTCTGGTTCGCCAGCCACGCGGCTGGCCCACGAGTCGAAGGTGGAGCCATCCGGATTCGGGAAGGACACCCGGATCTCGCCACCCTGCCGGGTCAGCGTGTAGCTGGTCGGCTCGGTCAACTCGACGACGATGCGTACAACGTCGTCCCGGAACTGACTGGTGCGAACCCGCACGATGCCACCTCGGTGGATGTCCTCGAAGTTGCTCCTGCCGAGGGCATGGCGAGCGCCAATGAGATCGACAATCAGGCGCGGCGGTTCCGTGAGCAGAAAATCAGAGTAGCTGACCTGACCACTGGTCCGCACCACGACCTCGGTGTAGCCAGCTACAGGTTCGACCCTGAGCTCCGTCACGGCGGCGGGATCATCGCCGACGGCCGCTGCCCACATCAAGATCAATGCGTGGAGCATCATCCTTGCTCCTCCTCTTCTCTCCTGATACGCAGCGTCTCACTGCGGGTCACACCGAACTGGGTGACTTGGAAGACGACTGCGTCCGGCCGGATTTCCACGACCCGTGCGTTGCCGACGAGATCGCCGCGGCGCACGCGGTAGCGTTTGTCCGTAGCGCGATCAATCAGTGACGCCACGCTACCGGCCGAGCCTCCGAAGATGATCCCAGTGAGATCGAGATTCTCGAACTGGGGACCAGTATCGTCCTCTTCGATCAGGTTGGTGAACGGGTTGCGTCGATTGTTCGTCGGATAGACGAACTTCTCGCGCCGATATACTTCCTGCGATGGGGCCAGGCTGGCGACCTGAGCATCAGTGGTGTCCTGGATCGCCGCCGCAACTGGCAGCGGGCCGGCCGCCAGGCTGGCAAGTGCCGAGACCAGTACAAAGGCAGCGCTAACCACGGGACGCTCCTTGGCTGACAGGTGTGGTCGGAGTGGAGCCGAGCACGAAGGTCTCGATAACGAGAGAGACCTCGAGCGGCGCTTCCATGTTTCGAGTTGCGCGGCTGCGCGGGGCCACCGAGATCTGAACGTTGGCCGGCTTGATGATTCGTGGCAGCGACCCAACGCGAGCAAGGAACCTCCCGATGTCGTGATAGTCACCGAGTACCGAAAGCTCCCATGTCTGCTTGGTGTAGAACTCGCCCGATTCAGCGGCCTGCGGGCGAAGACGCACCAACTCGACGCCGACCAACTCCGCCTCGTGAGAGATGGCGTCGAGCAACTCGGGGACCTCCTCGGAGTCGGGAATGAATTCCTCGAAAATCCTCAGCTGGCGCTCCATGAGCGCCATGCGCGACTGGAGGTCGTCGCGCCGGGCGATCGCCGTGCGAGCCTGGCGGTTGCGCCGCTCGAGCTCCTCTAGCCGGTCCTGAGCAACACCAATCTCGTCGCCGCGCGGGTCCAGCAGGTAGATCTTTGCCGCCCACCAGATGGCTGCGACGACCACGAGCATCAGAATGAGTGCTTGCTTTCGCCCTTTTGGATCTGCTGGTAACAGAGCCACGGCTCTACTCTCCTGCTATGACTATCGGCTCGGTGGTGATCGCGGTCGAATCCGGCAACTGGTACCGAGCCAATAGGACGAAGCTGTGAACGAGTCTCTGCCCTTGCTGTATCTGTTCCTGCGACTGCAGGCGGACCTCGCGAATGAACGGTGAGTTCTCCAGATCACGCATGAATCGCGTGAGTGCCGGCGTTTGGCCGGTCATACCATCGATGCGGAATTCAACGTCGGTACCGGCGCCAGCGGTCTGCTGGATTGCCGTTAGCCAGGTGAAGTCCGGAAGCGACTGGGACACCTCGTCGAGGACGTGTGTCCAGACATAACGGTCGGCATCGATCTGCTGGATGACCTCGGTCTTCTGAATCAGGGTGTCCTGGCGAGCCTTGAGGCTGTCGGCGGCTTGGATCGCCTCGGCGTAGCGGACGGAATCCTGGAGCTGGATGCCCAATTCCTCGTCCAGTCCGCCCAGGGTGACGCCCTGCTTGAAGAAGGTGAAGCCGAGGTGCAGAAGGGCGAGGCCGACGGCGGCGATGACCAGGATGACGAGTGGATCGCCTTTGATCATGTCCTGAAGGCCGTCGAACTTGGGAAGGGAGAGCGAAGACCGCCCACCCTTTTGTCGTGCCACTCCCCGCTTTCCGCCGGGGAGCAGGTTCATCTCAATCAGCACCAGCATCTCAGGTATCCATCCGGATAAAGTTCAAAGCTGGTCGTAAGTGTCACGCGGCTCGTCGGAGCGCGAGGCCAACCGGGAGCACCAGCATCGGGCCCATGTCGGCGATGGAGACGAGATCAAACGCGCCCGGGTCGACATCGACTCTCTGCACCGGGTTGGCGATCTCTGCCGGGACCTGAAGCCGGTCGGCGAGTGCTTCCGCCATACGGACGACGCGCGCGCCGCCGCCACAGACGTAGATCCGTGACAGGCCGGCCTGGGACGAGCTCGCCTGCAGGAAAGCTGCGGCTCGCTCTACGCCCAGCGCCACTTCCTCGGCGCGCTGACCGATGAATTCTTCGAGCTCCGGACCGCTGGTGCGACCCTCGAGCACGTCCTCGGCAGCTTCGGCAGTGAGGCCTCGTTCTCTCTGCAGGCTCTCACGTAGCCGCCGGGTCCCGAAGGCCAGGTCTCGGGTGAGGACCGGGACGCCGTCCTCGAGCAGATTAACGTTGGTGGTCTCGTGCCCGATATTGACGAACCCGACCACGCCGGACATAGCCTCGGGGTAGTTCAGTTCGAATGCGTTGTGGAGCGCGAAGGCGTCGACATCGATGACCTCGGGCTCGAGGCCGGCGTCGAGCAGGAGAGCGACCTTGTTCTCAACCAGCTCCCGCTTGGCAGCCACGAGCAACACGGTCATCTGCAGGCCCTCGTCCATGGGGTCGAGGATCTGGAAGTCGAGTTCGACACTTTCCATGTCGAACGGGACGTGCTGCTCGGCTTCCCAGCGGATCACCTCGCGCGCGTCGGACTCCTTCATGCGGTCCATCTGGATCCGCTTGATGATGACGTCGCGGCCGCCGACCGCGGTCACCACCTTCTTTTCCTTGACACCCGCCGTCTCGAAGAGCGAGCGAATGGTACTCGCGACGAGGGTCGGATCCATGACCTCGCCTTCGACGATCGCATCGGCGACTAGTGGGGTGGCGGCAGCTTTGACGATGCGCGGCCGGCCCTTCCCGTGGTCCATGACAACGAGCTTGACGTAGCCGCTACCGATGTCGAGTCCTACGGTCCGCTTGCGGCGGCCCAATCCTAGCATGGCCATAATTGTCGAAAGGTCTAGGTTCCTAAAGTGAAAGCTCGCTCGACCTCATGCAACGGTGAAAGCGAAGGTAACTAAGCTGTAGTGGGACCTAGGGGTAGGGCTATGTATCATAGCCCCCCGCGGCCACTTTGTCAATGAACGGCGGGGGGATAGTCAAAGGGGCTGCAGGGCCAGCCCTACTCCAATATCTCCAACCAGGAGAATTGCGCAAGGGGGTGCGGTAAAACGAGTTTCGCGGTCCGGAGGGCCCTTCTGACCGCGCAGCTGGAGTAGCTCAATTCGGCTCCAGACCCCACCCTGACGACCCCTCCCGAGGCGAGGGCGGCCCCTAAGATCCTACCCCGGGCCACCCTGAGGTTCCCGAGCACAATCAGGAGGCCGTAGAAGTCAAAGTCGCCCGTGATTTCCAGGTCACCCTGGACCAGGAGGACGCCCTGACCGCTCCCGGCGCTTGCGATCGTCAGGTCGCCGGCGGCGTGAACGACCGGCAGGTAGTCGAAGCAGGGGTGGCCCACCACACGCGGCTCACCCCAGTTGGCGGGAAGCCCGCGGGCACAGGCGCCGTCCGAGTCGATGACCGGAGCGATGTCATTCAGCAAGGCCCCGCCATCCAGCTCGACATCGCTGCGGGCGGCCAGTTCGCGGAAGGCATGCTCCGCCTCGCCGAAGACGTTATCGCCCTCCTCGCCCGTGACGACCCCAGGCCGGTTTGATGCCGGCACCTGGCACAGCCCCGGGAAGTCGAGCCACTCGATGGGCTCCAGGTCGATGCCGCGGAGCAACCCGCCGTCGGCGACCTGCACCACTCCGGCCGTCGTCAGCGCCGCACCACAGCACCAGCGTTCCGGGCGCGGATCGCGCAGCAGCAACGCGACCCGTCGGCGACCGCCGCCGGGCCCGTGTGCGCGGCCGCTAGAGACCAGCAGATAGCGAGCGCCGGACTCGGCGCCACCGTCGTCGAGCTGGGTGAGACGGGCATGGTAGCTATCGCCCGACGCCAGCGCAGCGGACCCGATCTCGATGCTTCTCCACGGTCGGAGTTCGACCGCCGGTTGCGAGTCCCACCAACCGAACGAAGCGGCGAGACCCGCCTCGGCGGCATAGAAGGCGGAAGCGACCTGCGCATCGGCTGTCCCGTTGCGCGCCTGGCGGGCGGAGACGAACAGGCTGCCGGAGACGAGGGCACCGAGGAGCACGAGGGCAAGCACAGCGGAGATCATGGCGATGCCGCGATCGGCACCGCCCTGCAGATCACTCACGAGTTCCTCACGTAAACGATCGAAGAGAGCGAGTCGACGAAGAAGCGTGGCCCGGCGCGCCACGAAGTCGGATTGAGACTCCGCGCCCGAATCGAGACGATCACCTGGACCACGGCGCGGGGAGTCCGGGCCGGCTCCAGATCGCCGGTTCGATACTCGAGGCTCAGTCCGCCGCGTTCGGGACTCAGGAACGGACCCGCCAGCGGTTGGATCCGACCGCCGCGCAGCCGCTGCCCCAACCACCAGTTCCCGTCGCCACCCCGGTAGAGCCGATAGATGTATGGGCGAAAGCCACGAACCGGCGCACCGGCGACGACGCCCTGGAGGGCGCCCACCACCTGCAGCGTGACGTCAGGCGCACGGCCGTCAGGACAGAGGCCAGCGCCGCCAGCAACGACGGCGCTGATCGCGATGCTCGACCACGAGTCGTCAGCGGCAGAATCGATGCGGCCTTCGCTGAATACCAGCGCGCTGTCGCCCCGGCCGTCCCCGAAGGCCCCGGAGATTCGACGTAGCCCGAAGCGGTCGCCGGTCGCGCCACAGACCAGGCCGAAGCCGGTCGTCGATCGCAGCGCGACGCTGTCCGAGGCGATAGCGTACAGGTCGCCAAGACTCGGGCAGATCGAGCGGAACTCGGAGGTCAACACCTCGAGCGCGACCCGAGCCGCGTCATGGGTCGACGCTACTTCCGTCCGCGTCAGGTGGAACCGCCACTGCGCCAGTAGAACCCCGAAGACGGTGGCGATGACGATCGAGGCCAGCACCAGGACGAGGGCCATCTCGATGAGTGAGTGCCCGTTCCGCTCGCCCGGTAAGCGTCCGCTCATCGCGACCGCACCAGGGTGACCAGCGTGTCGGCCACTGTGTCGACCCCCAGGTTACCTGCGACCGTCACGCTCAGCGCGCGGGGATCGTCGCCAACGACCTCGATCGTCGTCGTGAACAGGTCGTGATGTCTTTCCTGGCCGGCCAACTGTGGGTCCGCGCCGCCGGCCAGGAGAGCTTCGAGCTCCGCCTGGGCCTCGACTCTCACCCGCGCCTCGAGCCGGGCAACCCGGAGCTGGGCGGCGACCAACGACGCGGATGCGGAGAGGCCGAGCATGCCGACGACCAGGACCACCAGGGCGACGACCAGCTCGATGAAGGTGAAGCCGCTCCGCCCGGGGCCGGGCCAACGCCGCGCCCTCACCTGAGCAGCCGCCCCAGCCGCGAGACGGTGACCGTATCCACCGCCCGGCCACGCCTGAAGACAACCGTAGCGTTCGGCAGATCGCAGTCAGATCTCGGTGTGGCAAGGCCACGAGGGTCGAAGCAGAACGTCCGCCGCCGGCCGTCGATCTCGACGCCGCCGAATAGGGAACCCACCCAGACCACGGGTCCGACGGTATCGAGAGCATTGACGCCCGGCCGCGCAGCCGTGTCGACGGTCACCCAGAAGCGGTCGCCCTCGGGATCGAGGTGGAGGCGTGACAGGCGGCCGTATTGGGCGGCGACCTGCCGAGCGACGGAGTGTGTCGCCGCAAACGCGTTCTTGGCCGCGACCACGTTCACCCGGGCCCGCGAGTGCGCAAGCGCAGGGAAGGCGACAGCGACGAGAATGGCCAGGATGCCCAAAACGAATACAGCCTCCGCGAGTGAGTAGCCTCTCATCGCGGAGACTGTAACGCATCTGCGTCAACAGATGCTCAACGCATGGGTGCGATTACGATAACGATCACGAGCGGGAGCAGGATGACTCGTGCTCGTGCTCGCGCGCGTGATCGTGATCGTGATCGTGATCGAATAAAGGCCGGGTCAATCGAGGCCGTAGTCGCGGATCTTGTAGAGCAGCGCCCGATAGCTGAGGTCGAGCAGCTCCGCTGCCTTGGTGCGGTTGCCGTCCGTCACCTGCAGTGCGCGCCCGATCAGCCGGCGCTCGAGATCAGCCGTCTGCTTCTTGATCGACAGCTCGTCCGCTGGTAACGCGTCCATCGGACCCTCCACCGACGTCTCCGGGTGGCGAATGAGTTCGGGGAGATCATCGGGTACGACCGTGGTTCCCTCGGCCAGGACCATGGCCCGCTCGACCACGTTCTCCAGCTGACGGACGTTGCCGTACCACGGGTGACCGAGCAACGCCTTCATCGCCGCCGGCTCGAAGCCGGTCACGTTGATGCCCAGCTGCTTGGCGAAGCGCTCGATGAAATGGCGAGTTAGGGGTGGGATATCCTCCGTCCGCTGACGCAGCGGCGGCAGGTGGATGCGCACCACGTTGATCCGGTAGTAGAGGTCAGAGCGGAAGGTGTTGTCCCTGACTTCCTGCTCCAGGTCGCGGGCCGTGGCGCAGACGAGGCGAACATCGACCTTGCGCGACGAACTGTCGCCGACGCGCCGAATCTCGCCTTCCTGCAACGCCCGCAGCAGTTTCACCTGCAGCTGGGCTGGCAGCTCGCCGATCTCGTCGAGGAACAGCGTTCCGCCGTCGGCCTCCTCGAACAGGCCTGCCCGGTCGACGTGGGCGCCGGTGAAGGCCCCCTTCACGTGGCCGAACAGCTCGGACTCCAGCAGGTTCTCGGGGATCGCGCCGCAGTTGATGGGGACGAAAGGCCGATCTTGCCGCGGGCTGGCACCGTGAATCAGTCGAGCGATGAGTTCCTTGCCGGTTCCACTCTCACCGGTGATGAGGACGGTGGACGGGTGCTGCGCCACTTTGGTCGCCAGGTCGAGGGCCTCACGCATCCCGGCGCTCTTGGCGACGATCTCGGGATACTGCTGGTCCGCCTTGACACGCTTGCGCAAACGTGTGACTTCGCGGCGCAGCTTCTCGCGCTCTTCGGCTTTGCGCAGCGTGAGCACGACCTCCGCCGTGGTGAACGGCTTGGGCAGGTAGTCGTAGGCGCCCTTTTGCATCGCTTCGACGGCCAGCTCGTTGCTGCCATAGGCGGTGATCGTGATGACCAGGGCTTGCCCGTTCTTCTTGCGGTACTCCTCCAGGAACTCGAGCCCGTCCATGCGCGGCATGCGAATGTCGCACAGGATGAGGTCCGGCTCGTCCTCGAGGGCACGCTCGATTCCTTCCCTGCCGTCGGACGCCGAGATGACCTGGTAGCCTTCGTCCTCCAGGATCATCGAAAGAGTGCGTCGCACGCCGGCTTCGTCGTCTATGACCAGTACCTTCACTTAGTCTTCCTCAGTCTGTTGGTCCGCCGACTGTACGGGCTCGACGGTAGGTTCATCAGGTTTGTCGATCGGTGACTCGGGCTCGCTTCCCTCCTCGGTCAACGCCCGGGCAGCGGGTAGCAGCACCGAGAAGCGGACACCGCCGTCTTCCGGGCTGTCCACCGCGATCGTGCCCCCCATCCCCTCGATCAGTCTGGCCGATACCGCCAGGCCCAAGCCAGTGCCCTGCCCCGTCTCCTTGGTGCTGAAGAAGGGATCGAACACCCGGTCCAAGATCTCCGCCGGAATGCCAGGCCCGTTGTCGGCCACCGAGATCCGCACGACCTTGGTGCCGCTCGAGAACGGCGGGGGCGTCAGCCCTTCACGGCGGGCCTGCAGCCGCCTCAGGTGCGAGTAGTCGATGCCGTTCGGATCGTCGCGGCGGCGCGATGGCGGTGCCATACCCTTATAGGGCACGGTATCGGTGGTGACCTGGATGACGCGTCCGCTGGCGCCATCGACCGCCTGAGCCGCGTTGAGCAACAGGTTCACCATGATCTGCTCCAGCTGGTGGGGGTCGGCGTGCACCGTGGTCTCGACGTCGCTGAGCTCGAGCTGGAGCTCGATCTCCTTGAAGTGACCCTGCGACTCCACCAGCTCCAGCGCCCCCTGCACGACGTCGTTGACCTCGATCGGTCGCGGCGCCGGCTGCCGGGGCCGAGCGTAATCCAAGAGGCCTTTGACGATCCTGTCAATACGCCGCGCCTCGCGGCGCATGTCGTAGAGCAGATCCTGGCCGATATTGGGGCGCCGCTCCGCCACTTCCATGTAGCCGAGGATAGCGCCCAACGGATTGCCGATCTCGTGAGCGATACCCGCCGCCAACTGGCCGGCCGAAGCGAGCTTCTCCGCCCGCACCAGCTCGTCGCGCGCTTCCGTCAGCGCCCGGTTCACTTCGCTGAGCGATTGGATGTTGTCGCTCAGACGCTTCTGGCCCTGGATCAACTGCTCCGCAATCTCGTTGACCGCCGCCGACAATCGCACCAGCTCCGCCGAACCCTCGATCTGGATTCGCCGAGAGTAATCCTCACGGGCGATGGCCTCGGCGCCATGCACGATCGCGCGGACCGGCTTCATGATCATCTGACGAAGCAGGTAGCTGCCGAAGACCACGAAGATCCCCACGTCCACCGCTACCAACACAGCGAGAAAGATGATCACGCTGCTCACCGAGCCGCCGACCGGAAGCCATAGCAAAACAGCCACGGCCGCCAAGCCGAGAGCGGCGATGAGCATCAAAGCCAGAGCGAAAGTTAGCTCTCGATGAAGAGATCCCGACGATTTCACCGTTTAACTGCGGCGGGGGGCGAGTTCTCAAGTTTTGGGGAAACCTCGACCGGGCGAATCCCGGCCCAAGCGGGGGCAGCTATAAAAGAATAGCGCGGAGGTACCCCTCCGCGCTACCCTTGCTGTGGATCAGGCCAAACATCAGCCGCAGGCTACAACACCTTCCTGCGTCGCCGTCGACCCTGAAGCACCACCGTAGTACAGCTCGCACACGTCCGTGTTCGTGCTGCTCACGCCAGAGTGACCGGCCGTAGCGGCCCAGCCGCTCGCCGTCCCTGTCCCGATCGTGATCGTGACCTGGGTGCTCTGGTTGAAGTCGATGTTCGTCGTGCTCGTGGTGTACGTCAGGTAGTCGGCGAAGTACGCCTCCTCAGCCGCTGCGAGATTCCGCAGATCCGACTTCATGGCCGAGACGTAAGCCTTCTCCTTCGTGTTTGCGAACTTCGGGATCGCGATCGCGGCCAGAATACCGATAATCACGACTACGATCAGAAGCTCGATCAGCGTGAAACCCTTTGAACTCCGCAACATCTCTTTCCTCCTTGTGTTTCTCCCGCGGGTAGACACTTACTCATACCACCGGCTCAACTAGTGGCAAACTTGGTACCACTTCGGGCGTCAAGCCAGTAACTACCTCAGAACAAAAGACTTAACACGCCCTGCCTCGACGCTCGCACCGGCTCCGTCGGGGCTGAAACAGCCGCATTCTGCAAGGCTCCTCGCATGACGCAAGCGGCTGGGGGCCGTGGCGCGGTGCAACGAACTGTAACGCTAAGTGCTTATCTAATTTCAGTTTACTCCACCCCACGCCCGCTCTAGCGAATCGGTGACCTGCGGAACGGCATCCGGAGCCATTCGGGCCCAACTCAGGTCGGATAGGGCACCCGCGGTGTCGCCCGCGGCCGCCCTCATCATCGCGAGATCGAGGCGGGTTTCCCATGTGGAGTCCTCGCCGTAGATGTCGACGGCTGCGGCCTGTGACTCTACGGCCTCATGGAAGCGCCCGAGCTGTGCCAGGGCCTCCGCCTCTATCAGCAGCAGGAATCCATCCTCGCCCAGGTTGCGGCGAGTGTTACTGGCGGCTTCTAGAACGCCCTCCCAGTTCCGCGCCTTCACGCGGATGGCAAGGAGAAAGCGGTTCCAATCCCGCTGGGTCGGGTTGTAACTGACGGCGCGGCTGACGAGCGCATCGGCTTCCTGGTACTCACCGTGCTGGTAGAGATAGAAGGCGAACTCGACGATATACGGCCCGTGGTACGGCCATAGCTGGAGGGCGCGGCGGAACCACACGACCGCCTCTTCCCAGCGGTCCTGGCGGTTGAGTTGTATGGCGACACCGAAGAGGAGACGGACGGACTCTGGATGTTTGTGGCGCAGGTTCTCGAACACGGTGTCGGTGTTGTACCAGACGGGGTTGCGGCGCACGGCGACGACGGAAAAGACGGCGACCCAAAGAAGGATCAGAGCGGCCACCCATCGTCGCAGGGCCGGGCGCGCCTTTACTACGAGCAGGGCCACGATGATGGAGAAGGCGAGCGACGGAATGTAGAGCGTGCGCTCGGCCAGCACGATCTCGGCCGTAATGATCAGATTTGAGACGGGCGCCATGGCGACGGCGAACCAGACCAACGCCATCGCGGCCTCGGGAGCACGCCGGAAGACGGCGACGGCGGTGATCACCAGCGCGAGAACGGCCAGGAAACCGGCGGCGCCGAGAGGTGTGATGCTGTCCACCGGCAGAATGATGGCGGGGCCGTAGTCTGCCGAGAGCTGCAGTGGCACGAGCATCAGCTCGAGGTAGCGGGGCCACACGCGCGCCATGGTGAGAAGCCGCGTGGGAAAGCTGTCGTCCAGCGCGAATATCGGGTCGGGCACGCTCTCGACGGCCGTGCCCAGAACCGCCCAGCGCGCGGTGAGGACCAGCACCAGCACGACCGTCAGGACGGCGAAGGTCGGGAACCTGGATCGTGCGTAGTCCCGGAACGATCCGACGCTCCGTTTAGCGATCGCCGGTAGATCCGTGGCGAGCAGCAACCCCGGGAGCACGATGCCGCCCTCCTTGGAGAACCCGGCAAGGGCGTAGATCGCTGCCAGCAGCGCGATGGTCGTTGCCGGGAAGCGCCCGGCCTTCGCGGCACGCATGTAGACCAGTGCAGCGCACAGGACCCAGACGGCCGCCAGGATCTCGCCGCGACCCACGATGTTGGCGACAGCCTCGGTGTGGACGGGGTGTACGGCGAAGACGAGGCTCCCGGCCAACGCTCCCCACCAGGGGAAGAATCGAGTCAAGAACACGAAGACGAGGCCGCTGGCCAGGGCATGCAACAGAACGTTGACCAGGTGGAAACCGAACGCGTTGCCGTTCCAAATCGCCCAGTCGACGGCAAAGCTGAGGAGCGTCAGCGGCCGGTAGAGCCCCGATTGGAAGATCTCGGGCC
Source organism: Gemmatimonadota bacterium (assembly GCA_039589155.1). Taxonomy (GTDB): domain Bacteria; phylum Gemmatimonadota; class Gemmatimonadetes; order Palauibacterales; family KS3-K002; genus Kutchimonas. The sequence continues at coordinate 2,094 of JBDHHX010000008.1, read as the reverse complement.
AGTACTCGATCGAGATGATCCGCCACAGCTGACCCAGGTCGTGGACGACGGCTCGATCTTCGATGATCCAGACGTCGTCGTAGGCGAACCAATTGCCCAGCGAGTTCCAGTAGACCAGGATCGCCGCCAACACGACCAGCCCGATGCTGTAGTTCCTGGTGCGACGTTCGTCTAGTTCCAGCTTCACCTATCCCCTCCCCTTCGCTCCACCGCCAGCGCCGCCTGATCGACCTGTAGAACGATCACGCCGCCCGGCGTGATGTGGATCAGTTGCAGCGCCTCTGGATACTCACCCATCAGCGCGTCGATCGGCTGCATTGCCGCGACGATTCCGCTTCTCACTGCCACGTAGTCGACGCCTGATTCGCGGAACATGCGGGCCAGCGGCTCGACCGGCGGCGCGTCGCGCCGGTACCAGCCGTGGAGCGGCTCGTAGTTGTTCGGTATCGTCTTCCGCCCCGCGTGCAGCGCCAGCATGGGGTCCAGCTCGTAGGCGATCACATCGTCGGTCGCCGTATTCTGACCGACCCATTCGATCAGCTCGTGAGTCACTTCCGACTTGGTGAGCTCCGCGCCATCCCAGGGACGGCGTGATACTGACCGCACCTCCCGATACCCGAGGTCCAACGCCAACAGCGCCGCGGCGGTCAGAACCGCCAACCGTAGCCAGCGGCTGCGGGCCGCAACCCAGGCATGCGGACTCCGCTCGGCCAGCCCTGCCAGCCAGTCGGCCATCTTCGGGAGGCCGACCGCAGCGAACGCCAGCAGCAGCGGGAACAGGATGAAGACGAACCGAAACGGCGGAAACGACCAGGTCGATATGACGAGCAGGTAGAGCCACGGGTAGGTGGCGCTGGCCGGCGCCGTCTTGAACGCCGCTCGTGCGCCGAGCACGGCGAACACCAGCAACGAAACGCCGGCAACTCCCTGTCCGACCATCCCCAGTCGCGGCGCCAGCTTCGAGCCCAGCGTCTGCAAGATGGCGCCGACGTTGGTGGCAGCTACGCTGAGCGCCGCCGCTGGCGCACCCGCGACTCCGGATAGGTAGAGCTGGACGTACGAGCCGTAGCGCGGCACCAATAACTCTGGAATCTCGTGTGCCGATGTGAGCGTGAAGATGAGCCATGGGGCGATCACGACCGCCAGCACCGCCGCCGAAACCATCACGCTTTTTCGCCCGCAACGCCACCAGAGACCAACCAGGACCGCAAGGATGAGCGTTAACCCGACCATGCGCGTGAGGGCGACCAGGCCAGCGAGAAGCGCGACCGCCGCCAGGCGCGAGACGCGGGCGCCGGGTGGCATACGATCGGCGGCCAACAGGGCGGCGAACAGCAGTACCAGGTACAGCGGCTCCGAGAGCAGTCCGGCGGTGGCGAGCATCATTGAGCCGGATACGAATCCGAGCAGCGTGATGATGACCGCGACAGGTGCCGCCAGGATCCCTAGCTCGGCGAGCATGAAGACGAAGAGTCCGGCAGCGAGCCCGATGTAGAGGCCGTTCGCGATCTTCATGGCGCGATACGCAGATTCCGGCGTGCGCGCCAGCTTCCAGAAGGGCACCAGACTGACGGGATAGATGGGCGGATACTTGATGCCCGGAACGTCGCTGGGCGTGTACGTGATGCGGTAGCCATCGCCATCAGCCAGCGACCGGGCCAGCCACGCGTAGATCCCGTCGTCGTAGTTCACGCCCACCAGCGCATCGTTCTGCGCCCACACGCCGACCGAGGCGACGACCGCCCCGACGGCGATCGCCAGGGCCACACGTCGAACCCGGTCGGATGAACGGAACAGCTTCATTCCACCGACTCCAATCCGACATCCACGCTATCCACTTCCGCCGGTTCGCTGAACTTCAGCTCCAACAAACGGGGCACCGCGGTCCGCTCCCGGGTCAGCGGCACGTACAGGTAGGCAGCGCGCTCGGGGTAGCGTGCCAACAGCCGTCGGTTCCGCAGCGGCTCCAAAAAGCGTGCATAGATGGTCCCCTTTTCCAGCCACGGATCGTTCCGCCAGACCAGCGTCTCATACAGCGTGAAGCCGGGCTGATCCAGTCCGGCTTCGTATCGGCAGCTGGCATCCAACTCCCGA
>JBDHHX010000007.1:0-27965 GCA_039589155.1 Gemmatimonadota bacterium | reverse complement strand
GGCACCCGATCGACCTGGCCGTGAGCCAGGAAGGCATCGCCGCCGTGCTGTCGATGAGCGGGCGTGTGACGTACTGGGGCGCCGAGAACGAACTGCTGGGGACGGTGGCAGCGGGCGGAGCGGGCCTGGCGACGAGGGTTCTCGCGGCGCGGGCGGACAGCTTCTATGTGAAGATCGATCGCTTTCCACCGGACGATGTGGCCGAATTCCGGGTCTCGACGCCGGAGGCGGTGTTGCCGGGTGCCCGTTACAGCGATGAGGCGGTGCCCGGGACGGAGAACCCCGGCTCATCGACGAGGAACCACTCGTACGCGGTCGCGTCGGCGCCCGGCGGCGGCTTGCTCTTGTCGCCGCCGGGCCCGGACTACGTGATCCTGCGGGTCGGTCCCGATGGCGAGTCGCGGGAGACGATACGACGACCGGAGTTGGAGCCGTTGCGTCGCAGCGCGGAGGAGATCGAGACGATCGAGGCGCGCGTCCGAGAGCGCTTCTCCGAATTGGGCGCGCGGCCACCGGATGACTTGAGAGTTCCGACTCTGCGCTCGCACATCGCGCGGCTGGCGGTAGCGCCGGACTCGACCATCTGGGCTCTGACCCAGCGGGGCGGCGAGAGCGCTTCGATCATCGATGCGTTCGAAGTGGACGGTAGCTACACAGCGACCTATAAGCTCGATTTGCAGGTCAGCGATCTCGCCGCGGGCTCGGAGAGACTGTACCTGGTCGCGATCTCCGACCTTGACGTGCCCGGCGTCGCTGTCGTCGACAGGCCCGACGCCGATCGAATGAGAGGAGGCGGCCGTTGAGCGAATCGGATACCGAGACGCTGCTTCAAGTTGATCGGGTCGGCTATCGCTACCGGTCGGCGGCGGCACCGGCGCTGGACGATGTGTCTTTCCGCGTTCGGCGTGGCGTGGTGCTGGGACTCGTGGGGCCCAACGGCTCGGGTAAGACGACGCTCTACCGTCTCATCCTGGGATTCTTGAAGCCGGATAAGGGAGCGCTCTCAATCGCCGGGCTCGAGCCGGCGGCCTACCGAACGCGTCGCGGTATAGGGTATCTGCCGGAGCTGGTGCGGCTGCCCGGTAGCCTGCGGGTTCGCGAGCTGGCCGAGCACGTCAGTCGGCTGGCCGGCCTGGGCGGAGGGGAGCGACAGGATTCCATCGATCGGCTCATGCGGCTCCTGGCGCTGACCGACAGAGCGCGTGCGGAGATTCGCACGCTGTCGCACGGTTATCGCCAGCGCGTCGGCTTACTGGCCGCATTGCTGGGAGATCCGGAGCTGCTGCTGTTCGATGAGCCCGTTAACGGTCTCGACCCGGCGTCGGTGGGGATACTGAGGAGTCTGTTGCGCGAGCTGAAGCGGCGGCAGCAGACGGCGATCGTTTCTTCGCACAATCTGTTGGAGCTTGAGCGCGTGTGCGACGAGGTGGTGGTCCTGTCGGAAGGTTTGCTCCTCGGCCAGGGCTCTCGCGAAGAGCTGATCGGCGCCCGGGACGTTTGGGCCGTTCAGTTTCGCGGCGACGAGGCCGGGATGGCGAGCCTGATGCTGCAGTTCGGCGGAATCCGCCTGGCCGGCGATGAAGCGGCGTTCAAAGAGGAGCGATTGGCGCGCGGCTTCGCCAATGCGGCTGAGGCGGCGGGCGCCAGGGTTTACGTGTTCGAGGAGCGGCCGTTCGATCTCGAACTGCTGTTCCATCAGCTGACGCAAAGGACGAGCGCGCAATGATGCGAGGCATCCGGCTGGTCCCGACACAGTTCCGCTTCATAGCGGAATCGGCCATCAGGGTTCGACGAACGTATTACATAGTCGCGCTCGTGGCATTCGCCGCACTGGCGTTCCTGAACGCGACCTGGAGCGGCGAGGGCGGGTCGCGCGGCACGAGCGTGCTCTACGGTTTCGGGTTGATGATGGCGGCCGCGCCGCTCTGCCGCTCGTGGGTGAACGACGACGTCCGTCTGGGCCTCGGGGCCTGGTGGCTGCAAAAACCGATCACCGCCTTCGACCTATACCAGGCGCGGCTGATCGCCCTGGTCGGCTGGGCCTGCCTGGCCAGCGCCGTAGTCACCGTGACCTTGGGACTCGCGGCTTCGCTGAGCGGGGCCTCGCTCTCCTTGATCGTTGACCTGTTCATCGCCGCCGGGTGGCTCCCCGTCTTGCTGGTCGTCCTCGCGTTCCTGGGATCGGCGCTGGGAGTCCGCAATGCGGCGCTCTTCGCCTACGGCCTGTTTCTGATCTCCGGCGGCCTTCGCGGTCTTTCGGACTCGCTTCAGGTCGGGCCTCTGCTGGACATTCTCAGACGGATACTGCCGCCCTATGACAGCCTGACGGCCATGCTGATGACGATGGCGGTTCATGGACGGTCCGCCGCGATTCCCATGCTACGGCCCATGTTGGCCTACATCGTCGTCTGCGCCGCGCTCGGACTGGTCGTCTCTCTGACGGTTCCACGCCGGCTGGCGGGCCAGGAGTAAGCGGTCGCGATTGCGTGAGCGAGAAGCGGGGGCTATTATCATCGTTGAAAACGATATCGCGTGTTGTTGGCCCCCGTACTACCTGGATTGATGGCCGCGCCAAGCCAGTCCGAGTCAGCGATTCCCCAAGTCACACCGAAGCCACCGTTCGGCTGCGCCATGCTGCTGATGGACCTGTTCCGGGCCTATCTGCACCAGAAGCGGTTGCCGGTGACGCATCAGCGCGAGGCGATCGCCATGTCGCTGTTCGAGAGCGAGCATCAGCTGTCGGTGGACGACCTGGCGGACCAGCTGCGCGGCCGCGGCGAGCACGTGGGGAAGGCGACGATCTACCGGACGTTGAACCTGCTGGTGGAGGCGGACCTGGCACACGAGCTGGATTTCGGTGAAGGTTTCAAGCGCTACGAGCACCAGGCGGGCGAGGCGCGATACGACCACCTGATTTGCACGGGATGTGGGAAGGTCGAGCGTTTCACGGTGGCGTCGCTGGACGACCTGCAGGCGGAGATCGCCTCAGGGATGGGATACGCGGTACAGAGCCGGCGTCTGAAGATCTATGGGTTGTGCAGCGATTGTCAGTTAGGCGGTGAGAGCGGCTGAGCTGAGCCGGCCGGTCCGGGAGTGTCAGGAGGCAGGCGCCGCAGGCCGATCGATGAATCGGCGCGGCGCTTTTCACGGAAACGGACGAAAGGGGCCATGAAAGAGCACGAGCGGCTGATCGAGCTTCTGGCGGAGCGATCGTTCAAGATCGGCGACTTCACTCTGCGTAGCGGAAGGAAGAGTCGATTCTATGTAGATGCCCGGACGACCACGCTGTCGGCGGAGGGCCAGGCGCTGATCGGAGCGCTGGGCCTGAGGGCACTGGACGATGCCGGCCTGGCGCCGGGTTCGGTGGGCGGCCTGACGATGGGCGCCGACCCCATAGCCTACGCGATCGCCCACCGCAGCTATCTGGACGGGCGGCCGATCGAGAGCTTCACCGTGCGCAAGGAAGCAAAGGAGCACGGCGTGGGCCGCCAGATAGAGGGCTGCTACTCGTCAGGGCAGGAGGTGGTTGTGATCGAGGACACGATCACCACGGGCGGTTCCGCCCTGAAGGCGTGCGAGGCCTTGAAGGCGGCTGACGCCCGCATCCTGGCCGTGCTGGCGCTGGTCGACCGGGAGGAAGGCGGCCGCGAGGCACTGGAGGCCGAAGGCTACCGGGTGATCAGCCTGGTGAAGCTCACGGAGCTGAGGGAGCGGGTCGGCGACAAGGGCTGAGCGGGTCGCTGGCCCCGGGCGGCAGTGCGGCGTATCTTTTCCGACCCTACAGCATTGAGTAGCCCCACAATCATCGTCCACCCGGATTCGGAACGGGAGTATGCTACGGAGCGTACTGCTCTACCTGAGTGAAAGAAGACGGCTACAGAACTTCGTTCTGAACTCGAAGGTCGCGCGGAAGCGATCGCGGCGGTTCGTCGCCGGCGAGACATTGGACGAAGCGATCGGAGCGGTCGGCGATCTGAACGGGCTGGGCATGGACGTGACGCTCGACCACCTTGGCGAAGCGGTGGAGAGCGAGGGGCAGGCGAGGGCGGCGACGGACGACTACATCAAGATCCTCGAACGGCTGAAGAGCGAGAACGGCATCAAGTCGACGATCTCGATCAAGCCGACCCAGATTGGGCTGGCGATCGACCGCGATCTGTGCCAGGAGAACATGAGGCGAGTGGCGGCGGCGGCGCGGCAGCAGGGCAACTTCGTGCGCATGGACATGGAGGCCTCAGACTATGTCGATGCGACGCTGGAAGTGTTTTACGCTCTGTTCGATGAATACGATAACATCGGCGCGGTCATCCAGTCGTACCTGCGGCGGAGTGAAGATGATGTCCGTGAGCTGGCTCGTCGTGGCGCGCCCGTGCGGTTGTGCAAGGGCGCCTACAAGGAGCCGGAGGATCTGGCGTTCCAAAAGAAGAGCGAGATCAACGACAGCTACGTCCGGCTGCTGGAGATCTTGATGGACTCGGAGTCGCCGGTAGGCATAGCGACTCACGATGACCTGATGCTCGAAGAGGGGAAGCGCCTGATTCACGAGCACTCGGACCGGGCGGCGCCGGTGGAGTTCCAGATGCTGTACGGCGTGCGTCGTGACATGCATGCCATGTTGGTAGAAGAGGGCTACGGGATGCGGATCTACGTTCCTTACGGGAATGAGTGGTACCCTTACTTCATGAGACGGATGGCGGAGCGACCGGCGAACTTGCTGTTCGTGCTCCGCGCGATGAGTGGTAAGTAACTAGAACAGGCTGTCCAGGTCGGACGGCACGATCGCGAGGTCGAAGACCTCGGCGAAGCGGCGCGCTACTTCATCGCTGACCTCGGCGATACCGTGGCCGCCGCTTGTTTCATTCTCCACCGACGTCATGGTCACGGCCTCGATCCCGCAGGGCACGATCAGCTGGAAGTCCGACAGATCGGTGCACACGTTGAGGGCGAAGCCGTGGAAGGTGACCCAGCGCGTGACGTGCACGCCAATGGAAGCGATCTTGCGGTCTTCCACCCAAACGCCGGTGTAGCCGGGCACGCGGCTACCGTCGATGCCGTACGTCGCTAAAGTCCGAATCAACGCCTCTTCCAGCTGCCTCAAGTACCAGTGCAGGTCCTGTCGTTGGCGAGTGAGGTCGATGATCGGGTAGCCGACGAGCTGGCCGGGCCCGTGGTAGGTCACGTCGCCGCCGCGCTCGATCTCGTGGATCTCGACGCCTTTCTCGGCGAGTAGCTCCGACGAGGCACGCACGTTGGTCTCGCTGGAGCCGCGACCCAACGTGATGACGCGGGGGTGTTCGAGCAGCAGCAGAACGTCGTCGCTCAGTTCTTTGCTGACGCGGGCACGTGCTAGGCGGCGCTGAAGCTCGAGGGCCTCACCGTAGTCGGTGAGGCCCGGTAGCTTGACGAGCTGGCAGATCTTTTCCGTACTCACACGCGTGCCGCTAGATGTGGATGGGCCGCCCCAAAGTGGCGAGTGCGGCCTCCATCACGGTCTCGGCCAGTGTGGGGTGTGCGTGTATGGTACCGGCGAGCTCTTCGACGGTCGTCTCGAGTGCGCGGCCGAGGGTGACCTCGGCGACGAGCTCGGTGACGTTGTGGCCGACCATGTGGACGCCGACCACTTCGCCGTACTTCGCATCGGCGACGACCTTGATCATCCCGTCGGGCGCGCCCGCGGCCAGCGCTCTGCCGTTGGCGCTGAATGGGAACTTGCCGACGACCACGTCAAAGCCGTCCTCGCGCGCCGCCTTCTCGGTGCGGCCGACGCTGGCGACCTCGGGGTGGCAGTAGGTGCAGGACGGAATGTTGTTGGGGTCCACCGGGTGCGTCGGGGTACCGGCGATCAGTTCGGCGACGACCATGCCCTGGTGCGACGCCTTATGGGCCAGCATGGGCGGCCCGGCGACGTCGCCAATGGCGAAGATGCCGTCGGCGCTCGTGCGGTTGTACTCGTCGACGGCGATCCAGCCCTCGTCGTTCTGTTTGACGCCGCCCACCGCGAGATCGAGCTCTTCGACGTTGGGCGTGCGGCCGACGGCCATGAGGAGCATGTCGCACTCGATGACGTCTTCGCCGGCGGACCCTTCTACGGTAACCTTGAGTTTCGTCTTCGACTTCTCCAGCGACGTGATCTTCGTCTTTTTCTTGACGTCCATGCCGCGCTTCTTGAAAGAACGGCCGACGACGCCGGCGATCTCGTCGTCCTCGAGTGGGAGCAGCTGTGGCAGCGCCTCGACGATGGTGACCTTGGCGCCAAAGGCGTTGAAGACGTCGGCGAACTCCATGCCGATGGAGCCGGCGCCGGCGATCATGATGTGGCCGGGCAACTTCTTGAGCTCGAGCGCTTCGCGGCTGCTGATCACGCGTTCGCCGTCGAACTCGAAACCGGGGAACGTTTTGGGCCGCGAGCCGGAGGCGATAATGATGTTGGACGCGCTGATGGTCGTGGAGCCGCCGGACTTGAGAGCGACCTCGATCTTCTTACCGCCGGCCAGCTTGGCGTGGCCGAAGATCGGCATGACGCCATTCTTGTCGAACAGGAACTTGATGCCCTTGGTGAGGCGCTCGCTGACCTGGCGGCTGCGGCCGACGGCGGCGGCGATGTCGAGGTCGTAGCCTTTGACGTTGATGCCGAAGTCGGCGGCGTCGTCCTTTATGTGGCGTGCCAGGCTGGCGCTCTCGAGCAGCGCTTTCGCGGGGATGCAGCCCCAGTTGAGGCAGACGCCGCCAAGTCCGCCTTCATCTGTCTGGGCATCGATGCAGGCGACGTCCAGACCGAGCTGAGCGGCGCGGATCGCGGCGACGTAGCCACCGGGGCCGGCACCGATGATGACCAGATCGTAGGTGTCCTTTATACCTTCGGTCTTCTTACCCACAGCTCACCCCTTGGATTCGGGAATTGTGCTTCGGGCCTCGGATAATCGTGACTTGAAGTTGGGGTTAAGCTCGGTGATTCAACCCAGAATCACAAGACCAGGCGGAGCGGATTCTCGAGCATGTCCCGGAACGTGGCCAGGAACTCAGCGCCCATCGCACCGTCGACGGCGCGGTGATCGCAGGAGAGCGTGACCCGCATGCGTTTGCGTACCTGGACGGACCCATCGACGACGACCGGCTTCTCCACCGTTGCGCCGACGGCCATGATGGTGGCGGCGGGCGGATTGATGACGGCGGTGAACTCGTCGATGCCGTACATGCCGAGGTTGGAGATGGTGAAGGTCGCGCCGTAGTACTCTTCCGGCGCCAGCTTCTTACCCCGGGCCCGGTCGACCATGTCGCGCAGCTCTGCCGAGATCTGGCGCAGCCCCTTCGGCCCGATGTTGCGGAGGACCGGTGTGATGAGGCCGTCGGGCACAGCGACGGCGACGCCGACATCGACGCGGGTGAAGCGGCGGATGTGGTCGTCAGCGAAAGCGACGTTGACGTTTGGATGCTCTGCCAGCGCCTGGGCCGCAGTTTTGATGAGAATCTCGTTGACCCCGATCTTGGCGCCTGAGCCCTCGAGCGACTTGTTGAGCTCGGCACGCAGGTCGAGCGCGCGGTTCATGTCGATCTCGATCGTGAGGAAGAAGTGGGGGATCGGCCCCATGCTGGTGACGAGGTTGCGAGCGATCGCTTTGCGAATCTGCGAGAGCTCGACCTGCTGATAGGGCGCCTCGGACCCGACGGCGGCGACCGTTGTCGCCGCGACTCCGCCGCTCACCGCTGCCTCGATGTCGCGCTTGATGATGCGGCCGCCGGTTCCGCTGCCGTTCAGCTGCTCGAGTCGGATGCCGTTTTCCCGGGCCATGCGCTTCGCCAGGGGCGAGGCCTTCACTCGTCCACCGTCGCCGGCAGGCTGGTGCGCAGGTTCGACGGCGACTTCGACCGCCGCAGCGCTGACCGTCGCCGGTGCTTCTGCGGTTGCCGGCGTCGCGGCCGCGACCGCTGCCGCGCCGTCCGTTGCTGCCGTTGCCTCTGCGACGGCGCCAGCTTCCGCTTCGGCGAGGATGGCCGAGATGTCTTCGTCAGGAGCGGCGACAACGCCGAGCAGCGTCCCGGTGGGCACAGTGCCGCCGTCCTCAACAAGAATCTTTCTGAGCACGCCGGCCCCCATGGCTTCGACTTCCATCGTGGCCTTGTCGGTCTCGACCTCGACCACGACGTCGCCGGGCTCGACCGGGTCGCCTTCCTTCTTCACCCAGTGAAGGACTCGCCCTTCCTCCATGGTGGGCGACAGCTTCGACATAACGATGCGAGTGGCCATACCTGATCCTATTTCCGGTAGCAGGCCTGGCGAACCGCTTTGACGATCAAGTCCGCCTGGGGGAAGTGAAGCTGCTCGAGATTCTTCGCGTAGGGGTGCGGCGTGTCGGCGCCGGTTACCCGGGCGATCGGCGCATCGAGGTAATCGAACGCCTCGCGTTGTATGTCATCGACGACCTGGGCGCCCATCCCGCAAACCGCCCAGCCCTCTTCCACCACGACGCAGCGATTGGTTTTGCGCACGGAGTCGAGGATGGTGTCGATGTCCATGGGGCGGAGTGTGCGTGGGTCGATGACTTCAGCCGATATACCGTCTTCGCTCTCCACTATCTCGGCGGCGCGCAACGCTGAATGGAGCGGCCGCGCGTGCACGACGATGGTCACATCGGCGCCTTCACGCTTGACCTCGGAGACGCCCAACGGGATCGTGAAGTTCTCGTCCTCGGGGACCTCCTCCTTCGACCCGTAAAGCAGCTCGCCTTCGAGGAAGACGACGGGATCGTCATCGCGGATCGCCGACTTCAGTAGCCCCTTGGCGTCGCGTGCTGTAGCGGGCGCCACGACCTTGAGGCCGGGTACGGTGGCGTACCAGGATTCGAGCGCTTGTGAGTGCGTGGCGCCGACCTGGTTGGCGACGCCGCTGGGCCCGCGGAAGGTGATCGGCATCTTGAACTGGCCGCCCGACATGTAACGCATCTTAGCGGCGGCGTTGACGATGCCGTCGATGGCGAGGAGCGCGAAGCTCCAGGTCATGTACTCGACGATGGGCCTTAAGCCCACCATGGCTGCGCCGACGCCCAAGCCGGTGAAGCCGAGCTCGGCGATGGGCATGTCGCGCACGCGCCATTCGCCGAATTCCTCGAGCAGGCCGCGGCTAACCTTGTAGGCGCCCTGATAGGCTCCGACCTCTTCACCCATCATGAAGACGTCGGGGTCGCGCCGCATCTCTTCGCGAAGCGCCTGGTTGAGCGCGTCGCGGTATGTCATCAGCGCCATGGGTCCCTCCGCTTGGCGTCGGGGTACGGCTCGGCGTAGATGTCGGTATAGAGATCGTCGGCCGGCGGCTCCGGGCTGTTGTTGGCGAACTCGACCGACTCGTCGACGATCCTTCTCGCTTCCGTCTCTATCTCCTCGATGTCAGCGTCGGTGATCATCTGGTGCTTCTTCAGCGTCTCGATGTACCGCTTGATCGGGTCGTCGTGTGCCTTGAAGTGATGGACCTCTTCCTTGGTGCGGTAGTGGCCGTAGTTGGGGTCCGACATTGAATGTCCGACGAACCTGTAGGTGTTGGCCTCGATCAGAGTCGGCAGCTTGTGAACGCGGGCCCTGTCCACTGCGGCTTCCACGGTCTCGCGAACTTCCAGCACCTCCGTACCGTCGATGGTCCAGCCCTGCATCCCCTCGTAAGCGCAGGCGCGGTCGGCCAGGTTCTCGATGGCGGCGGCGCGACTGACGGCGGTGCCCATGCCGTACTGGTTGTTCTCGATGATGAAGACGACGGGCAGCTGGAACAGAGCCGCCATATTGAGCGACTCGTTGAAGGCCCCGATGTTGGCCACCGAGTCGCCGAGGAAGCAGATGCAGACCTGATCGGTGTCGCGGTAGCGGATGGCGTAACCGATGCCGGCGGCGATGGGCAGGTGGCCGCCGACGATGGCGTGACCGCCCATGAAGTTGGCGTCGCGGTCGAACAGGTGCATGGAGCCGCCTTTGCCGCGCGAGCAGCCGTCGACGCGGCCGAAGAGCTCGGCCATTATGGCGCGAGGGTCCATTCCGCAGACCAGTCCGTGCACGTGGTCGCGGTAGGCGGTGATCACGTAATCGTCGTCGCGGAGCGGGGTAATGGCGCCGACGGCAACGGACTCCTGTCCTATATATAGGTGGCAGAAGCCGCCGATCTGGCCCATCTGGTACATCTCGGCGGACTTCTCCTCGTATCGACGGCCGAGGATCATCCAGCGGAGCATCTCGATCAGCGGTCCGCGATCGAGGCCCAGCAGGCCGTCTGTTGGTTTCGTTCTCGTTGCCACGGCTCAATCACCTCCATCCGTGCACAGCGTAAAACGCGGGCTTGGGCGCCCGCGCGGTCCTGCTCGCTGCACAAAAAGCCCGGTTATTCGGATCGCTTCCTCCTGGTCAACGTGTCGTAGCGGAACGCTCTGAAAACGAGCCGCCGCCGATCGACTCCACCTGTTCGCGGGCATGATAGGAGCTGCGGACCAAAGGCCCGGCCTCCACGTGATCGAGCCCCAGCTCATCCTCGCCGATACGCTTGAGCTCGGCGAACTCGTCCGGCGTGTAGTAGCGGTCGATGGGCAGGTGACGGGGCGACGGACGCAAGTACTGACCGAGCGTGAGGATCTGGATCCCTACGTCCCGCAGGTCGGCCATCGCCTCGATCAGCTCGTCGCGGGTCTCGCCCATGCCGCAGATGATACCGGACTTGGTCATAACCTCGTTGTCGACTACCCTGGAGTGGGCGAGCACCTCGAGCGCCCGATCGTAGCGGCCGCCCGGCCGGATGAACCGGTAGAGTCGTTCCACCGTCTCCAGGTTGTGGCTGAAGATCTCCGGCCGCGCGTCGACTACGGTCGCCACCGCGTTCGGGTCGCCCTTGAAGTCGGGCGTCAGCACCTCTACCGAGCAGTCGGGGACGAGCCCGCGGATCGCCTTGATCGTGTCGGCGAAGACGCCGGCGCCACCGTCAGGCAAGTCATCGCGGTTGACCGACGTGATCACCGCGTGCTTGAGCTCCATGGCGTGCACCGCTTCGGCCACACGCATGGGCTCCAGTTCGTCGAGCCCCTCGGGCATCCCGGTGGTCACCGCGCAGTACGAGCAGGACCGCGTGCAAGTATCGCCGAGGATCATGAAGGTCGCCGTGCCATGCCCCCAGCACTCGCCCATGTTGGGGCAGTGGGCTTCCTCGCAGACCGTGTGCAGTGTCTTGGCCCGCATCAGCCGCTTGAGGTTGACGTACTCCCCCATGCCGGGCGCCCGCGCCTTGAGCCAGCGCGGCTTGCGGCCTTCGGGGCCGGCGTTCACGGGCATACGCTCCTGCAGCAGCGGCTGTATGTCCTCGCGCTGCCGCCGCAGGGCCTCGTACTCCGTGGGGAGTTCGCCGGGCTGTATGATCTTCAGTTCACGCATTCCACAATATTGGGCCCTGCCTGGCGCGTGGGCGCCGGCCAGCCGTCTGGAAACCCCGAGACTGTCGGAACCATAAAAGCTAACACACTTTGCGTCAGCGTCCACCAGAAGCGCCGTGCGGCTTGCGTTCTGGCGGGGCCCGGGTAGCATTGAAGATCCACGGTGACGCATAGAATGAACGCAAAAGGTAGATCTGGAGGTCCAATGTCGATGTCCGCCGAGGTCGGCCAGCCGGCACCTCATTTCGAGCTCACCGCTGCTACAGGCGATGCGGTCTCGCTAGAGGAGTACTTCGGCAGGGGACCGACGGTGCTACTGTTCGTGCCGCTCGCGTTTACGCCGGTCTGCACCAACGAGCTGCGGATCATAAGAGACGACTACGAGTCCTACACCGGGGCCGGCGCCCGGGTCCTCGGGGCCAGCGTGGACAGCCAGCACACGCTGAAGGTCTGGTCCGACCAGCTGAAGCTGCCGTTCCCGTTGCTTAGCGACTTCAACAAGGAGACGGCGGCGGACTACGGAGCGTTGTACGAGGAGCTGGGTGGGCTGCGTGGCGTGGCGAAACGAGCCGCGTTCGTGATCGACAAGGACGGCATCGTCCGCTTCCGCTGGGTATCGGAGGATGCGAGCGTGCTGCCGCCGTTCGACGAGATCAAGGCGGCGGTGGAGGAGACCGCCTCTAGTTGACCTCGTAGATCGAGTCGATCTGCTGCCGCATCAAGGCGAGGGCCCACACGGCATCGCCGGGCACGTAGTCGACACGCAAGTCTACCAGCCGGTCGCGTGTGGCGAAGATCGCGCCGGGACCGACGACCAGCAGGGCGGCGGAATGAGCGCCGCCCTTTTCGCCGCCGGCATCGCGGCCGGCCTCGAGGGCGGCCATCAACCTATCGGCCAGGCGACCCTCCGAAGTAGCGAACGACTCTTCCATCGCCATGATGACTTCGGACCCGGCGAGCCGGTGGCCGGCGATGACGTAGGTGTCTCCTACCTTGTCGCCGGCATACCCTTCCAGCTCGTCCCCGGTGAAGGCGGCCGCGCCGTGTGGCGATAGCGCCATCACCTGGCGATTCTCCCTGCCTTCATCGCCGTAGAGCCCGACGGTAATCGCCCTGCCCGGCAGCAGTCCGCTGTCCATGCCGGCCAGGGTCTTCTCGTTGATGTCGAGGAAGGGGCCGCCGAGAACGATCACGCCGCCCGCCTCGTAATCGAGGTACTCGAGGTTCATTCCGATGAGCGGCGCGTAGCTGGCCGCAGCCACGCCCAGTTCGCCGGTCAGCCCGTCGCGTCCGAGGATGGCGTAGGAAGCGGATCGCGTTGTGGTCCGCGGCCCGGACTGTTGGAGCGCGGCGAACGCTGCGGCCGACGTCAGAGCTGTGACGAGGACAGCGAGGGCGAGCGTTCTGGACCTCGAGGTCATGCTGTGGTCTCCTGTTAGAGCGGATGTGCGGGGGTGAAGCGCGTGACCAACCTAGGTTTGGCAACCTTGGCGAGTCAAACGGAAAAAAAGGGTTGCCGACCCCATAGCCCGTTCCTATAATCGGGTCGATCAGGCTTGGGCTAGCTGAATCCAGGATTCGATACAGGAGGCATGAAATAAAGTGACATATATCATCGCTCAGCCGTGCATCGACGTTAAGGACGCAGCCTGCGTCGAT
Source organism: Gemmatimonadota bacterium (assembly GCA_039589155.1). Lineage (GTDB taxonomy): Bacteria > Gemmatimonadota > Gemmatimonadetes > Palauibacterales > KS3-K002 > Kutchimonas. The sequence continues at coordinate 14,913 of JBDHHX010000007.1, read as the reverse complement.
GTCTGCCCGGTAGACTGCATCTACGAAGGCCCGGACCAGTATTACATTCACCCCGAGGAGTGCATCGACTGCGGGGCCTGCGTGCCGGAGTGTCCGGTGGACGCGATCTTCCCGGACGACGAAGTGCCGCAGGAATGGCACGAGTTCATCGCGAAGAACTACGTGCATTTCGAGATCGATCCACCCGGCTGATACGCACGGGTTAGTGGCGGTAAGCTCAAGGCGCCCGGTCGATGGCCGGGCGCCCTTGCTTTGGGAGAAGACAGGTGAAAGAGCGTGAAGCAGAGCTGCGAGAGCGGATCGCGCAGGCGCCCGATGACGCCGAGGCGGTGCGCGAGCTGGCGCGGCTGATCGGCGCCGAGCGTGGCCGCAAGGCGGAGGCCGTGGAGCTGTGGCGGAGCTATGCGGAGATGGTCGAAGCCGCGGACGCCGCGGCCGCACTGCTGGCGCTGGGCCGGGCGCAGATCGAGGCGCGGCGCGAGGCCGACGCGATCGAGACGCTACGTCGCTGCGCGCAGGAAGCGCCGGATCACCCCGAAGCGTTCGAGGTGCTTGGCGCGCTGCTGGTTCGGGCGGGCGATTTGGAGTCGGCGGCGGTCGCGTTGCGGCGTGCGGCCGAACTGCAGCCGGACGCCGTGCAACCGTTGTTGGCGCTCGTCGCTTGCCTGGACGAAGCGGGCGAGAGCGCTGAGGCCGAGGAGGTTCTCGGCTCGATCCAGAAGCTGGGATCGAGCGATCCTGCGATTCAGGCCCTGATCCGCGAGTTTTTGCACCGCCGCAGTTAGCGCTTCATAGTCCCAGTCCTAGTCGTAGTCCAATCCTAGTCGTAGTCCTAGTCCAAACCCGGACAGCGGCCGGAGACTACGACTACGACTAGGATTGGACTAGGACTAGGACTAGAACTAGAACTAGGGCCGAAGGGCTGGGTGTGTCGTTGTGATACGGGAGGTGGGTCGGAGGAACACGGATTCTGGGGGTCCGAGTCGGGTGGGTGGGCCGAAAAGCTAGGGATTATGCGGGTTTCCGATGAGTCGTCGAGCGGCACGGGGCGTGCCTTGTGAGGTGGCAAGCGCGCCATCTGGCGCTGCGGCGTTACGTGAGATTTGGGGAAATCCGTGATGATCTTAAGATCTGTGAGGCGGGGAAGTGTGGAGGTCACCGACGGCCGGCCGGCCGGGATCCTTGTCCTGGATCGGCCGCCGGCGCTGCCGAGCCCCTTGCTGCGGGCCTATGTCTGGAGCCGTGAGCGTACGGACCACTCGGCTGTCTCGGGAAACGGCGAGAAGAAGTCGTCGCCGTGGGCGCTCATGGTCGGACCGAAAGGCGCTTTGCCGAGCGGCGACTGGTCGTTCGAGTTCTAAGCAAGGGTTTTCGGGCTTCCGAACCGTCTAGTCTGTAGTTGCAGGATCCTGGTGCCGTTCGGGCGGCGCGGCAGAACTGTCCGGTCTCAGTGGTACTGCCTGTCCGCTGTTAACGCTCTTCCTCATCGGTGCCGGCATCGCCCGCCGTTCGACGGCGCCAGGATCACTGCCCCCCACTAATCCCTTCCAGCTACAACTCCTGCTCTTGCTCGTGATCGTAATTGTGGTCGTGATCGTGCTCATTTCGATTACGACCACGATCACGATCGCGAGCGGAAGCGCGAGCAGGAGGAGTGGGTTGACGGGGGACGTTGTGGGCGGTAGGGTGGCGGGACTGTCTACCGGCTGAAATCACTGCGTACAGACATCGGAGGTAGGGATGGAGGGGCGTAGCCGCGAGGGTTGGGGTACGAGACTCGGCTTCATCCTGGCAGCCGTTGGGTCCGCCGTTGGTCTCGGCAACATGTGGCGGTTCCCGTACGCCGCGGCCGACAAGGGCGGCGCCGCGTTCGTCATCCTCTACATCGGGATGGTGTTCCTTATCGGCGTGCCGATCATGCTGTCGGAATTCGTGGTCGGGCGGCGAGCGGGCCTGAGCCCGATCAGCGCGTTGAAGAAGACGGGCGGCCCGCGCTGGGCCTCGCTGGGCTACCTGTACGTGTTCACCGGCTGCATGATCCTCGCCTATTACTCGGTGATCGCCGGCTGGACGATGCGCTACACGCTGGAGGCGATGCTGAGCGGGTTTGCCAGCGAGCCGGGCCAGTACTTCGAGCAAACGACCACCGGGGTCGGCGCGGTCCTCTATCATATCGGCTTCATGGGTTTGGTGATCGCCATCGTCACCGGCGGCATCAAGCGAGGCATCGAGCGCGTCTCGCTGATCCTGATGCCGGTGCTGTTCGTGCTCATCATAGGATTGGCGCTGTATGCGGCGATGCTGACCGGTGGAGCCGAGGGGTATGGCTTCTACCTGAAGCCGAACATCGGCGAGCTGTTCTCGGCCTCGACGCTGAGCGCTGCGGCGGCCCAAGCGTTCTTCAGTCTGAGCCTGGGAATGGGCGCGATGCTGACCTACGCCAGCTACCTCAAGCGTCAGGAGAACCTGCCTACGGCGGCGGTCACGATCTCGGTCTCGGACTTTGCGGTGGCGTTCTTCGCCGGACTGGTCGTATTCCCGGTGATCTTCGCGTTCGGCCTGCAGGACCAGGTCGGTGCGAGCTCGCTGGGAGCGTTGTTCATTAGCCTGCCGCGCGCGTTCGTAGAGATGGGCGGCGGCGGCCGCTTCGTTGGCTTGCTGTTCTTCTCCGCCTTGTTCGTCGGTGCGCTGACGTCGGGCATCTCGTTGCTGGAAGTGGTGACGTCGAGCCTGATCGACACCTGGAAGCTGGACCGAACGGTAGCGGCGCTCGGCGCCGGTTCGATCATCATGATCTTCGGCATCCCGTCCGCCTACAACCAGGACATCCTGGGTCTGTTCGACGCCATCGCTGGTGAGTTCCTGCTGGCGGTGGGCGCGTTCTTCCTCGCGATCTTTGTCGGCTATAGGATGGCGAATCCCCGGGATGAAGTGCGCGAGGGCTTCAAGCACGAGGTACTGATCAACGGTTGGTTCTGGCTGGTGCGCGTGTTGGCACCGATCATCCTGCTGATCGTGATCTGGGACCGCGGCCGCAACGTGATCAGCATGATTCGGGGCATGTTGGGGGGCTAAGAGTCGTCCTTTGGCCATCAAGTTCCACTATCACAAAGCCCCCAAGGACGTCCCGCGACTCGGCATCCGGCGGGGCGATCGCCTGTGCCACGTCTACAGCGACAGATCGGTTGACGAGTTGATCGCCTGGGGCGCGGCGCTGGGCTGGAAGTCGTACTACCTCGACCGGCGCAACGACCTGCCGCACTTCGACGCGTTCCGTACGCGGTTGCGACACTGCGGCGCGGGGGTGTCGCGGCGTGAGTTCGTTAGGGACGTTCGGGCATGGAGGGAGCGAAGGAGGGGCCAGGGGACCGCTCGCTCCGGCCTCCCCGACGCTCAGCTTCGCGGAGCGCCGGGTCGCTAAAACCAGCTCCGCTCGGCGGTCCCCTGGCCCCTCCTTCTTCGGCGGCCGCGAGGGCCGAACGTCCCCTGCGAGTGGCGCGGTAAGATGTTGATGATTCTTGAGTAGTCCTGACCGGTAACTGATGGAGGATGCTTAGCATGCGTGGAAGGCGACTGACGTTGTTGGCAGCAGGGGCGCTTCTGGTGTGGGCGCCTAACGCTGGGGCGCAGACGTTCACGGTGGACGATCCTGTGCTGCAGAAGATGTGGGAAGTAGGCATGGAGGAGTCGCGGGCGCTGGAGCTGGCGCAAGTGCTGCTGGACTCGATCGGGCCGCGGCTGCCGGGCACGCCGGGCATGTCGGCGGCGGAGAACTGGGTCGTTGGCCAGTACGAGAGCTGGGGGATCGAAGCCCGTATCGAAGAGTACGGGACGTGGACCGGCTGGGAGCGCGGTACCACGCACATAGATCTGGTCGAGCCGCGGGTTCGCACGCTCGAGGGCACGATGCTGGCGTGGAGTCCCGGCGGTAAGAAGAAGGCCGGAGTGGTGATCCTGCCCGACGTCGCCGACTCGGCGGCGTTCATCGCCTGGCTTCCGCAGGCGAAGGGCAAGTACGTGTTGCTGTCGATGGGCGAGCCGACCTGTCGTCCGGACGGCAACTGGGAGGAGAACGCGACCGAGGCCTCGTTCGAGATGATGAAGGAAGAGCGTGACGCGGCCCGCGAGGCCTGGGGGGCGCGCTCGGAGAAGACGGGTCTGTCGGCGAGTGCATTGGCGCGGGCGATCGAGGATGCCGGCGCCGCAGGGATCATTCAGGGCGGCCGCTCGTTCGGCTGGGGCGTCTATAGAGTATTCAGCGCCCGGACCGAGAAGATCCCGACGCTGGCGCTTTCCTGCGAGGACTACGGTCTGGTCTTCCGTCTGGCGGAGAACGGCCAGGACCCGGTGCTCGAGGTCGAGGCGAAGGCGAAGTTCACCGGGGAAGTCCCGGTCGCCAACACGATCGCCGAGATCCGCGGCAGCGAGAAGCCCGACGAGTACATCGTTCTCTCGGCGCATTTCGACTCGTGGGACGGCGGCTCCGGCGCCACCGACAACGGCACGGGCACGATCACGGTCCTGGAGGCGATGCGGATCATTAGGAAAGCGTATCCGAACCCGAAGCGGACGATCATCGCCGGCCATTGGAACGGCGAGGAGCAGGGCCTGATCGGTTCACGCGCGTTCGCCGCCGATCACCCCGAAGTGGTCGAGGGTCTGCAGGCGCTCTACAACCAGGACAACGGCACGGGCCGCATCGTGCGCATCTCGATGCAGGGCCTGCTCGAAGCGGGCGAGTATTTCTCGCGGTGGCTGGCGCAGGTTCCGCCGGAGATCACGCAGCACATCGACCTGATGATTCCTGGAAACCCGGGCGGCGGTGGTAGCGACTACGCGTCGTTCGTCTGTGCGGGCGCGCCGTCCTTCTTCCTGGGTGCGCACAACTGGAGTTACTTCCCCTACACGTGGCACACGAACCGTGACACGTTCGACAAGATCGTGGAGGCGGATCTCAAGAACAACGCGACGTTGTTCGCGATGCTGGCCTACCTGGCGTCCGAGGACCCGGAGAAGATGCCGCGCGATCAGCGGATCTTGCCGGTGAGCCAGAGGACGGGTGAGCAGATGGTTTGGCCGGAGTGTCGGGAGCCGCGGCGGAGTTGGGAAGAGTATCGCAACCGCTGAGTTGGTGTGCGGCTGGCTAGTAGTGCGGTAGTGCGGTAGTGCGGTGGTGCGGTATGCGGTTGCTCACCACCGCACCACCGTACAACCGAACCACCGAACCATCATCAGTACCGGGCCAGCTCCAGAATGGCCGACTTAACATCTTCCACCTGAGGCAACGTGAAGTCCTCGACCTGCGGCGCATAAGCCACGAACGTGTCCGTCGCGGCGACGCGCTTCACGGGTCCATCCAGCCACTCGAACAACTCGTCGGCGATGCGGGCCGAGATCTCGGCGCCGTAGCCCCAGGATAGCGAATCCTCGTAAACGACGAGCGCCTTGTTCGTCTTCTTCACCGACTCGGCGATCATCTCCATGTCGAACGGGCTGAGCGTGCGCAGGTCGATGACCTCGGCCTCGATGCCCGACTCCTCGGCGGCGGCCTTTGCACCGCGCAGCGAGCGCTCCACGGTAGCGCCGTAGGTGATCACGGTCAGATCGGAGCCTTCGCGGACCCGCTTCCCGCGCCCAAAGGGGATCATGTAGTTGGGCCCCGGGTAGCGGCCCTTGTTGTAGGTCTGCCGGTAAAGGTGCTTGTGCTCGAGGAAGAGCACGGGGTCGTCGCAGCGGATCGCGGTGCGCAGGAGCCCGTTGGCGTCTTCGGCCGTCGCGGGACAGACGACTCGCATTCCGGGCGTGTGCGTGAAAATGCTGGCCCCCGTCTGCGAGTGGTAGATCGAACCGCCCTTCAGATAGCCGCCGTAGGTCGTACGAACGACCATGGGACAGCTGAAGGCGTTGTTGGAGCGCCAGCGAATGAGGGGGACCTCATCGCGCAGCTGCATCATGGCGGTCCATATGTAATCGAAGAACTGGATCTCGACGACCGGCTTGAGCCCGCGCTGCGCCAGCCCGACGGCGCGACCGACGATGTTGGCCTCGGCCAACGGCGAGTTGTAGACGCGGCCGGAGCCGAAGCGTTTCTGCAGTCCCCAGGTCACCTTGAAGACGCCGCCCTTGCCCTTCACCTCATCGAGGGCCGCTTCGCGACTGACGTCGGCCACATCCTCGCCGAAGACGAGGATGGCCGGGTTGCTCTCCATCTCGTCGCGCATGCAGGCGTTCAGCAGATCGACCATTGTGGTGGGATCGCTGTCGCCGTATTCGGGCTCGGTGTCGAACTCGTCCGACGTCGGGTCGACATCTGGGGAGTAGACGTAGAGCGCGGCCGTATCGGGCGCCGGCTGCGGCGCCTCGAGGGCGCGGTCGGCCGCCTCCTGGACCTCGGCATCGACCTCTTCCTGCAGCTTGTCGACGTGCTCCTGGCTAAGAATGCCCTCATCGATAAGGAACTTGGCAAAGGTCGTCACCGGGTCGCGCTTCGCCTCCTCGTCGCGCTCCGACTCGGTCTTATAGAGTCGCTCGTCGTCGGAGAGTGAATGGGAGTAAGGGCGGATCACGTGGGCGTGGACCATCGCCGGGCCTTTACGGGCGCGGCAGTACTGGGCGGCGCGGCGCATGACATCGTAACTGGCGATGGGATCGCAGCCGTCGACTTCTTCGATGAGGAGACCGGGGATGCCGCTCATGCACTGCGAGATGCTATTGCCTGCCGTCTGCACCTCGATGGGGACCGAGATCGCGTACTTGTTGTCCTCGATCAGGAAGATGCAGGGCAGCTTCAGGTTCGCCGCCGTATTGATCGCCTCCCAGAACTCGCCCTGGCTGGTGGTGCCGTCGCCGGAGGTGATCAACACGACCTCGTCGTCTTTGAAGAGATCGGTGCGGCCCTTCAACTCGTCGATGAGTTGGAATCGATGACCCGCCTCGGCGCAGCCGACGCCGTTCAGGAACTGGGTGCCAGTGGGGCTCGAGGAGGTAGCGATGTTGAAATCTTTGTGGCCCCAGTGGCTGGGCATCTGGCGGCCGCCGGACGCGGGGTCGGCTTCGGCGCCGACGGCCTGGAGCAGCATCTCGTAGGGCGTCACGCCGAGATGCAGGCAGAGGCTGCGGTCGCGGTAGTACGTGTAAAACCAGTCGTAGTTTGGCTTTAGGGCCATGGCGGCGGCCACGCCGATGGCCTCGTGGCCAGCGCCGCTGATCTGGAAGAAGATCCGGTTCTGCCGCTTGAGCTGGATCTCGCGGTCGTCCAGCCGCCGGGACAGGTAGATGGTGCGATAAGCCTCGACGAGCTGGTCGCGACTCAGTCCCTGGTAGCGATCCTTTTCGCCGGGTGTGCTAGTACGTGTCGCCATCTAATTCGTTGCTTCGTTTTCGGGTGAAGCGCTGGCGCGCGGGCGTCAGAGTTTCACAAGATATGCGGGCCGTGCCCGTGGCCGCCAGCGCGCGTAATTCGTCCCTGCCCCAGCAGTGGTGCGACTCTAGCGCGAGCGAGCGTGTTCTTGTATACTATTCTTCCCATTAACCCCGTCAAATAAAGTCCCTAAATCCGGCCTGGGGGTGAGACCTCGCGGAAAACTATTGCGTAAGTCTTACTCCAATAGTAGCTTCCGTGCCCCAACCGGAAAAATTATGGCATTGAGCGAGCAAAAACCGGCTCAGACGGACGATCTCGTTTGCGAGAGTTGCTCCACGCCGCTACCCGGCGGGAGCAAGTATTGCAGCGAGTGCGGAACCCCTGCCCCGGGGCATGGGTCGGTTCGCTATGCCAACTTTCCCACCGACCTGCGTCAGGCGCTGCAGATGGCGACGGCGGGTGAGTACGAGATCCATCATGAGTTGGGCCGCGGCGGCATGGGCTCGGTCTTCCTGGCCCGCGAGGTCGGGCTGGACCGGCTGGTTGCGATCAAAGTACTTCCGCCCAACCTGATGTTCGACGAGGGGCTGATCGAGCGGTTCAAGCGTGAAGCCCGCATGGTAGCAAAGCTGCACCATCCCAACATCATCCCTGTCTACCGCGTCCATCACAGCCACAACCTCGCCTTCTACACGATGCACTTCGTCCCCGGCCGCTCGCTGGCGGAGATCATGGGGCCGAACCGGATACCGTCGTTGCAGGAGGTGGAGCGGATCCTGTTGGAGGCGGCGGCGGGTCTGGGCTATGCGCACAAGCGCGGCGTGATCCACCGCGACGTGAAGCCGGCGAACATCCTGATCGACGCGGAAGGCCACGTCCACCTGACGGACTTCGGCATCGCGAAGGCGCTGGTCGGAAGCACGCACCTGACGGAGACAGGCGCGGTGATCGGTACGCCCCAGTACATGGCGCCGGAGCAGTGCGAGGGGCGCATGGTGGACGGGCGCGCCGACCAGTACTCGCTGGCCGCGGTGGGCTACCAGCTTCTGACCGGGCAGCCGCCCTTCGTTTCCGACTCGATGAAGGAGCTGCTCTACCATCACTTGTTCACACCGCCGCGCCCGCTGAATGCCGTGCGGCCGGAAACGCCGCTGCCGCTGCGAGACGCCGTCCACAAAGCGTTGTCGAAGGATCCCTCGGACCGCTTCGACACGATGGAGGACTTTCGTCTGGCGGTGGAGGGCAAAGGGCCGCCGATCTACGTGCCGTGGCTGGACGATAAGGGCGATCGCCGGCGCAGCACGCCGACCCCGGGAGAGGCGCACCCGTATCGGCGGTCTGGAGACCCGCCGACGACGGAGCGGCTGCCGGAATCGCCGTGGGTGGCGAACGGCAAGGACCGGGAGGAGCTGCTGGTCGCCGAGCCCGGTATGCACCGGCACGCGATGGGCGCGCTGGCGGTTGCGGTCGTGGCCATCGCGGTCGCCGCCGTCTTCGCGATCACCAAGGGCGGCGGACTGGATGGGGCCTGGCGCCAGGTGGCCGCCAACCAGAGCGAATTGATCGCCGAGCCGACGATCGGTGGCCCGGTGAGCCCTGGCGAGAGCGGGGTCGACCCGAACGTGCCGGCCTCCAAGGCGAACGACATTCTGGCGGCAAAGGAAACCGGCCGCCTGGTCATCTCCGGCGAGCTGCCGGAGGGCGCGCGCCTGCAGATTGAAGCGGATAATGTCGACGAGATCGTCAGTAACGGCTCGACAGTCGACCTTCTTCCTGGCCAGAAGCAGATCAGGATCAGCGCCGCCGGCTTCAGCGTGTTCACGAGAGATGTTTTCATCGAGGCCGGCCAGGACGCGTCGCTCGAGGCGACGCTCGACGCCATCCCGGCGCCGAAGCCGCAGTTTTCGCGTCCCGCCGACACGCGTCAGTCGCTGCCGTCGGGCCTCGAGAGCGAGCTCGAGGCGGTCATGGAACAGGGTCGTGTGTTGTACGATCTTGGGCGTTATCTTGATGCGGCAGAGTTGTTCCGTGAAGTCGAGACACGGGCTGGGACCGCGGCGCGGCTGTATCGAAACGCAGACGTGATGCTAGCGCTGCAGTCGAGCGCAAGACGGCAGATTGAGAACGCACGGACGGCCTGCAAGATGGAAGGCCAGCCCAACTGCCCGACATAGATTCGCAAAGACAGTAACTAACCAGAGCGGTTAAATCGGTAACCCGTCGACCGAGATGACGCATCGGTACGCCTACATTCCGATACTCTTGTGCCTCGCCGCCTTCGCCGTTGGGCCGGGCCAGGCGAGGGCGCAAGACAGAAATCCCTATTCCCTCGACCAGATCATTCGCTTGATCGAGTCGGGGGTTTTCTCCACCGACCGTATCCTGGTACTGGCCGGCGACAACTGCATCGCCTTCAGGGTCGATGACGCGACAGAACGTCAGTTGTTGGCGGTGGGCGCTTCGGAGGCCCTGATAACAGGGCTCCGAGACGTGTGCATCAGCCTGCCCCAGGTGGTCACCTATGTGCTGGTGGCGCCGGCGGAACTGGACGTGCCGATCGGCGCCACGCGTATCGTTCGGGCCCAGGCGCTGGGGCCGGACAGCACGCAGATGACCAACGTCGACTTCGAGTGGTCGGTGGAGGACACCAGCATAGCCAACGTTTCCGCCGGCGGCACGGTCGTGGGCCTGGCGATGGGTGAGACCCGGGTCATCGCCAGCACCGCCGCGGGGCCGGAAGGCAGTGCCCTGATTCGGGTGGGCGCGGGCGCGCCGGTCACCGGCGAGCCCGAGGACTCGCTGGTCGGCGGCAAGAGCGTCGGAACGGCGGCGGCACTGGGCATTATTCCTGGCGGCGGCGAGTTCTACGTCGGCAACACGGCTAAGGGGATTGGCATCGTGGTCGGCGCCGCGGCGGCGGTGGCGGTCGGTGCGCTGATCACATCGGAGGATACGACGAGCATCTCGTTCACCCCGACGGGCGCTCCGACCTGTACGGACACGACGTGCGAGTACCCGGTTCGGGCTGACGCCACCATCGATGAGAAGAACTACATCGTGGTGGGCGCTGCGGTGGCGGGCGCGTTGTGGCTGTACGGCCTCATCGACGGCATCGCGACGGCAAAGAAGATGCCGGGGACGCCGGTCCAGGACGAGACGGGGCAGGACCCCGGCCTCTCGCTGCAGTTGATGCCGGCCGACGGGATCAAGATCGCGCCCAGCGGCTACACTGAGATCACCTTCATCCGGATCCAATCGTGAGATACAAGGTTCAGACCTTCACGGTCCTGGCTTCGGTGCTGCTAACGGTCAGCTGCGAGAACACGGTGGTCGAGAGCGGCCCCGCTACGCTGGTCGCCGAGATCGCGGTCGAGTCCGGATTCATCGCCGACGGTGACACGCTCGTGGGTGATCAGGTGCTGTTCAGCAGCAGGGTCACCGCACAGGAGGGCGGCCAGGAGATCCCGTCGTCCGGGACCACCTATACGTCGGACGACCCGAGCGTCATCGAGATCCTGAACGCCAGTACGGGGCAGGCGCTGCTGAAATCGGTGGGCAGCGCGCGGGTGACCGTGACGCTCGACGAGCCGGAGCTACAGAACACCGCGGACAAGCTGACCGCCTTCATTGACGTGAACGTCAGCGACTATGTGGTCGAGTTGTCGCTCACCTCCACGGTAACGGGCAATCCGGTCGACACCACGATGGCGCTCGTCAGCGACACCGTCAGGGTCGATGCCGTGGTCCGGCTCAAGGGCACGATCGTTCCGAGCAGCGGTGTGCGCATCGCAGCCACGTCGGATGCGAACGTGGCCGATCCCGACGCCACCGTCGCGGAAGAAGAGGCGGCTCTCGTCGGTACCGGCCAGGCTCGACTCACGGTCACGCTCGACGAGCCGGTGACGCCGGGTGCGGGGCTGCTCACAGACTCGATCAACGTGAACGTCGAGAGCCTGGTGATCGAGCTCAAGGTCGAGTCTGTCGTGGCCGGCTCCGGCGCCGATCACCTGAACGTCGACGGCGACACGCTGGTAACGGACTCGGTGCTGTTCAGCGGCATAGTGATCGAGGCGGGCAACGACACCACGCCGATCTCGAGCGCCACGTGGACGACGACGGACGCGGGCGTGGTCCGCATCACCGACGCCGCTGCGGGCGTCGCGACGTTTGACGGCGTCGGCACGGCGTGGGTGCAAGTGACCTTCGACCAGCCCGCGGTGCCGATAAACACCGATTCGATCGTCGTGCCGGTGACGACGTACGTGAGAACCCTGGACCTGCAGTCGCTGTTCACGGCGTCGGCGACGGATTCACTCGTCACCGACAGCGTGTTGGTCGATGTTGTTGTAACCAAGAACGGCGTTCCGCAGGTCGACTCGATCGCGACGACGGAATCCACGGACTCTTCTGTCATCAAGATCCACGATGGTCTGGCTGGAGAGATCGTCTTCCCGGATACGGGCCAGGATACGCTGATCGTCACACTCGCCGAGCCGACTCTGCCGCGTGCGATCCTCGTGGATTCGCTTCCGCTGAGAGTCACTACGTACGTTGCCTCGATCAGTGGGCCTGGCTCGACACCGATCATGGGCGACACGGTGGACTACGACGTGACGGTCACCGATACGCGGGGCGATACGGCGCTGACCAGCTACACGGCGGCGTTCGCCTCGTCGGACACGGATGTGATTCGGATTCTGGCAGCGGGAACCGGTCAGGCCTTTGCGCGCGACATTGGAACGACCACGGTGAGCGTCGCGGTGACGGATCCTGCACTGCCGGATCCGGGCGCCACCATCACCGACGCGTTGGCGCCGACGACGATCACGCAGGAGCGGTTCTACGGTCAGTTCTCGAGGCTGACGGGTGATCTCGACACGACGGTCGTGGCCTACGGGTCTGAAGTACACACCTTTGCGGATAGTACCGAGATACGCTTCCCCAACGGGACCTCCGGGTTTGTGGATTCCGTGAGCGCCAACTCTGACACGCTGTGGTTCACAGTCGGGGCTGGCACGAACACGGGCCAGCTGAACATGATCTTCCTCGATCATGATCAACTCGGTGCGCGCGATACCGTACTCAGCAGGAGCTCGTTCACAGGTGGCGGTACGGTTGATGAATCGTGGGAGCCGAACGACTCGTTCCCGCTACCGGACACCGCCGCAGTCAACATCAGCTCGTTGCTGCCGTTCGAGGCGTTGTTGGGTGTGAACCCGACTCGAACGGCGCCATCGGACACGAACTTCTTCTGGCTCGTCACGGGCAACGTTCTGCTGGATATCAGGGCTGAAACGCAGCAGGACGCGAACATCCAGTTCTTCGTGTGCGAGGGTGACAACCCTGCGCCGGCTCCGCCCAGTGGGTACTCGACGTTTTCCTGCCCTCGCACCAAGGGCGATAACGACATGGGATTGGATCCGAGGGTGGAAGAGGAGCTGGGTGTCGCTCTCACCCCGGACACCTGGGTGATCGGTTTCTACTGTGACAGTGGATGTTCTGTGAGCGATCCTGTGGTTACGTACAAGGTGACTATCAGAGAACAGTGAGCATCCGAACTGGTCTGCCTACGAGAGCCAGGAGCGAGTGTTCCTGGCTTTCGTTTCATATGTGCCGAATGTAGATTAGCGACCCCCGCCTACGACGGCCTCAGGGCTCAGTACGAAGCGGGAGGAACGACATAGATGGCTAAGAAAGACAGACTCCTCATGTGCCCCGCCTGCGGGGAGGTCAACGCGGCGGACAACGTTTCCTGCCGGGTCTGCCTGGCGTCTCTCACGGGGGACAAGACGTCGGCGAGCGCCTCGATCAGCCAGCTGGCTCATCTGGCGCAGCTGGTGAAACGGGTCGAGGCGACGAACCGTAAGCTCAACGTATTGATCGGAAGTATCTGGTTGATCGTCGCGCTCTTCGTGGGTTGGACGATCGTGGCGGCGATCGTGGGTGTGGGCGGACCTGCTGCGCTGTTCCGCTGGCCGTTCTAGGACTTTCTGATCAGAACACGACGGGCGCGAGCCACCGAGGCGGCTCGCGCCCGTTTCTATTGTGTCGCGGTTCGACGGTTAGTGCTCCGATTCCTCCACGACGAAATCGGGCCGCGCCTCCGGGTGCATGATCTGGCCGCCGATAGATGAGGTCCAGCCGACCAAAGACATGGCGACGATGCTCAGCACGAAGAGGCCCGGGGCGAACCAGCGCGGCAGGGTGAGCGCCCGGCGGAAGACCACGAGTCCGGCGAGGGCCGCGGCGCCGAGGATCTCGATGAGGATCATCGCGTAGACGGCGACGTCCTCGTGGGCGTGGAGAATGTCTTCTGAAGCTCCCGGTAGATCTTCGACAATGTGTTCAGCGGGCTCGCCGGTCAGATAGACGGGGATCGTGATCAGAGCGACGAAGACGAGTAGCACGGCTCCGATCCGGGTCATCTCATCGCTTCGCCGCAGCAATGCCACCGCTAGTATGGCCGAGGCGATGATGAGGCCGATGACCGGGAAGTGGTTGATCATCAGATGAAGGTGTGCCGGGTTCATCCGTTGGCTCCCGTGGCTGAGTTGTCGTGAAGATGTCCGTGCAAGAGGCGGCTTGAGAGTCGCCGTGTCAAGCCGAATGGGCTGCCGACCGCGGGTGATTTGGGCCGAAGATTGAGGAAATCGTAGTACGGGAATAGATTAGGGCGCCGATCGAGAGGGGGCGGTAGCTCAGCTGGGAGAGCGCCTGCCTTGCACGCAGGAGGTCGTGGGTTCGAATCCCATCCGCTCCACTAGGCTCTAATCGAAACAAAACAACGCATCACCCTGCACTTCGTGATTCTGAAGGCGTTTACGTCGACCGCTTCGACCAGGTCTGTAACTCGATGGTGTCTCCCTCAGGGTCCGCACGCGGCCATCGGTCGGCCATGGGTTGATTGCCGATGGTGCAACGCTGGCGCGCCCTTGGCTCACTAAAGGTTGGTGTGCGACCCGTGCACGCTACGAAAGACGTCCGGCACCCGGATCAGCACGGGGGATTTTTCGGGCCCCTGATCCGCCGACGGACGCCGTCGCGGATGACGGAGCCCGCGATTCACCGGCCCAGATCCAGGTCGGCTAGTATCGCCCGGAAGCGAGGGTGCTCCCGGAGCGAGCGCAGCTCTGGACGGGCGGCGACCATGGTTAGGCTCGGGTGGCGGTCCCGGTGGGCTCGAGCGAGGGTCGACAGGGCGCTTTCCCGGTCGCCGGCCATGTTTTGCAGGATCGCCAGGTCGAGCGGCGAGGGCTCTAGGTTCTGCGCCACCGACTGCCAATCGGCGACGCCCGCAGCCTCCGGCTTTCCGGCCGCCTCGGCGGACCCGCGAATCGGCGAAGGCTCCACACCCATCAACTCCGCGTACCGCTCCAGCGCGTCGCGCGCGTCTGCGGGGCGGTCGAGGAACAGGAAGAGCAGACCCAGGTCCAGCCACGTCTCCACGTGAAGTCGATCGAGAAGCAGGATCTCCTGGCCAGCCGCGATCGCTTCGTCGATCTGGCCGTGAGCCCTCAGCGCCGCCAGCCGCGTCGAGCGCGCATCCGGGG
>JBDHHX010000006.1:0-29308 GCA_039589155.1 Gemmatimonadota bacterium | reverse complement strand
GGACCGGGCTCCAGTCGACTCAGCGCCGTTCCGCGACGAGCTGGGCGAGCGGATCCTCCAGGAGATTTGCCAGGTATGCTGGGACGAGTGGTTACAGCGGCAGATGCAGCTGATCAACCACTACGCACTCGACGTACGAACGCCGGAGGCACGCGAGTTCCTGCGGAGAAACGTGGAGGCGTTCTTGTTCGGTGAGGGCGCGGGCGACGGGATCGATACGAGTCAGTTCGGCAAGCTCTGAGAAGCCGGTCGAAAAAGCGGCGCACCGAAACGCTCGATACCGTACGAGCCGATGACGTTTCTTCCCTCCGCAGACGTTAGCCAGTCGATAAGCGCCAGGGCGCCTTCCGGTTCCCGTACCTCGGCCACGAGAAGCACGCTGTAGACGTTCAGCAGCCTCGGATCGCCCTCCACCAATACCTCCAGGTCGAGCGTGGCGCTGAGATTCGTGTACGTTGCCCGATCGCACAGGGTGTAGGCGCCCAGGTCGGATCCTGCACGTAACACGGCGCCCATACCCTGACCCATCTCCCGGTAGCCCGGTCCGCCGGCCGCCAGCCCGGAGATCTCCCGCAGTTCCAGCTCTTTGCGATGCGTGCCTGAATCGTCAGCCCGGGAAAGGAACAACGCGCCTTGCTCAGCGATCCTCGCCAGGGCCGAAACCGCGTCTTTCATCCCGCGAACGCCGGCCGGGTCGGACGCCGGCCCGGCGATGACGAAGTCGTTCTCCATCACCGTTCGCCGTTCGGCTCCGTGGCCCGCCTCCATGAATCGGCGCTCAGCGGCCGGTGAATGGGCGAGCAAAACGTCGAGATCGCCGCGCCCGCCCAGCTCCAGCAGTTCGCCGCTGCCGGCGGCGACGTAACGCAACCGAAGCTCGGGGTGCGTACGCTCGAACTCGGGAAGTAGAGCGTCGAGCAGCCCCGAGTCCTGTATCGTGGTGGGCAAGCCGAGATTGACGGTTCGCCGCTCGTCACGCCCACAGCCGACGGTTAGCGCTGCGAGGAGTACGAGCGTGCAGGATCTCGCGGACATGACTGGAAAGGTAAACAGTGAGCCTTTGCGCCTGCTTGCTTCTTCACGCAATATGGGGTTCGACATCCGTGACCGAAACCGAGAGGAGGAGTGCGATGCACACCGGTGCTGCCGCAGCGGCCATCGCGCAAGCGATCAAAGCGTCGGGCGCCATCGTTCGAATGGACCCCAACGACTTTCAGCACATCGTCGCCCGCGCCGACGAGCCGCTCGTCGTGATGTCCATCAGCAAGATCTTTGGAAAGATCAGCTACAAGTACATCACCAGCTATAAGGGTCTCGCGTTCTACACGAAGTCGCCGTCGCAGATTCCGATGGGAAGCGGTGCGCAGCTGGTACACGCAAAGACCATCTGGATCCCGGGCTAAAGCCGACCGCGGAGGAAGAACGACATGGAGCTACGCAGGACTTTTTCCGCCGCCCCGTGGGAGTCCCGGGTCGGCTACTGTCGGGCGATACGGGCCGGCCGGCACATCTACGTGACGGGCACAGCGTCAGTCGCCGAGGGCGGCGGCGTGCACGCCCCCGGCGATGCCTACGAGCAGGCGAAGCGTTGCTTCGAGATCATCGCCCGGGCGATCGCCGATCTGGGCGGCGATCTCTCGTGCGTGGTTCGTACCCGGATGTTCGTCACCGACATCGGCCGCTGGGAAGAGTTCGGTCGCGCCCACGGCGAGATCTTCGGCGACCATCCGCCGGCAACGACGATGGTCGAGGTCAAAGCGCTGATCGACCCGGAGATGCTGATCGAGGTCGAAGCGGATGCCGTCTGCGCTGATGACGACTCCTAGCCACCCAGCTCTGCCTTAAGAAACGCGATGGTGCGCGGCCAGGCTTCCTTGGTCGCGCTCATGTTCGCGCCGTCACGGTCTTCCTGGTTGCGCAGGAAGCCGTGCCCGGCGCCGTCATAGATCCCAAACTCGTAGCGCTTGCCCAATCGCTTCATCTCTTCGTCGGCCGGCGCGATCGTTGCGTTCACCCGGGCATCGTCACCGCCGTAAAGGCCGAGCACCGGCGCCTCGATCCGGGCCAGTGCCTCCGCGTCGGGCGCGCCGCCGTAATAGACGACCGCTGCGGAGAGATGGGGCTGAGCGGTCGCGTAGAGGAAACTGCTGGAGCCGCCCCAACAGAAACCGATCGACGCGAACTTATCGGCGGCGGCCGGCAAGTTCATCGCGTAGTGCACCGCGCTGTTCAGCCGCTGCGTGATCTCACCGCGATCCAGTTCGCGTATCGCCTGCCGTACGGTGCCCTGCTCGAAGGAGTCGGTGCCCCCGCCGCCCGGGCCTTTTCCGCTCAGTAAATCGGGAGCGATGGCGATGAAGCCCTCGGCGGCCAGCTGGTCAGCCACTCCACGGACCCAGTCGGTGAGTCCGTTGATCTCGTGAATGACGACGACGACAGGCGCCGCGTCGCTGCGCTCGGGGTAGACGACCCAGGCCATCACCGAGTCGCCCTCGCCGGCGTCGTACATGGCCCACTCGCCGTGCCTGGATGAAGCATCGAGCCGCGCCAACGGATCGGCGCCAGAGGCGGGCAGGTCCTGCGCGCCCAGCTCGGCCAGCGGCGCCGCCAGCGCAAGCACCACCATCAACGGTATGATCACATCTCTTCGCACGAGTACCTCCATCGCTATCGGTTGGGGCAAGAGACCACAATTGTCGATTGAACGAGCCCCGAAGATGCGCACCACCCCCAAAACGAGCAAGCCGGGGCCACGTTGGACGGGAGAGCCGGGAGGACCGCCGAGCACGTTAGATCACCGACAGGGAGGGGTCGGGGGGACCGCCGAGCGGAGCTGGTTTTAGCGACCCGGCGCTCCGCGCAGCTGAGCGCCGGGGAGGCCGGAGCGAGCGGTCCCCCCGGCCCGACCAAAGCCGGTGAGGCGGAGCGAGCGGTTCACCCGATCCCTCCCCGGCCTACTAGCGCCTCGGCCACCAAGCGCCTAGTATCGGCTCACCGTCCCCAACCCAAACACCCTCGATAACCAGGCTGGAGCCCTCAGATGATGATCAAGCGCATCGTAGTAGCCTCAGGCCTCGCACTGTTCGTCCTGGCGCTCGCGACCCCGGCCGCGGCCCAGACACCGAGCTTCGCCGAAGTCACGGGTCACGATTTCGGCGAGCGGATCACCGTTCATCACGAGGCGATCCGATACCTGGAGGCGCTTGCCGGCCATTCGGACCGCGTTCGCGTGATCGATCAAGGTAAAACGTGGGAGGGCCGCAAGCTGCTGGTCGCCATCGTGACATCGCCGGAGAACCATGCGCGGCTGGACGCCATCCGCGCTGCGGCCAACCGGCTGGGTGACCCGCGAGCCACGTCAGCCGACGAGGCCGCTCAGCTCATGACGAACCAGCCAGTCATCATGTGGTACGGCGGCTCGATCCACGGGTTCGAATTGTCGGGCGCCGAGGGTGTGCTCAAGCTGCTGGAACGTCTGACCACGCAGAACGACGCGGCCACGATGGAAGTTCTGGCACACGCCGTCATCCTGATCGATCCGATGCTCAACCCGGACGGGCGCGATGCGTTCGCCAACCTCAACCACCAGAACATGGGGCGGAAACCGAATCCCAAGGGTGAGGACTGGGCGAACGACTTCGACCGCTGGCAGGCGCTCAAGTTCCGGACGGGCCACTACTACTTCGACACGAACCGCGACTGGTTCGCGCATACGCAGCGGGAGACGCAGGCGCGGGTCCCGACGATCATCGCCTGGAGCCCGCAGATCGTGATCGACATGCACGAGATGGGGTCGAACGTCGAATTCTACTTCGACCCCGGCGCCGATCCCTACGCACCGTTCTTCCCCGAACACTCCAAGAAGTGGTTCGATGTCTTCAGTCGCGCTTACGCCGCCGCCTTCGATTCGGCCGGCTTCGAGTACATGACCCGCGAGCGGTTCGACTACTTCTATCCAGGATACACGACTTCGTTCGGCGACTACCAGGGCGCCGTCGGCATGCTTTTCGAGCAGGGGTCGAGCCGCGGCCTCGCCCTCGAGCGACCGGACCGCACCGTGCGCACTCTGGCCGACGCTCTCGAGCAGCAGTACGTGGCCGCCTGGACGGCGGCGCACACTTCCGTGGCCAGCCGAGAGACGCTACTGAGCGACCACTACAACGCGCTGCGCGATGACATCGCCGACGGTCGCCAGGGAATCCGCCGTTACCTGATCGCGCCCGAGGGCGATCCGCTTCACGTAGCCGAGCTGGCCAATTTGCTGATGAGGAACGGGATCGAGGTCGACGTTCTGACGCAGTCGGTACGGCTGAGCAACGTCCGCGACAGCGAAGGCACGGCTCTGGGCAACCACGAGTTCGTGGCCGGCACGTACGTGATCGACGCGGCCCAGCCGCGGAACCGCCTGGTACGCATGCTGCTCGAGCCCGACGTTCCCACGCCGGAGGACTTCCTGATAGAGGCGCGGGCCCGAGTCGATCGGGCAGAGAGCCCACGTTTCTATGACATCACCGCGTGGTCGTTGCCGCTGCTCTTCAATGTAGGTGGATACAGCACGAGCGACGCACGGGCCATCTCGGCCGAGCGCGCGGCGGCCCCGATCGAGGTGATGGCGTCGCTACCAGCGAGTCCGCCAACCTATGCCTACCTGATCGACGGTAGCCAGGCGGCCTCTGCTGCGGCGCTCTACCATCTGAAGGCGAAGGGTTACCGGGCCTCATTCCTCGATCAGCCGACGCGGATCGGCGGCCGTCAGTATGCCGGCGGCACGGTGATCGTTCGGCTGGGACAAAACGACGAGAGCGTGCACGACGCGATCCGCGGCATCGCGGAGCACTACGGGCTCGAAGTCGGCGGTACCGACAGCGGCTACGCGGAGCCTGGATTCCCGACGCTGGGCTCCGGCGACCACACGTTCATGGTCCGGACACCGAAGATCGCCATCATCGGCGAGTCGCCTATCTTCGGCTACTCGTTCGGCTGGGCCTGGTACACGCTGGATCAGCAGTACAAGATCCCGGTCACCGTGTTGCGCGCCGGCTCGGTGGACGATACGCAGCTGGAGCGTTTCAATGTGATCGTCGTGCCCTCGACGTCCGGCGCTCTGGCCTCGGTGCTCGGTGAAGACGGGATGGAACGGCTGAAGTCGTGGGTAAACGACGGCGGAACGTTGGTGACGATCGCTGGCGCCACCGAGTTCGCCCGTGACCAGCTCGAGCTGATCTCGCTACGATCCTGGTACGATCTCGAGGAGAACGAAGACGCCCAGCGGATCGGTGTCCCGGGCGCGATCTTCAACGCCCGGCTCAACGAGCACCAGTGGCTGACCGCCGGTCACGATGTGAAGGAATTGCCGGTCCTGGTGAACTCGAACCGCATCTACCTGATGCCCGAGGGACCACCTTCATCGCGGCAGCGCGCTATCGCCACCTATGACGCCCTGATATCAGGTCACGCGTGGGACGAGAGCCTCAGTCGCTTGCCCGACGCGGTCTACGCTTACGAGGAGAGAGTCGGAGACGGCCGCGTCATCGCGTTCGCCGAAGACCTGAACTTCCGCGCCTTCACCCGCGGAATGAACCGTCTGTTCCTGAACGCAGTGGTCGTAGGTCCGAGCGCGCCGTAATCGATGAGAAGACGCGTCGCCGCCGGGCACGGGGCGCTCGCCGTTGTGCAGGTCTTCTTCGGCCTCTTCCCCGTTTTCGGGACGTTGGCCTTCACCGAGGGTGGATTCTCTCCCTTGGGCTTGGTCACCTGGCGGATCGCCGCCGGCGCGCTGGCGCTCGGCGGCCTCGCCTTCGCTGTCTACGGCCGTGAAGCGGTCCCGAAGCGCGGCGACTTGATTCGCTTCGCCCTCTGTGGCCTGCTCGGCGCCGCACTCAACCAGAGCCTGTTCCTCGCGGGGCTGGCACGCACCACGCCGATGAACGCCGGTCTGATGATGTCGCTCATACCGGTGTTCACCTTTGCCGTTGCATCCGCAGTCAGGCAGGAACGCTTCAGCATCGCGCGCGCGCTGGGCGTGGCAATCGCCCTGGGCGGCACAATACTGATGCTGGTTGGCCGAGACGGCGGCTTCGTACGTGGCTACGGTGTTGGCAATCTGCTGATCGCCCTCAACGGATTTTCCTACGCCTGTTACCTGGTACTCTCCAAGCGGCTGGTCAGCCGCTATCCGCCTCTGGTCGTGATCGGCTGGGTCTACATCTTCGCGCTGCCCTACCTGCCGTACTTCATGGCAGGAGAAACGATGCTAGCGGAGCGCTGGAATGTGATGGCGTGGGCGTCGCTGGCGTACATCATCCTCTTTCCCACGCTGCTGGCCTACTTGCTCAACATGTTCGCGCTGGAGCGTGTGCGCGCCACGACGACGGCGATCTATATCTACGCCCAGCCGATAGTGGCGGGCTTGGCAAGCTGGCTGATCTTCAGTGAGCGTCTCTCCACCGGAATGGCGATCGCCGCCGCCTGTCTGTTCGTCGGCATCTGGCTGGTGGCGAGACGACCGCCGGCGGCGGAGCCGGAACCACAGCCCTCGTAGGCGACATCCTTCGCTGGCACCGCGGAACGCCGTCGGCCTATATTTCTGGCCAGTATCCAGGGAGGATTGCATGCCCCAGCGACCCCTAGTCGTGCTCCTGCTATTCGCCCTGCCCGCAGCAGCAGCGGCACAGGATTCGGCGCAACAGCCCGACACGCTCCAAGCGGGAACGCCGGAGTTCGAGGCGCTGCAGCTGAGAATCAGCGAGCAGGAGCGGATCAGGGTAACGACCGAATGGGGAAGGGTCGAGCTGTCGGCGCCGCAGCTCACGGATGAGGGGCTCAACTTCGGCCGCGCCCGGTTCGAGAAGCGGCCGCCCCGCGGCACGCGTGGATTTAGCCGTCCTCTGCACTTCTCACAGTTCTCGCAGCTCGACGTACGCGTCGGTACACCGTTCGCCGGGGCGCTCATCGGTGCCGCGTTCGGCCTGCTGATCACGACGGGCACCTACGGAATTTGCGGCGAGGACTGCGATTCCGGTTCGGGCAGCAAAGTGGGCGTCTACATCGGCATCACCTCGGTGACGACGTTGATCGGGGCCATGATGGGTCGCGGAGGGTGGGGGTGGAAGAAGGTCTACTCGTCGAGCCGACCGGCCTTCTGACGCGGGGCCGGTCGGGCACGATTAGGACCCTCGCTTCATATCGCGGGGTCGGTCGGGCACAACAGGGCCCTTCGCTTCATATCGCGCGGGACGGGCAGGCAGCGGGGACGGGCAGCCGCGCTCCAAAGTCCGCTCAAGGGCCCTGTTGTGCCCGACCTATCGCGTCCAAGACCCGCCGACAGGGAGGGGTCGGGGGGACCGCCGAGCGGAGCTGGTTTTAGCGACCCGGCGCTCTACGAAGTTGAGCGCCGGGGAGGCTGGAGCGAGCGGTCCCCCCGGCCCCGACCAAACGCCGGAGCGAGCGGTCCCCCCGCCCCGACCTAACGCTCGGAAATCGACAGCGGCTTCAGCAGCTGGCCTATCGCCAGGGGCATGAGCGACGCCCCGAGTACGATCCCCCAGTCAGCCCAGCCCAGCGGATGGGTACCGAGCACGTCGGAGAGCACCGGCGCGTAAACGGCCGCGACCTGCAGGCCGATGGTGACGACAAGCGCTGCCACGACCCACGGGTTCCCGCCCATGCGCCGCGTGAACAGGATGCGCTCCGGGCTACGAGCGTTGACCACGTGAAACAGCTGGGCGAGGGCCAGCGTCATGAAAGCCATCGTCACGGCGTGTCCGAGCTCGACCTCCCGGACGTGCAATCCAAAGATGAACACACCAAGCGTCGCGCTCGTGATGAGTGCCGAGTAGGTGCCGACCGTCGCCACAAAAGCACGGGAAAGGATCGCCCGGACCGGATCCCTCGGTGGTCGCTGCATCACTCCGGGCTCCGGCGGCTCCATGGCGAGGGCGAGGGCCGGGAGGACGTCGGTGACCAGGTTCAGCCAGAGGATCTGAAGCGGCAACAGAGGTAGCGGCATCCCGGCTAGACCGGTGATCAGCAACGTCAGCACCTCAGAGACGTTACAGGAAAAGAGATAGAAGATGAACTTGCGGATGTTGTCGAAGATGACTCGCCCGTCTTCGACCGCCGCGGCTATCGTCTCGAACCGATCGTCCTGCAGAACGACGTCGGCCGTCTCCTTGGCAACGTCGGTTCCGCGCTTACCCATCGCCACGCCGATGTCGGCTCTCTTGAGCGCGGCCGCATCGTTCACCCCATCGCCCAGCATGCCGACGATCTCACCGTTCTGCTGGTAGGCCAACACGATCCGCAGCTTGTCCTCCGGCGTCACTCGGCTGAACGCGCCGACGCTACCAACGCGCTCGCTGAGCTGCTCGTCCGACAGCTCAGCCAGCTCGCGGCCGCCCAACGTCACATCGCCGTCGCGCAGAAGTCCCAGCTCCCGCGCTATCGCCTCGGCGGTGACGGCCTGGTCACCGGTGATCATCACAGTGCGAACGCCGGCTTCGTGGAACGTCGCGATCGTTTCCTTCACGCCATCCGCCGGCGGGTCCTGGATTCCGGCCAGGCCAACGAAGGTCAGGTCGTGCAGCGCGTCGAGGCCGGTCAGCTCGCCCGGGTCGAGGGCGCGATAGGCGAGTGCCAGAACGCGCAGCCCGCGCCCAGCCAACGCGCGATTCTTGGCCAGCAACATTTCTCGCTCCGCATTACCCACGGTGGCAACACCATCCGCCGTCAGCATCTCGCTGGCCTCTTCGATGATCCGCCGCGGGCCGCCCTTCACGTAGGCGACGATGGCGCCATCCGCCATCGGGTGGAACGTGGCCATCAATTGGCGTTGACTGGAGAAGGGGACCTCGGCTACTTCCGGGTACTCGGTGTGTAAGGCGCTGACATCGAGTCCCGCCTTGCCGGCGGCGACCAGCAGCGACGCCTCGGTGGGATCGCCCTCCGCGCGCCAGCCATCCTCGTCTTCTCTCACCGCCGCACGGTTCGCCAGCGCTCCTATCCTGAGCGCCAGATCCAGCGCCGGCATATCCGCCGCATCCACCGGGCTTCCATCGCGGTGAACCGCGCCGCTTGGCCCGTACCCGACGCCCGTTAGCTTCAGCTCTTCACCGCCGGCGACCAGAGTCGTCACCGTCATCTCGCCGGCGGTGAGCGTCCCCGTCTTGTCGGTACTGATGAGCGTGGCCGAACCCAGAGTCTCCACGGCGGGCAGCCGGCGCACGAGGGCGTGACGCCGGGCCATGCGTCGCACACCCACGGCCAGAGTGATGGTCGCTACCACCGGCAGTCCCTCTGGTACGGCCGCGATCGCCAGGGCGATACCCGTCTCGAGCATCAACCAGGCGTCTTCGCCGCGCAGCAGGCCGAGGCCGGTGACGACCGCGGCGACGCCCAGCGTCAGCCAGACTAGCCGGCGGCCCAGATCGTCGAGACGTCGTTCCAGCGGTGTCTCGGCGGCCTCCGTCTCTTCCACCAGCTTGCTCAGCTGGCCGATCTCCGTATCCCTGCCGGTGGCGACGACCACGACGCGGCCCGAGCCGCTGGTGACCAGGGTGCCCTTGTGAACCATCGACGCCCGCTCGGCCAAGGGTACCGCGCCGCCGTTCTCCGCGACGTCGGGGTCCGAGCTCTTGAGCACCGGCATCGACTCGCCGGTGAACGGCGCCTCGTTTACCGTCAGCTCGGTCGCCGCAAACACGCGAG
This sequence comes from Gemmatimonadota bacterium, assembly GCA_039589155.1. Taxonomy (GTDB): domain Bacteria; phylum Gemmatimonadota; class Gemmatimonadetes; order Palauibacterales; family KS3-K002; genus Kutchimonas. Next base: position 19,603 of record JBDHHX010000006.1, on the reverse strand, counting down.
CGTCGGCAGGAACGGAGACGCCCGCCTCGAGGGCAACGACGTCACCCGGCACCAGCTCGATGGCGTCGATCAGCCGGCTGGCGCCCGCTCGAACCACCATAGCCTCCTGGACCTGGAGCTTACGAAGCGCATCCATCGCCAGCCGCGCCCGCCACTCGGTCCAGAAGCCGATCGCCGTGTTGATGAGAAGCACAGCACCAACCGCCGCCGCCTCCGCCACATCGCCGATCGCGAGAGCCACCGCGAATGCAGCGATCAACAGCAAGACGACGAGGCTCTTCAATTGGTCGAGAAGGATCTTCCAGGCGGAAACCGGCTTGCCCAGCTCGAGCGCGTTCGGGCCATAGCGCTCCAGCCGCGCCGACGCCTCCGCCTCGCTCAATCCCTCCGCGGACGCATCGAGCCGGTCCAGCACTTCGTCCGCTGGCAGGCCGTACCAAGCAGTCTTTTTCTCGTCAGCACCTGGAGCTAGCACACAATGGTCCCGTTTGTCTATTATCGCGGCGGGACCAGGGACGGTGGCCCTGGCCCATCGTCTGATACGACAAGGTAAATGGCCATGCAAGAGAGCGAGTTCCCGGAGGGCGGCACGAAGGGCGGCCGCGGTGTCCTGATAGCCTTTGTCGTGGGGCTGGTCGTCGGCCTCGTCGCAGCCTTCGTCGCCCAGCCGCTATTGGGCCGCCGTCTACCGGAGGCCGTGCGTGGTAAGTACGAGGTGCTCGAAGGGCCGGTGACAGCGAAGCAGACGGAAGACGAGCGGCTGCTGCTGACCATCTCCACCCGGGCCGGCGCCATCCTCGCCACGTTCAAGAAGCGGGTCGACGAGATCAACCTGCTGGTCGAGGAAGGCGACACGGTCGCGCTCGACGTTCCAGGCTACCAGCCGTTCATGCAGAACCCAGAAATCATCCGCGTGGCGAAGCCGGATCCGGAAGCGGTCGCGCAGGAGCCGCAGGAGCCTGAAGCTCAACCGGAAGCGGAGTCACCGGCGGAGCCGACCGTTAGCGAGCCGGCGATGCCGGATACTGTGCCGGATACGATGCCGGCGAGTCCGGCGGACAGCATCGAGATGGTGGGCTGAGGCCTAGCCACGTGGCCGACAACCTGCTCATAGCGCTTGCGAGTATCATCACGCTCGGTATCGCCGCCGTGTGGGTGTCGTGGCGCCTCCATCTGCCATCGATCCTCGTACTGCTGCTGGTCGGGTTCGCCGTCGGTCCGATCAGCGGGTTTCTGAACCCCGACGCCGTCTTCGGCGACTTGCTGTTCCCCATCGTCTCGATCTCCGTTGCGATCATCCTGTTCGAGGGCGGTGCCAGCCTCCAGTTGAAGGAATTGGGCGAGGTTCGCGGTGTCGTTCGCAACCTGGTGACGGTGGGTGCGTTGATCACCTGGACGCTGACGGCAGTCGCGGCCTACCTGCTGTTCGACGTCCAACCGACGGGCGCTCTGGTGCTCGGCGCCATCCTCGTGGTGACGGGGCCGACAGTGATCATCCCGTTGCTTCGGCATGCGAGACCGGCACACAGCGTGGGCTCGACGCTGAAGTGGGAAGGCATCCTGATCGACCCGATTGGGGCGGTGCTGGCGGTTCTCGCCTTCGAGGCGGCGCTGGCTGTAGGGCTGGAAGCGGCAGCGACCGCGGTGCTGTTGATCGTGGTGAAGACGATGTTCATTGGCGCCGCGCTCGCCGCGGCCGGCGCCGGCCTGCTTGTCCTGTTGTTGGACAGAGACTGGGTGCCCGACTTCCTGCAGAGCCCGCTGGCCCTGACGATGGTGGTGGCAGCTTTCGCGGCTTCGAACCTGCTGCAACAGGAGAGCGGCCTGCTGACCGTCACCCTGATGGGCGTGATAGTGGCCAACCAGCGGCGGGTCGACGTCAAGCACATCATCGAGTTCAAGGAGAACCTTCGCGTTCTGTTGATCTCGAGCCTGTTCATCCTGCTGGCTGCGCGCTTGAGCCTGAGCGATCTGACCGACATCGCCATGTCGGAGCTGGCCTTCGTGGGCATACTCATTCTGGTGGTGCGGCCAGCGTCAGTCGCCGTCTCGACCATCGGTTCGGCGCTCAACTGGCGCGAGCGTTTGTTCGTCGCTTGCATCGCACCAAGGGGGATCGTTGCTGCCGCCGTCTCCTCGATCTTCGCCCTCGAGCTTGCCCACGCTGGTTACGAGGGAGGGGAATTGCTGGTGTCGATCACCTTCATGGTGATCGTAGGAACCGTGGCTATCTACGGATTGGGCGCAGCACCGCTGGCGCGCCTGCTAGGCCTGGCACAGCCGGATCCCCAGGGCGTTCTCTTCTTGGGAGCACACCCGTGGGCGCGGTCGATCGCCGCCGAGTTGGGTCGCCAGGGCATCGCTGTCAGGATGGTGGACACGAACTATTTCAACATTGCGGAAGCACGAATGGCAGGTCTCCCCGTCTACTACGGCAGCGCGCTCACCGAGGCAACCCTCGACAACATTGATCTCGAGGGAATTGGCAGGCTGCTCGCCTTCACCGCTAACGACGAAGTGAATTCGCTATCCGCGGTGAACTTCAGCGAGATGCTCGGGCACGACAACGTCTACCAGCTGCCGCCCGAGCCACGTGGAGGCCGCGGCGTCGCTGCCGTTTCCCGCAATCTGCGGGGGCGATTCCTGTTCGGCGAGAAGGCGACCTACTGGCGGCTCACGGCCCGCTTCGATGCGGGCGCGGTCGTCAAGACGACGAATTTGACCGAGACATTCGATTTTCAAACATTCATGGATCGCTACAGCAATGCGATCCCTATGTTCTTGATCGACGCGAACGACAGACTGACGATATCCACCGTGATCGATCCACCCGAGCCGCGCCCGGGGCAACGACTCGTCGCCGTCGTGAATCCGCACGACGAGCGGAAGCCGCCGGCTGAAGGATGACGCGAACGATCCCTGATCCAGGGGGATGCCCGAAATGCATCTGATCGGCGAGCTTAACCGGTTGCAGAGCGAGCGTGGATACCTTCGCCAGGAGGACCTGAGAGAACTGGCCGAACGGATCCGCGTGCCTCTCTACCGAATCGAGGAAGTCGTCTCGTTCTACCCGCACTTCCGCACGACGCCGGCACCGAAGTCGGAGGTCGACGTATGTCGTGACCTCTCATGCTTCCTGAACGGCGGCGGCGCCTTCTGTTCGAAGGTGCGCAAGCTGCTGGCCGCTGACCCCGATATCGAAGTAAACGAGGTCTCGTGCCTGGGCCGCTGCGATGGAGCGCCGGCCGCCATGGTAAATGGCGTTCCGATCAGCGGTGGGAACGCGGAACGTGTGGTTGAGCTGGCGCGCGATCCCGGCATGGTGTTCGAATTCGCCCAAGCGGAGACGAACGGCGATTGGAAGATCGACATCTACGCCGGTGACGAAGCCGAGTCGGACCCCTATGCCGTTTTCAAAGAACTCCGGGCTCGCGGAAGAGACGCTGCTGCGGCCGAGATCATCCCACGTCTGAAGGATGCCGGGCTGAGCGGAATGGGCGGCGCCGGTTTTCCGACCGGTCTCAAGTGGGAGCTGGTGCGCAATGAGGCGGCGCAGCCCAAGTACGTCATCTGCAACGCAGACGAGAGCGAGCCCGGCACGTTCAAGGACCGGGTTATCATGGCCCAGTTGCCGCATCTCGTGGTCGAAGGGATGTGCCTGGGCGCGCTGGTCACCGGCGCATCGCGGGGTTGGATCTACATCCGGCACGAGTATGAGCCGGAACGGTTGGCGCTGTCGGAGGCGATTCGATCGGCGCGCGAAGCCGGTGTGCTGGGAGAAACGTTCGACATCGAGATCTTCGTATCGCCGGGCGGCTACATCCTGGGCGAGGAGACGGCGCTGCTCGAAGCACTGGAAGACAAGCGCGGTGAGCCGCGCAACAAGCCGCCGTACCCGGGACACAAAGGGCTGTGGGGTAGGCCGACGCTGATCAACAACGTCGAGACGCTGGCCATGGTCCCGGCCATAGTGAAGCGCGGACCGGAGTGGTGGAAGTCACAAGGCATCCGCGGACACTCCGGCCTCAAGTTCATCGGCGTCTCCGGCTGCGTGCGCTCGCCTACCGTGTTCGAGATCCCCATGGGCACGACGGTCTTCGAACTGATTGAAATGGCCAACGGCCTCAAGAAAGGGAGCCGACTGAAGGCGTTCGCGCCGGGCGGTGCCAGCTCCAACTTCCTTCCCTCGGGAGAGGTTGACGTCGAGATCGATTTCCAATCGGTGGCGGAAGCCGGAAGCATGTTGGGATCCGCTGCACTCGTGGTTATCGACGACAAAGTCGACATGATCGAGGCGGCTACCAACGTCGTACGCTTCTTCCGCAACGAGTCGTGTGGCAAGTGCGTGCCCTGCCGTACGGGCACTGAGAAGGTCGTCTCGATGTTAGAGGATGTACTGGCGGGCGGCGACCCCGCCAGACTCCTGGAGGCTCTGCCGGACCTCGAGCTGACTCTGGCCGAGACATCGATTTGCGGTCTGGGCCAGGTAGCGCTTAATCCCATCGTCTCGGCGCTGAAATACTGGGGCGATGAGCTCGACGGCCGATCCCCACGGCGGGCGGTCGGGAAGTAAGCGGTAAGCGGTAAGCGGTAAGCGGTAAGCGGTAAGCGGTAAGCGGTCACCAAAACTACACGGCAGCAAGAAGGACCATGACATGGCCGAAGTTACACTGACCATCGACGGGACCACGACGACGGTACCAGCGGGCGCCACTATCTGGGACGCGGCGCGCGAGGCTGGGATCGAGATTCCCGTCCTCTGCCACGACGACCGCCTGCGGCCGGTGGGCGTCTGCCGCATGTGTGCCGTTGACGTCGGCGAGCGTGTCCTGGCTGCCGCCTGCGTGCGCGAGGCGACTGACGGGATGGTCGTGCAGACGCGCTCCGAGAAAGTGGAGCGCTGCCGCAAGACGCTGACCGAGCTGTTGCTCTCCGACTATCCGACCACATCGGCGCGACAGGATACGACCGGTGACGACATGCTGCTCGAGCTAGCGGAGGAGTATGACATCGACCGGGCCGATATCGCGCTGCCGACGGGAAACGGCCGACCGCAAGACGATTCGTCGCCTGTGATCGCCGTCGACCATGCCGCCTGCATTCTCTGTGACCGCTGCATCCGGGCCTGCAACGAGGTCCAACACAACGACGTAATCGGTCGCACCGGTAAGGGCTACCTGTCGCGCATCTCGTTCGACCTGAACGATGCGATGGGCCAGAGCACCTGCGTCGCCTGCGGCGAATGCGCCGCCGTCTGCCCGACCGGCGCGCTGACCGTGAAATCGATCACTGTGCCGATCGAGCGTGACCGGGATCTCAAGGCCGTCGACTCGGTCTGCCCGTACTGCGGTGTCGGGTGTGCGATTACCTACTACGTGGACGAGAAGTACAACGCCGTCGCCTACGCCGAGGGTCGTGACAGCCCGGCAAGCGATTCGCGTCTCTGCGTGAAAGGCCGCTTCGGCTTTGACTACGCGAAACACCCGCAGCGTCTCACCGTACCGCTCATCCGCCGGGACGCGCACTACCCGAAGGGTGCACTCTCTTCCGATGTGAAAGGTGAGCGTCGCAAGAAGCCCGGCGGCCTGGTGGACTACGACGAGGTGATGCCCGCCTTCCGCGAGGCGAGCTGGGAGGAGGCACTCGATCTGGTCGCCTCGCGACTCAAGTCGATCAAGGACGACCACGGTCCGCCGGCGCTGGCCGGGTTCGGTTCGGCTAAGTGCAGCAACGAGGAAGCCTACCTTTTCCAGAAGCTGGTACGCGTCGCATTCGGCACCAACAACGTCGATCACTGCACCCGTCTCTGCCATGCATCGTCCGTTGCTGCCCTGCTGGAGACGATCGGCTCCGGCGCCGTGACCAACGTATTCAGCGACGTGCATAACTCCGACGTCGCCATCGTCGCCGGCAGCAACACCACCGAAAACCATCCGGTTGCTGCGACCTTCATCAAGGACGCGGCGGCCAGCGGCACGACGCTGATCGTGGTCGATTCGCGTGAGACCGGGATCGCCCGGCACGCACACCACTTTCTCCAGATCGAGCCGGGCTCCGACGTGGCGCTCTACAACGCTATGATGAACGTGATGATCGAGGAGGACCTCGTCGATCACGCTTACATCGAGAAGTTCACCGAGGGCTATGACGATCTGAGGGAACGGGTCAAGCGTTACTCACCAGAAGCTGCGCAGAAGATCTGCGGCGTGAGCGCCGCCAAGATCCGTGAGGTCGCACGGATCTACGGGCGCGCCGAAGCGGCAATCGTCTTCTGGGGGATGGGCATCTCTCAGCACTCGACGGGGACCGACAACGCTCGCTGCCTCATCTCGATGACGCTGCTCACCGGCAACGTCGGCCGGCCGGGCACGGGCCTGCACCCGCTGCGCGGACAGAACAACGTGCAGGGCGCTTCGGATGCCGGCCTCATCCCGATGGTCTATCCCGACTATCAGAGCGTGGCGAGCCCGGAGGCACAACAGAAGTTCGAGCAGGCATGGGGCGCGGCCCTCGATCCGCAGCCCGGACTCACCGTAGTCGAGATCATCGGCGGCGCGCTAGAGGGCAGCATCAAGGGCATGTACATGATGGGCGAGAACCCGTTCCTCTCGGATCCCAACATCAACAAGGTGCGCAAGGCGCTGGCCAACCTCGAGTTCCTTTGCGTTCAGGACATCTTCTTGACCGAAACCGCAGAGTTCGCCGATGTCATCTTGCCGGCGACTTCGTTCTTCGAGAAAGACGGCACCTACACCAACTCCGATCGCCGCGTCCAGGTCGGGCCAAAGACGCTGAACGCTCCCGGGCAGGCGCGTCTCGATTGGGAGCTCGTCTGCGAGATCTCCACCCGCATGGGTTACCCGATGACGTACGGGAGCGCCGAGGAAATCTTCGCCGAGTTCACCGCGCTCGCGCCCAGCTACGGCGGACTCGACTATGACAACCTCAGGCCGACCGGCAAGCTGTGGCCATGCCCCGACCCACAGAACAGCGATGGGATACAGTTGCTCTTCGGTGATGGCTTCCCGACGCCGAGTGGCCGCGGCAAGTTCGTACCCGTGGACCACGGGCCCGCGGCCGAGCTGCCCGACGCCGAGTACCCCTTCATCCTGAACACGGGCCGCCTGCTGGAGCACTGGCACACCGGCACGATGACCCGCAGATCGAAGGCGTTGGACACGATCGAGCCGGAAGCGATCTGCGAGTTGAACCCGGAGGACCTGGCGGAGATCGGACTACCGGCAGGAGGCATGGTGACGCTGAGCACTCGTCGTGGCACGATCACGTTGAGGGCACGGAAGTCGACGGGCGTTCAGAGGGGCAACGTCTTTGTGCCGTTCCATTTCCGCGAGGCGTCGGCGAACATCCTGACCAACGATGTTCTCGACCCGTTCGGCAAGATCCCGGAATACAAATACTGCGCAGTGAAGGTGGAGCCGGCGCGTCAGTAGCGGAACACCGCCGCGATTGAGGAGTCGCCAGCAGCGGCCGGAACGTAGCCCGGCTCTACCGCGTAGACCTGGCCCTGGTGCACAAGCGTCTGCACCGCGGCAAGGTCGAGCAGGTCCTGGTCACCCGGATCACGCTCATCGTGCAGAATCACCTCGCTGACGCCCGCATCGTACGCCCCCCACTGCTGAACCCCGACCGCTACGAACAACGTGTCCACCCGACCGCCGTGAGCTGCCGGGATGATCTGCTCCAGATCGTGGGAGGTTCGTCCCGTTCCCGCCAACTCGTGATACTGGCCAGCCGCTCGCTCCAGCTTCCTGGCGAAGTGCGGCTCGAGCAGGGCCCAGGCCCGGTCGTGCAACTCTCGGTCGGACAGCCGCTCAGGGTTGCCGTCGATCCCCTCGTCCAGCAACTGAGCGCAGCTGTTCGCCTCGCGATAGATCGGTTGCAGGTAGTCGACGCCAGCAAGCACAACCGGCGCTTGCTCCAGGCACAACAGGTCTTGCAGTGCCTTGTCGATCACCTTGAAGTATCGCAGTAGATCCTTCTTGTGTTCCGATTCGTCGCCCGATGAACCGTGTCCGTGAAAGATGGCCGAACCGCCGCGCGACGCCGTGTGCATCTGCAGTTGCCGCTCCCGCTCCTCGATACCCAAAGCCTCAGCCAGGTTCTTCGGTACGCTGTCCAGGTTGACCTCGCCAACACTCTGTCGCGTGCCCTGCAGCAGCCGAACCTGGTTCTGACTCAGCGCGAGCACATAGAAGCGACCGTCAACGCTGAGCAACGACAGAAGCGGCTTGACGTGAAACCGGTCGGTAATGACTACTAGCTCTGAAAACTTGAAAGGCAGCCGGAAGTACCGGAACGTCTTCGTCGAGATGAAGACGGCGAGACCATCGCCCTGGTGTTGCCAGAAGTCATCATCGTCGAGGAACGGCTGGGCCGGGGCCAGGATTACCTCTACCTCTCCGCGCCGCAATCCGTTCTTCCGCAATCGCTTCTCGGCCTGCTTCAACAGGTTCTTGAAGCGGATCGGATCCTGCTTGATCTCTTTTCCGGTGCGATGCGTCGGTAGGTACAGTGATATGCAAGGCACATCGCGCTCGTCCATCAGAGCGCGAAGCTCGGCCCGGTTCAGCAGATCCATCGCTACCTCCCCAAAGGCTCCATCTTCCAGAAGTCGATACCGCCGGGCTGGTAATGGACCGCCACGGACGCCACCCGCTCAAGAGTGCTCAGGTCGATCACGTCTACGGTGCCTCTCACCGATCCAATGGCTTCATTGGAGACGAACGCATAACGGCTGTCCGGCGAAACCGCCACACCATGCGTTATGGGCTGAGACGTAGAAACACGAGCGACCTCTTCAGCTGTGCGCAGGTCAAAGATGCTGACCGACTGCTCGCCCTTATTAGTGGCAAGAAGCAGGCGACCATCCGGGGTCGCCGCCAGGTTGTACGGCCCCTTACCGGCCGCGAACCTGCGGGTAACGCCAAGTGTCCCGGCATCAATCTCCAAGATATCACCGTGTGCATTACAAGCGACATAGAGGGCGCGGTCGTCGTCTGACGGCACGACCCAGGTGGGACCGCAACGCTCGCCGGTGGCTGGATTCTCGGGCCCATCGATGATCCGCTCGCTGCCGGGTCGCACCGACAGTCTACGACTGACCGCCAGCCGTTCGACAGAGACCTCCAACAACTGGTCATCGCCGACGCAGACTGCGTACGCAAAGCTACCGGCATGATTCACACGGGCGCCGTGCGGTCTAACACAGGCGTCGATGCGGTTGAGCTCGAACATCGAGGGTAGAAACACGGCCGACACTGTGGAGGTTACCGGGTCGCCATGCAGGTTGAAGTTGACCACGAACGCCGTCGAGGCATCCGGTGTGATCCCGATGGTCGCCGGGAATCGCCCCAACGTGACGCTGTCTACGAGAACATCGTCTCCCGTTCTGAACTTCCAGATCCTGCCGAACGGCGTCCCGTGTGCGATGGTCACGTAGAAGTGTCCGCCGCCCGGCTCGACGCTGAGCCCATGAGCGCCGTCGATGTCGGCCGGCATGATGCCGACCTCGATGTCCTTCACAATGACCGCCCCGTCAGGCCCGAATCGTACGAGACTGACAATATCCGACGACTCGTTGGCGACATAGACGTAGTAGTCGGCGGGAGGGGTGCCGATGGCGAGCATGAGGGCGACGGCGAGTGACAGGAACGCGTTCAAAGTGTGGTCTCCCTTCTGAACGGTACGGTGGTTAGTGGTGCGGTGGTGCGGTGGTGCGGCGGAACTGCTGACTACCACCGTACCACCGCACCACTCACTACCGCACCAGCCTCAAGGTACGACCGCCGTCTTCGGCGGCTCGAGCTGCACGACCCAGAGGCCGCTGTTCATGTCCGAAACGAAGATGTAACCCTTGTGCGGTTGCGGACCCCAGGCCAATGGAGCGTTGGGATGCATCGCCGCGCCCTCGGAGCCCGCCGTGTGGAAGTGAGCGATCTGGCGACCCTGTGCGTAGAGATCGCCGCGCAGTTCGCCGGACACGTCGACGACGCGCAGTCCGCCCTGGTAGTAGGCGACGTAGAGGACGCCGTCCTCGACCCAGATGTTGTGGGCCCCTGCCTCGGGCACCTCGAACCTGGCCACTTCGTGTGGGTTCTCGATGTCGCGCACATCGACGACGTGGATGTAGCCGCGTGGACCGTTCGTGCACTCCTCGCAGCCGAAGATCTCGTCGCCGACGAACACGTAGTCGCCAGAACGATAGGCGGTGTGGGTGTTGCCGATGGGGTACTTGTATTGCGAGACGAACTTCGGCTCGCGCGGCGTACCGCCCATGATGCCGTTGCCGACGTCGATGATGATCAACCCATCGTTCCAGTAGGACAGATAGGCGAGTCCGTCCTCGGCCCACACGTCATGGACGTACTTGTTCTCCTCGCCGGGCCGCCATTCCCAGCGGCCGATGTGCTGCGGGTTCGCCGGGTCGGCGAGATCGATGATGTGCACGGCGGCGGTACCGTCATTGATGGCGTACAACACATCGCCGTTGAACCAGGTGTTGTGGATGCCGGCCGTCAGACTGTCAGTGAGCTCCGAGAGGATCACCGGGTGTGCCGGGTCCTGAATGTCGAGGACGACGATACCGTTCTTGCGGTCGCTGGCACCCTCCCGGGTGATGACCGCGATGGTGGCATCATCGTTGATCTTCACGTCGTTGACGACGCGAGCGTCGACCAGGATGGAGTCGGTGAGCAGCGGTATCTCGGCATCGCTGACGTCCCAGGCGAACATACGCTCGCCGCCGCCGTCCGCGTGTGTGCCGGTATAGACGTAGTCACGACCGTCGCGACCTTCGAAGACCCACAGGTCACTGGTAGTGACGTGCGCTACCGGGCCCTGTGAAATGAAGTTGACGGCGCGCTCGGCGTCCCGGGGCGCTGCATTGATGACAGTGGAGGCGGCCTGGCCTGTCGCCGTGGCGATTACCTGGTAGATGCCGGGCTGTTCGGCGACGAACGCGCCATCGCTATATACGATCGCGCCGCCGGACGGACCATCGATGGCGTTGACCGAGTAGGCGACGTGCGCGTCGTTTACCGTTCCACCGCTGCGATCGCTCACCGCCACGTCCAGCCCCACCACATCGCCGGTACGCACCTCATCGGCGGACGGCGCTACGGCGATGCTGGCGACAGGGCTTTCCACGACTTCGACCTGGTACGTCGCGTTGAGACCTTCCGCCTCGGCACGAATCTCCGCCCGGCCAGGTTTCTTGAAGCTAGCCACGCCCGACCGTGTGATCGACGCGATCTCCGGGTTCGAGCTCGACCAGACCAGCTCGGCCGTCTCGTGCTCGGTCTCGTGGGTCGTGATCACGTGCCCATCCAGACTGAACGTGCTGCCGACGTACGCCGCGAACGCCGCGTCGTCGATCTCGACCCGGGCCGCGGGCCAATCGGCCACCCGCACGGTAATCCGGAACAGCGGCTGCATCTGGGGCTGCATCTGGGGCTGCTCTTCGCCGGGTACGATAAGCACCGCGCGGAGCTCGGCTTCGCCGGGCGCCACGCCCCACAGCCGGTAGGTGTCGGCGATGCTGTCCTTGATCGACTTCACCTCGAAAACCTCGGGGACAGGATAGATCCCCCATCGGGCACCTTCGACCCGCTCGCCGGCGTGATCTCTAAGGAGGCCTTCGAACAGGATGGTGTCGCCGCGGGTGATCTCGATGATCGCCGGCGACGTTTCGCTGTTCTCGGGATCGACGCGGGCCGACGCCAGCATGGCCGGCGGTACCGCTAGCTGACTCGACTCCTGGGCTTGTACGGGTGTGAACGCCGTGGACAAGATGGCAAGAGTTGCCACGAGGACTACCGGGTATCGCATAGTTCGCTCCTGTTTCCCGGTTCTGGTTGGGGCAGCCACTTCGGGCGGCTTTCTCAGAACTGTTGGAATTCTGCTATTAGATGCGCTGAGGTCAATAAATGGTTCCGCCAGCTTCGCTGGCGTGTGGCCACTTCGCAGCTATGTTAACCGTCAATTCCTGAGTAGGCCGAGGAAGATATCCGGTTTCGCAGCGACCTCAAGGCGAACCCGGGCGCCGGCCAGGTTGAACGGGCAAAACAAGTAGCGGAGCAAACTCATGGGGATGGCCAAAGTCGCGTCCTTCGCCAGCCGCCTGGAAGCGGGTTACGCTGCCAGCATCCTGGAGTCGAACGGGATCATGCACTCGATACTGGCTGACGATGTCGGCATCTTCGGGCCCGGTCACCAGGGCCCCGTCGTCAGGGGCGTCGACCTGTTGGTGGCGGAGCCAGACCTGGCCCAGGCACGCCAACTACTGGAGGATGCCGGCCTGCTTGAGTCGTCTGAATCTTGACGCCCCGTGCCGCCGTAGTGGTGCTTAGAGCGGGTAGAAGAGCCCGGTACCGAACCGAGGACAAGGACAAATGATCGAGCTATTGCTTGCCGGCGGCGCCGCGTACGCCGGCTACAAATACACTAAGAAATTCGTGATTCGTAAGCTGCGCTTCGTTCCGAAGGCCCGTAAGAAGGCGGCACCGTGGGTCGCCGGGGCTGGGGCGGCGCTGCTAGTTGTTCCGTTGGCGGCGGCCCTGCCGCTGATTGGTGGGCTGACCGCTGCCGCATTTGGCGCCGGCGTATTCGGCGGCGTGAAGGCCGGTGACAAGGAGATCAACGGGACCAACATATGGGGTGATTCGCGGTGATGATGTTGTGGTTGAACACTGAACATCCAGCAAAGGACAACGAACATCGAAGACACTGCTGAACCTCTAAACATAGAACGCCCGACTTTGAACTTTGAATACTCAGGTTCACTGTCGGGCGTTCTTCGTCATCACCACCACACCACCGCACCACCGCACCACCTAGCTCCCACCCAGCCACCTTTGGCCGAGCAGGAATGAGCCAGCCACCAGCACCATGAGAAGCACCCCATACGCAGCGGCCGCACCCAGGTCGAAGTCGCGCAGCTGCGAGAGGATCTCGATTGAGATCGGCCGGCTGCGATGCGTATAGAGTATGATCGATGCCACGAACTCGCCCAGCCCGGTGACGAAGGCTAGTGAGGCGCCCACCATGATGGCGGGTCGCAGACCGGGAAGCGTGACCCGACGCAGCGTGCGCCACGGTCCGGCGCCCAGCGAGGCCGACGCTTCTTCCAGGCTGGGGTCGAGCTGGCGATAGCCGGCCAGGGCGGCCCGGCCGGTGAGCGGTAGCACTCGAACCGTGTAGGCCAGAACGAGAATCCAGGGCGTGCCCACCAGCACCCAACGAAGCGCCCAGGGCTGATTGACGCTGAAGGTCGTCGCGAGGGCGATGGCCAGGACTGTTCCCGGCAGCGCCCAGGGAAGTATGACCATTCCCTCGAGTAGCGCGCGGCCTCGCACGCGCCAGCGCACGACCAGTTGGCCCACGGCCACCGCCAGCGCGACGGCGGCGACGGTAGCGGCTCCGGCCATCAACAACGAATTGATGATGGGCCGAAAGGTGCGCGGATCGGAGACCAGCTGTACGTAGTTCTCGAACGTATAGGCCGGCGGCAGCGTCTCGGTCGTCCAAGCGCCGTCGGGCACGAACGAGACCAGTACCAACGTGAGGTGCGGCAGCACGAGGACGAGCACGCCGACTCCGGCGGCCGCCGCGATTCCAAACCGGGCCCAACGTGATCTCACCGGTACGCGGGCCGACCGCGTGCCCTTCCCCGGCGCCACGTACTCACGGCTGCCCTCCCAGCGCGACAGCGGCCAGAGCACCAGCAACGCGACAGCAGCCAGCATCACTGTCTCGACCATCGCCATCGACATCTCGCCCTGCAGCTTGCTGTTGAAGATCTGCGTCGTCATCACTCGGAAACCGCCACCCAACACGTACGGTGCGCTGAACGACGCCATCGAAGTCATGAAGGTCAGCAACGACGCGCCGGCGAGCGTCGGCGTCAGCAGTGGTAGGGCGACGCGAGTGAGTGTTCGGAAGCGGCCGGCGCCGAGTGATGCCGCGGCCTCGAACACGGCCGGCTCGATGCGGGCCAGGCCGGCGAGCGTGAACAGGTAGAAGTAGACATACATCGAGTAGGCGTGCACGGCGAGGATCGCACCCGGACCCTGAAGGCGCCAGGGCGGCGACTCGAGGCCGAGCATCGACTGCAGGAACCGTGACGCGATGCCGCTCTCACCGTACAGAAACAGTATCGCGATGACGCCGACGAGCGGCGGCAGCAGAACCGGCATGGCGGCAAGCGCTCCCAGCACGCGCCGGCCGGGGAACTCGTAACCGGCGAAGAGAAAAGCGAGGGGCACGCCGATAAGTGCCGACAGCAGTACGGTGAGAATCGAGATCCAGAAGCTCGACCACAGCGCCCAAAGCTCGGACGACGTGCGGAAGAACTCGGCGTAGTTTCGCAGAGTAGCGCCGCCGTCGCCGCTGACGCTTTCGGCCAAGACTACGAAGTTGGGGTAGACGACCGCCCAAAGAAGCAGGGCGAAGACCGAGACGATCAGCGCCCGCCCTCGCCAGCTGAGTCGCCGGCCGATCATCCCGCGCCGCCGGGCCGCCGTGGGAACGCGAAGAGACCCGCTGGTGCCGCAACAGGGCGCAGGCCCACCGAGTCACCGTGCCGGGCGACATCGCCGGTCGTCTGCAACTCGAGCTCCCCGCCATCCACCTTGACCGAGTAGACGTAGGCAGAGCCTGCGAATCTCCGATCGCTGACCACGCCTGCGATCGCCCCACTCTCATCCGCGCCACACATCTCCAGCGCCTCCGGCCGGGCCAGCAAGTTGACCGCCGAACCCGGAGCATCTGGTGCCGCTTCGGAGGCCCGGGCGTCCCAGATCGCGCCCGCGGGGGTGCGGCAACGCAAAGATCCCGAAGACCCGCGCGCTTCAACGACCGCCTGCACCGCGCCGGCACGGCCGAGGAACGTGGCGACGAACTCCGTCGCCGGTCCGTGGTAGAGATCTTCCGCCGGTCCCACCTGATCGAGACGGCCGTCGCGCATCACGGCGATCCGGTCCGAGAGGTCGAACGCCTCTTCCTGGTCATGAGTGACATAGATGCTGGTTATGCCGATTTCCTTCACCAGCGCTCGCAGCTCCCGCCGCGTCCGTTCCCGTAGCGTCGCGTCCAGATTGGATAGCGGTTCATCGAGCAGCAGCACCTTCGGCTCCGGCGCTAACGCCCGGGCCAGCGCGACTCGCTGTTGTTGGCCGCCGGATAGCGAGCCCACCGAGCGGCTCTCTGTTCCGGGAAGGCCGACCAGGTCGAGTGCGCTATCGACGCGGCCAGGAATCTCGGTGCGAGTCAGGCCGGAGGCGTCGAGGCCGAAGGCCACGTTTGCTCCGACGTCGAGGTGCGGGAAGAGGGCGTAGTGCTGGAACACCATACCGAAGCCGCGATGCTGCGGCGCGACCCGTGTGACGTCACGACCCTCGAGTGCGATACGACCCGAGTCCGGCATCTCGAAACCCGCGACCATTCGCAGAGTCGTCGTCTTGCCGCAGCCGCTCGGACCCAGCAAGGTGACGATCTCGTGCTCGTCGATCTCCAGCGAGAGGTCGCTGACGGCGGCAGCGCCGTCGAACGCCCGACTCAGGCGATCGAGATGGAGGAAAGCGCTCAACGCTTGCTCGAGCCCCGGATGTTGGAGTCCCAGTACCGCATCCATTCGCGACCCCGAGTCTCCAGCAACTCCCAGTCGACGTCCATCGGTCTCAGCTCCGCCGATACTTGCACCAGCCAATCGGGTAGCGAGTCTTCCGGTATGTCGGTGCGTGTGATGTTGCGGAAGGCACGACGCGCGGCAAGGAGCTGGCCCTCTACGGAACCGATGTGATCGACAAAGGACCGCGCCAGCTCCGGCCGTCTCGTTCCCCGGACGATCGCGATCCCGTCAACCAGCACGGGCGTACCGCTTTCCGGCAACACGTAGGCCAGGTGGCTGCGGCCCTGCACGCGAAGCACGTCGGGCAGGTTCCACAGCGTGATCAGCCCTTCCTGCCGCGCCAGCTTCTGATAGAGCAAGGCTGGATTGAGGACGTATTCCTTAGTCTGCGCATCGAGTCGGCGCAGCCAATCGTATCCGGCGGCTGTATCACCCGTCTGCTCGATGCCACGGTACATGACCATGCCGAAAATCGTTCGCATCGTTCCGCTGGCCAGCGGGTCGCGGATCAGTACCTTGTCCGCCCAGCGCGGGTCGAGCACGTCGTCCCAGTCGCTTGGCGCCTCATCGACCGCTACCGCATCACTGTTGTAGGCGATCACTGCCGGCGTCAGGTAGACTCCGTAGTAGAGATCGTCCCGTCCACGCGCCTCGGGCAGGATCGCATCGGCCCAGGCCGGTCGGAACGGCTCCAGCAGTTCCTCGCCGGCGGCGCGCTCGAAGAAGAGAGCCGGGCCGCCGTACCAGACATCGGCCTGCGGGTTTGCCCGCTCGGAGCGAACGCGGTCCAGCACTTCCTGCGATCCCATGTCGACCCATTGCACGTCCACACCCGGATGCGATGCCTCGAACGTCTCCTCGAACAGCACCAGCTGCTCTTTGCCGTGCGGCGAGTATACGGTCAGCACGGTCCGCGATTCGCCGCACGAGACTAGTGGTGCGCTCGCTGCCACCAGCGCCAGGACTGCCAGCCGACGATTCGTCATCTCAGTGCAAGCTCAGCAGGTTCGCCAGCAGCCGGTAGGCGCCGGGCACGCCAGCGGGCAACTGCCGGAACAGCGACAGACCGGTATAGACGTAGACGCCATCGCCCAGGCGCGCCACCAGCACTCCGCCCCTCTTTGCGTCCTCGCCCGGGTCAGCCATTTCCAGTAGCGGTTGGTAGCGTTCGTCCCACACGGAAGCGAAATACAGACCGCGCTCCTGGACCCAGCCGCTGAAGTCGTCGGACCCGATGACGTTTGGCCGGGTGAACAGGGCGTGATCGGGGGCCAGGACCGTCACCGGCGCCGTTTCATCGGTCACCCTGTCGTGGGGTCGTCGCGCCTCCAACGGATAAGGAGCGAACGCGCCTCTGAAATAGCGGTACTGCTGGTACTGGACGATGAGCGTTCCGCCTTCCCGCACCCACTCCAGGTAACGGCCGTTGCTGGCTACCAGCGCATCGTTGGTCTCGTAAGCACGGATCCCGAGGACTATCACGTCGTACGCCGAGAGATCGCCCGCCGCAATGGCGTCCTCGTTCAACACTTCGACGGCAACGTCGAGAGATGCTATGGCCTCGGCAACGGCGTCGCCGGCGCCGGGCACGTAGGCGACGCGAAGTCCCGTGTCCACAGCGACGTCCAGCGCTTCTATCCGCGCCTCCGATTCGTGGAACAGTACGTTCCTTCGCACATGCTCGTAATCGATGATCGAGTAGCCCGATGTGTAGCGGCGGCCGTCCGCGGTCAGCGCTACCGCGGTCAGCACGTGCGCGCCGGCCGCAACATCGTCCGGTGGCGAAACGCGGAAGTCGTAGGTCGCCGTGGAGCCGGGCGCGCCGACCTGGAATTGGGCGGCGGCCGGCTCGACGCTCCAGCCGTCCGGCGCCTCCATGTACAGCCGGCCATCCATACCCGGGACCGCCTCGCTTCGGAGCGCGACACGGAATGAGAGGCCTTCCGCACGCCCCAACGGGAGGATCGCAACACCGGGCACGACACTGACTCCAAGCGCAGGCACGACGTAGAGTGGTCGACGGACTTCACCGCGAGCCTGGTCCGCGAACCGGAAAACGACTTCCGCCTTTCGGCCGATGATTTGCCCCGCGATCGATACGTCGACTTCGGCTTCCACGACCGGCGCACTGCGCGCGCGTCCCCGCTCTTCTGAAGCGAACGGCCAGACATACACACCGCCGTCGACCGGCGTGCGCAGGAAATACGGTCGAGTCGGTTTCGCAGAGTCCGGCACGGTGAGCCGGAAGCGGAGGCGCGCCAACGAGGCGGCACCGACCTGGGCCGTGCCCGCGTCCAGCGGCTCGACGCCCCAACCGGCCGGCGTTGCCAGGGAGATGCTCTCGATGTCGACCGGTCGGCCGCCGCCGTTCCACACCTGCACCTCGACACTCAACTGCTGGCCCGGGACGACGAGATCGTCATCGGCGAACGCCTCCACGATCACGCCGGCGCCCTCCGCGATAGCGGTCTCGAGCTTCGCCTCGTCCACGGCGAGAGCGAAACGCAGGAATCCGCTCTCGCCACCCGGCGCGGACGTGACCTCTATCGCTTCACGCAGCGTGGCGAGGGCCAGGCCCAGGTGAGCCACGAGATCGGATGGGGTTGAGCGTCCGAGTGCGGCGCGCGCATCTCTCAGGTGCGCCTCGTAACCCGTCAGCAACTCGGCAAGCAAGGCTCGCGTTGTCCGGTCGCGAATCGCCGGCAGCATGCCGATGAGCGTGGTATCGATCCCCTCGAACAGCGACGACTCGTCGGTCTTCATCACGTCGGATCGGCTCTCGACCAACTCCATCGTGGTACGGCGCGGTCCGAGCGCTTCGATGCGGCCCATGTCCTGCGAGCGGTGCTGGCTACGGCCGGCCATCGCGATCTGGTGGTACGAGCGGCCATAGAGCAGGTCGAGCGCGCCGGTCTCCACGGTTAACGTCGCCGACGCGGTATCGAACCGGGTGGAGCGGTAAAGCTTCTGAGGCGCCCACGGCTCCAAGCCCGCGTCCAGCTGTTCGGGGAAGCGCTGCGGATCGCCGGCCGCGTAGAACGCCTCGCGGGCGATGATGCCGGCGACCTGATGCTGGCCGTGTCCGTCACGCCGGGTGCCGCTGAAGATCGAAACGATGACCTGTGGCCGAAAGCGACGCACGATGTAGACAACGTCAGCAAGCAGCGAGTCCCGCGGCCAGTAACGGAAGGTCTCGTCCGCCGACTTCGAGTAGCCGAAGTCGTAGGCCCGGGTGAAGAACTGATCGGCGCCGTCTAGGCGACGAGCCGCCATCAACTCCTCGGTCCGCAGAATCCCAAGGCCGATGCCCAACTCGGGTCCGATGAGGTTCTGACCGCCCTCCCCACGACTGAGGGACAGGTAAGCCGCGTCGGCGCCCAGTCCACGCTCGAGAACCGTGAGCAACGCCGTGTCTTCGTCGTCGGGGTGCGCTCCTATCACCAGAGCGCGCTTCACGCTGCCCAGCCCGCGCAGCTCGCGGGCGACAGCGACGACTCCGTGATCCGGGTCAACCGCTCCGCCCTGCGCCACCGCCGCCGGCGGCAGCAACGAGAGCGCCGTCAGGACGACCGCGCAGAAGACAGATATGGCTCGTTGCATGGTTCGCCAAACTACCCAGCGCGGAGGTATTCGGCGAGTGCGGCGCAGGCATCATGTCTTCTCGGCGTCGTTCGGTCGGGCGCGATTGGGCCCTCGGCTCATATCGCGGGTCCGGTCGGGCGCGAATGGGACCCTCGGCTCATATCGCGGGTCCGGTCGGGCGCGAATGGGACCCTCGCTTCATATCGCGCCGGACGGGCATCCATCGGGGTCGGGCAGTCGCGCTCCAATGTCCGCTCGTGGTCCCATTCGCGCCCTCCCCATCGCGTCAGATATGGAGTAGGCCTGAACCTGTCGCGGTACAAAGCGCACGCACGAGGACGGCGTGGATCAAAAGGGAGGCACGCTTGCGGGGCG
>JBDHHX010000005.1:0-31033 GCA_039589155.1 Gemmatimonadota bacterium | reverse complement strand
GACAGCTTCCACCCGTTCTTTCTTGCCACCTTCTTCAGAGCCGCCATATCCTCGGGCACCATGTCCAACTGCGCACCGCCTTTGATCGGGAAGCCGGAATAGACCAGCAGACCCACGCCGGCGTCCTTCAGCTCGCCGAGGATGTTCGCACCCTGACCCGCCCTGTTGGGCACCTTCACGTAGCAGTAGTTCACCTTCTTCACGCGGTCCGCCATCGTGACCTCCTTTGTCTCGTCGATGATCTTCAAGATGGCGTGATGCGCGCGTTTACGCGAGCGAGGCCTGAGACGTGCGCCGCCGGCGTCCGGCGGACGTGGCGCGTCTGACCCAGGAGGCCTGAGACGCAGAGCGGGAGAAGATGCTGCGCGCATGCGCTCAGTGTCACCCGGAGAACTACGCGCTGATTGGAGAGTAGGCGGGCACCCGCGGACTTGCGCCTTTCCGACATCTGTTTAGCTTGGAGTCTTCGGCCCAGAGGGGCCGTTTGTCATTCAGCTATATTCCAGCCGTATCGGTCACCGGGACGTCCCGCCGCGTCCCTCCAGACTCATTGTGAGTGCCCCAACCAGGTCCGCCATGCGGACCGTGCGACCAGGAGGTGACTGGATGTCCAAGCTCTTCAAGTTCACAGGTATCATGGCTCTGGTGGCGATGATGTCCGTCTTCGCCGCTTGTGAGGATGATCCCAGCGGTGGCGGCGACCCGGCCGAGATCGCTGGCCAGACCGCCGACGTCGTCGACGACGTAGTAACCGAGTTCTTCGATGACAACGAGGCGCTGAACTCGCTCGAGGGACTCGGTGGTTTCATTTCCTCGATTACCGGTAGTCCCAACATCGTACCGTTCGGCCTCGTCGAGGGCGACGGCTGGCGCTCCGGTCGTACCGCGGTGCGCGTCCACGACGCTCTCATTAGTAGTTTCCGCGAGGGCGATGGCGGCACGATCTACGAGCGGAACATTCCGGCAGGTCTGCTCGGTGTGACCTGCATCTGGGATGTCCAACAGTCGGGGTACATCGGCGATCCCAACGACGACGGTGGCGCGCCTGACAACGGTATCCGCTTCCGGCTGTACACGATCGACTCGGGCACGTTCCTGCCGGTCGACCCGCTGGAGGACATCGGCTACATCGACATCATCGACTTGAGTTCCGAGCCGAACATCGATGTCGATATCATGGCCAACGTCGGTGGAGCCACGCTCCTCGACTACGGCTTGACCGGAACGTTCAACTCCTCGGCCAACACGTTCAACATCGACATGATGGGCTCCGTCGGTAATGGCGCCGACCAGCTCAACTTCGATTGGAACGCGTCGGGGACCTCGACGACCTTCTCCAATTCGTTCGACGTGGACCTGGGTCCGGTCAGCATCCTCTTTGACCAGGACTACGACGCGGCCATCGTCAGCACGACGATCCAGGTCACCGATGCGCAGTCCGGCGCCGACCTCGAGCTGGTGCTCGGACTCAACGAGCAAACGGGCAACGTCGAGGCCAACAGCGGCATCTGGTTCAACGGCGAGCAGGTCGCTGAGTTCCAGGGCACTGACTTCCAGGTCGACCTGGTGCTCAGTGAGGGCAGCCCGCTCTCCGAGGCCGACCTGATCGCGCTGTTCGAGGTGCTGTTCGTTCTGGACGATTTGTTCATCGCCCTCGACGAGCTGTTCTTCTTCGCGCTGGCGACGACGGGCGGTTTCTTCGTCAGCTAGTCTCGAAGAGGCTAGGGAGAGTAAAGCGCGGGCGGCCCTCGGGCCGCCCGCGTGTTTTTATTGTGGCGGGGCCTACTCGACTGGCGCCATTGACGAAACCTTCCGCGCTGGCGAGAGTTTAGAAAGTGGCACCACAACAGTCAGATGAGAGGACCCATTCGTCATGGCCGATACATTCGCCAGTCACGGCACCCTGGATGTGGGAGGGAAGTCCTACCGGATCGCCCGGCTCGAGGCGCTCGAGAAAGCGGGTCTCGATGTGGCGCGACTGCCTTTCGCGTTGCGGATCCTGCTGGAGAACCTACTGCGCCACGAGGACGGCGCTACGGTGCCCGCCGCCGATATCGAGGCGCTGACCCGCTGGGGTGCGAAGGCCGAACCGGCCACCGAGATCGCCTACCGACCCGCCCGTGTTCTGCTTCAGGACTTCACCGGCGTGCCGGCGGTGGTGGACCTGGCGGCCATGCGCGAAGCGGTCCGGGCGCTGGGCGGTGACCCCGGTGTGATTAATCCGCTGCAGCCGGCGGAGCTGGTGATCGATCACTCGGTCCAGGTGGACGCGTATGGCACGCCGGACGCTCTCCGCATCAACTCGGAGATCGAGTTCGAGCGCAACCGCGAGCGTTATGGGTTCCTACGCTGGGGCCAGGAGGCGTTCAAGAACTTCCGCGTCGTGCCACCGGAGACAGGTATCGTTCACCAGGTGAACCTCGAGTACCTGGCCCGGGTCGTGATGACGAACGAGGACGGCTGGGCCTATCCCGACACGTTGGTGGGCACCGACTCTCACACCACGATGATCAACGGAATCGGCGTGCTGGGCTGGGGCGTCGGTGGTATCGAGGCGGAAGCGGCGATGCTCGGCCAGCCCATCACCATGCTCATTCCTCAGGTCGTCGGCTTCAAGCTCACCGGCCAGCTGCCGGAGGGCGCAACCGCAACCGATCTCGTGCTCACCGTGACCCAGATGCTCCGGGAGAAGGGCGTGGTCGGAAAGTTCGTCGAGTTCTACGGCCAGGGCCTGGCCAAGCTGCCGCTGGCGGATCGCGCCACGATCAGCAACATGTCGCCGGAAATGGGCTCCACTTGCGCCATCTTCCCCGTCGACGCCGAGTCGCTCCGCTACCTGCGCTTCAGCGGCCGCAACGAGGAGCAGGTCGCGCTGGTCGAGGCCTACATGAAGGAGCAGGGGCTCTTCCACACAGCTGACAGTCCCGAGGCCGAATACAGCGACACGCTGCAGCTCGATCTCGGCAGCGTGGAGCCGAGCTTGGCCGGGCCGAAACGGCCGCACGACCGGGTTTCTCTCACGCGTTCCAAGTCCGACTTCATGCGGGTGCTGCCGTCGCTGGCGCCGAAGGCCGACGGTCACGATGCTGATAAGCTCATCTCCGGTAGCGCTGTGGCGGTCGCCAGGAACGGCGACAGCTTCGAGCTCAATCATGGATCTGTCGTCATCGCTGCGATCACGAGCTGCACCAACACATCGAACCCGTCAGTGTTGGTTGCCGCTGGCCTCGTAGCCAAGAAGGCGGTCGAGCGCGGGCTCGAGAGCAAACCGTGGGTGAAGACGAGCCTGGCTCCGGGTTCCAAGGTCGTGACCGACTATCTGACGAAGGCCGGGTTGCTGCCGTACCTGGAAAAGCTTCGCTTCCATGTCGTTGGCTACGGGTGCACCACCTGCATCGGCAACAGCGGGCCGCTCGACCCGGAGATCTCCGGCGCCATCCAGGAAGGCGAGCTGGTCGCGGTCTCGGTGCTCTCGGGGAACCGCAACTTCGAGGGTCGCGTGCACGCCGAGATTCGTGCCAACTACCTGGCGTCGCCCCCGCTCGTGGTCGCCTATGCCCTCGCCGGTCGGATGGACATCGACCTCTACAGCGAGCCGCTCGGCTTCGGCAGCGATGGACAGCCGGTCTTTCTCAAGGACATCTGGCCGACACAACGGGAGGTCAGTCAGACGGTGGAGGAGGCACTGCAGTCCGGCATGTTCCGCGACACGTATGCTGGCGTCTTCGAGGGCAGCGAACAGTGGAAGTCGATGCCCGTGCCCAAGGGAGACCTCTATTCCTGGGACCCGGGCTCGACCTATGTGAAACACCCACCGTTCTTCGAGGGCCTCACAGCGGAAGTGCCGCCGGTCGAGGCGATCTCCAGCGCCCGGGTGCTGGTCTACCTGGGTGACTCCGTCACGACCGACCACATCTCGCCGGCCGGTGCCATCAAGAAGGACAGCCCCGCCGGGCGCTATCTGATCGAACACGGTGTCGTGCCTAAGGACTTCAACTCCTACGGATCGCGGCGTGGCAACCACGAAGTAATGATGCGCGGTACTTTCGCCAACGTCCGCCTCCGCAACAAACTGGTTCCGGGAGTGGAGGGCGGCCTCACGCGCCACATTCCGGGCGGCAAGCAGACATCGATCTACGATGCCGCCATGCTCTACCAGGAGGAAGGCGTTCCGCTCGTCGCGCTGGCCGGAAAGGAGTACGGCTCGGGCTCGTCCCGTGACTGGGCGGCGAAGGGGACTCGTCTCCTGGGTATCCGCGCGGTGATCGCCGAGAGCTACGAGCGCATCCACCGCAGCAATCTGATCGGCATGGGCGTGCTGCCGCTCGAGTTCCCGAAGGGTGCCAGCGCCGAGTCCCTCGGACTCACCGGCGAGGAGACCTTCGATATCGAGAGCCCGGAGGGCAAGAGCCAGGTCCGGGTCACCGCTACGACGCCCGACGGCTCGAAGATCGAGTTCGACGCCACCGTCCGCATCGACACGCCCCAGGAGTTCGAGTATTACCGGAACGGTGGTATTCTGCACTTCGTGTTGAGGCAGATCGCCTAGTGGTTCGGTGGTGCGGTGGTAAGTGGTACGGTGGTGAGGTCACGGACAAAGACCCTCATGTGAGAACCACCGCACTACCGTACCACCGTACCACCGCACAACAAACAAGCCACTCCTACTGAATGGCCATCTACACCACCGCCTGCCCAAGAAACTGCTACTCGACCTGCGCCTTCCGCGTGCACGTCGAGGACGGACGTCTGCGCCGGATCGAGCCGCACGAGGACAATCGGGCGACGCCGGGCGGTGCGTGCCTGAAGGGGCTCTCCTACGTCGAGCGGGTCCACTCGCCGGACAGGGTCCTGTATCCGATGCGGCGTCGAGCGGGCGGCGATTTCGAGCGTATTTCGTGGGACGAGGCGCTGGGCACCATCGCCGAGAAGCTGCGAGAGCTGAAGGCCGACCCCGGACCGCAAAGCGTGTTCTATTACAGCGCCAGCGGAACAAAGGGGATAATGAACACCGTCGGCCGCAGTTTCTGGCGGCGATACGGCGGCATCACCGCAACCTACGGAGATCTGTGCTGGCCGGCGGGCCTCGAGGCGACGCGCCTGACGTTGGGCGACAACAAGCACAGCGTGCCCTGGGACATCGCGGAAGCACGGTTGATCGTGCTCTGGGGGAAGAACGCGGCGGAGACGAACATCCACCAGATGGTCTTCGTCGACCAGGCGCTGGCCGAAGGCGGAAAGCTCGTCGTTATCGACCCGCGGCGGACGGAGACGGCGGAGCGGGCGTCGTTGCTGATACAGCCGCGGCCGGGAACCGACGGCGCGCTGGCTCTGGCCGTGGCGCACCTGCTGGCGAAGGACGACCGAGTCGATCACGGCTTCATCGAGCGGCACGTCGTCGGCTACCCCGAGTTTGCGGAGATGGTGGAGGAGTACACGCCGGAATGGGCGGCGGACGTCACCGACGTACCGGCGCGTTACATCCAGGAACTGGCGGAATACTTCGCGACGATAGCGCCGATCACCATCAGCCCCGGCTACGGCATGCAGAGGTTTGCCAACAGCGGGCAGACGATGCGGGCGATGCTGGCGCTGCTGGCGATCACGGGCAACATCGGCGCTCCCGGCGCCGGCTGGGTCTACGCCAACCTGCAGAGCCACATCTTCGAGAAGGTCAAGGATCCGTTCGCCTTCTATCCGCCCGAAGAACCGGATGGCGTGGTTCGGGTCTCCGTATCCACGGCACGCCTGGGACCGGACATGTTGGCCCAGCGTGATCCGCCGCTGCGCATGGCCTGGGTCGAGCGGGGGAACCCGGTGACCCAGAACCCGGAGACCCACACGGTGCTGGAAGCTTTCCGGGCCCTGGACTTCCGGGTCGTGGTGGAGCAGTTCATGACCGACACGGCGCGAGAGGCCGACATCGTACTTCCGGCCAAGACGATGTTCGAACAGTCGGACGTCATTGGCGCCTACTGGCACCACTACATCCAGCTCAAGCAGAAGGTGATCGAGCCGCCGGGCGCGGTGAAGCCCGAGTCGGAGGTTTATAAGCTACTGGCGGAACGGCTGGCGGTACGCGAGGCCGCCGACCCGGCGATCTTCCCTTCATCCGACGCGGAGGTGGACGCCTTCCTCGAGCGGGAGATGGAGCCCTACCCCGAACTCACCCTCGAGCGGTTGAAGCAGGGGCCCGTGCTGACGCCGGGCAGCGAAGAGGTGGCGTATTCCGATCTCGTCTTCCCCACGCCATCCGGAAAGATCGAGCTTGTCTCGGCGGAAGCCACGGATCGCTGGGGGCTAGACTCGCTCCCGCGCTACAGCGAGCCGGCCGAATCGATCCGCAGCGGCCAGGCCTCAGATCCGGCGGTCTTCCCGTTGCACATGCTGACGCCGAACACGAAGAACCGCATCCATTCGCAGTTCAACAACCTGAAGATGATCAGCCAGTTCGGCGACAAACCGCTGGCGGTCATGCACCCCGACGATGCGCGCGGCCGCGGCATTGGTGACGGCGACCGGGTCCGCGTGTTCAACCAGCGGGGTAGCATCGAGCTCGAAGCTCAGCTGGACAACGGACTCAAACAGGGATGCGTGTGCGTCACAAACGGTTGGTGGATCAGCGAAGGCGGTACGGTCAATTTCCTCTCGGCAGCGCGGGAGACCGACATGGGCTACGGCGCGGCATTCCACGAGAACCGGGTCGAAGTGAGTGCGGTCGGGGATGCCAAATAGCTTCGTTTTCGACCCCAACCGCTGCACCGGCTGCGACGCCTGCCGGGTGGCCTGCAGCATCGAGAACCAGCTGGAGCCCGACCGCAGTTGGCGGCGCGTAGAGACCTTCAATCCGCGGCATGACCCTGGCGCCCCGGTCTTCCACCTGTCGCTGGCCTGCAACCACTGCTCGGAACCCGCCTGCATGCACGCCTGCCCGGCGCTTGCCTACACGCTGGATGGACGCACCGGCGCGGTCATCCTTGATGAGGACAAGTGCATAGGGTGCAAGTACTGTTCTTGGGCCTGCCCCTACGACGCGCCCGTCTTCGATGACGGGCGTGGCGTGATGAGAAAATGCACCTTCTGCAACCACCGGCTCGCAGACGGGTTGAAGCCGGCCTGCGCAGCACTCTGCCCCACCGGCGCCCTCGACTTCGCCGACATCCTGGAGGATGAGATCGCCAACGACATCGATGGCTTCCCCGCCAGCGGCTTGGGACCGCACATCGATATCGTTCCGTTGAGAAAGGGTCGCAGCCTGCCGGTGATGACGGCGCCGCTAGTCGCCGAACCGGTGCCGCCACCGGACACGACGTCGCCCTCTGACATTACGCTCAGGTCGGAGTGGTCGTTGGCGGTTTTCACCCTGTCGGCTGCCTCCCTGGTGGCAGCTTTCGCCGGCCGCGTCCTGGAATCGATCGCACTCGACCCGATCGCCTTCGTCGTCGGCACTGCGGTGACCATGGGCCTCGCCACGCTGCACCTGGGGAAGAAGACGCGGGCCTACCGGGCCATCCTGAACCTTCGCCGCTCGTGGCTCAGTCGTGAAGTGGCGTCGCTGTCCACGTTCTTCGCTCTGGCAACCGCCTACCTGTGGCTATCGCCTGGGGAGAGCGGTCTCGGGTGGCTTGCCGCGTTGGCCGGGCTGCTGGCGCTCCTGTCCACCGACTACGTCTATAAAGTGGTACGAACATCGCACCCGCTGGCTCATAGCGCCTCGGTGCTGTTGACTGGCGTTCTGTTCACCGGTGTCTTCAGTGGCGTTGCCTGGCTGGCCGCACTGGCGGGTTTCGCGAAGCTGGCGCTCTATGTCTTGAGGAAGCTCCACTTCATCAACGAACGGCAGCCAGTCCGCCCCATCGTCAGCGCCGCCCGCACCGCTCTGGGTCTCGTATTGCCTCCGCTTCTCTGGTTGATAGACTTCGAGACCTACCACGTCATCATCATGGCATCGGTAGTGGCCGGCGAGGTTATCGATCGCTGCGAGTTCTACGCGGAGCTCCAGCGACGCGCACCCCGACACCAACTTGCCGCCGACCTCGAGAAGAGAACGGGGCAGACGGACTTGACGCACGTCTTCGTAGAGTAGGAAGTTGTAGTAGACTACTTCCAGGGTGCCGAAATGCTACTGCTTCGAGCCCGTCCGCTCGCTCTTGCCTTTCTATTCACGACTGCCATCAGTGCATCGGCGCAGCAACGCGAAGAAGATCCCGAGCACAGAACGCAGCGCGAAGCGATGGTCCAGTTGATCGAGACTTATGGCGTCCGCGATCCTGGCACGCTCGCCGCGATGCGCGCCGTGCGACGCCACGAGTTCGTGCCGGACCACTACCGAGACCGGGCATACGGCGATCACCCGCTGCCGATCGGATACGGTCAAACGATCTCTCAGCCCTATATCGTGGCCTATATGACGGAGATTCTGCACCTGCGTCCGGGGATGAATGTGCTCGAAGTCGGCACCGGATCAGGGTACCAGGCGGCCGTGCTGGCGGCGGTAGGCTGCGAGGTCTACACGGTGGAGATCTTCGGCGCACTGGCACAGAGCGCCGGGGCGCGGCACGAGCGCTTGGGTTACGACAACGTGACCGGCCGCCACGCCGACGGGCACTATGGGTGGGTTGAAGCGGCGCCGTTCGACGCGGTGATCGTCACGGCGGCGGCCGGCCACATTCCTCCCGCGCTGGTCGACCAGCTCAAGCCGGGCGGTCGAATGGTAATCCCGGTAGGCAGCGTGTACGGGGTCCAGAACCTGATTCTGGTTGAAAAGGACGAGCGCGGTGAAGTAACGACGCGCAACCTGCTGCCCGTTCGGTTCGTCCCGATGCTGGAAGGCCTGCGCTGAGCCTTGTGGGTGGTTACTGGCGACCGCTGGCCGTCGGCCTGGTTTCGGCAAGCACCGTAGCCTACGAAATCCTTCTCGTACGAATCTTCGGAATCGAGCATTTCCATCACTTCGCCTATATGGCCATCGGCGTCGCCATGCTCGGCTTCGGCGCCAGCGGAACGTTCCTCGCCCTTGCACGGCCCGGCTTTGAACGAGCGGAACAGTGGTTCGCGTGGGCGGCGGTGCTGACACCGGTGGCGCTGCTGGCGAGCGCGACCCTGGTGCACCGGGTCCCGCTGGACGCGACTCAACTGGCCTGGGATCCTCGCAGTTGGATGCGCCTTGCGGTCATCTATCTGTTGCTCGCCGTGCCGTTTGCGACCGGCGCCCTGGCCATCCTGCTCTCGTTGGTTCTCGAACCGCGGCGTGTTGGCCGGCTCTATGGCGCGAGCTTCGTCGGCGCCGGCGTCGGCGCGGCGCTGGCCATCGCGATACTGTGGGTCTTCTTCCCGGCCCGGGCCCTGGCTGCCCCTGTCGCCGTCGCGTCGTTAGCTGCCATGGCCGCGGTTAGGGTTGGGCGGGGCAGGGCGGCGAGCCTGGTGGCGGTGCTTACCGTCGTACTGGCGGTGGCCGCTGTCGCCAGACCTCCCTGGCGTATCACCGTGACACCCTACAAGGGGCTGCCGCAGGTGGAAGCGTTTCCGGACGCGCGGCGCGTCGCCGAACGGACCAGCCCCGTCGGTTGGGTCGTGGCGGTCGAGGCGCCGGCGTTCAGGCATGCGCCTGGCCTGTCGCTGTCGTACCGCGGAGAGTTCCCGCGGCAAACGGCCGTATTCGTCGACGGCGAAACTGCCGGCGCAGTCAGCGCGCGCACAGCAGCGACGGAGCCCGAGATTCTCGACTGGCTGCCCTCCGCTGCACCTTTCGCTCTCGGCGGCAGGCGCGACGTTCTGGTGCTGGGTTCTGGTGGCGGCACCGACGTCCGCCATGCGGTGTCGCAGGGTGCGCGCCGCGTACAAGCCGTTGAGTTGCATCCGGAGCTCGTCAGGCTGGCTCGAACGGGCGTGGACGCCGCCGCCGACGTGCGCTGGACTGTTGGAGATGCGCGCCGCTTCGTTGCAGCGACCCGCGAGCGGTTCGATCTCATCACGTTGGGACCCGGCCGCGGGTTCGGGGCGTCCGCCGGAGGCGTCCACGCGCTCAACGAAGATTTCATGCACACCGTGGAAGCGTATGTCGGTTATCTCGAAACCTTGAGCGACGAAGGTGTGTTATCGGTCACCCGCTGGCTGACGCTTCCGCCGCGGGAGAGCCTGCGCGTCATACTGACAGCCTACGAAGCCTTGAGACAGATCGCGCCCGCGAATCCCATCGACCAGCTGATCATCGTGCGGAGCTGGGCGACGGTCACGGTTCTGGTGAAGCCCTCGGGGTTCAGGGCGACAGAGGTCCACGCGCTAATGGACTGGGCGCGGCAGAGACGGTTCGATCTCGACTGGTACCCGGGCATCGAGGCGCCGGGCCAGGGATTCAACATTCTGGATGATCCGGTCCTCTACCGCGCCGCCGCGGCGGCCGTCGGTGGCGGCGAGGCAGCGCGTCGCTTCGTCGACGGTTATCCGTTCGACGTGGGCCCGGTCACCGATGCCAGGCCCTACCCCCATCACTTCCTCAGAGCCGGCTCGCTGGGTCTCTTTCTCAGCAGTGACCGAGGCAGCGCGTTGCCCTTCGCCGAGTGGGGCTTAGTGGCGCTGCTCGCCACGTTCGCACAGAGCTGTGTGCTAGCCTTGCTGCTGCTGATCGTTCCCGTGGCGCTGCGGTCGAGCGCCGCCTCGGCGCCGGGCCTCGGGCGAATCGTCCTCTACTTCTCGGCCATCGGGCTCGCTTTCATGACGGCCGAGATCGCGGCCATCCAACAGTTGACGCTGCTGCTTGGTCATCCGGTGTACGCAGTAGCCGCCGTTCTGGTCGCTTTGCTGGTGTTTTCGGGTATTGGAAGCGCGTGGTCCGACAGCCGTCCGCCGCGTAGCGCCTGGCGGATCGCCCTGGCGCTGGCCGGCGCTTTGACGCTCTACGCACTGGTATTGCTGAGCCTCGCCCAGGCACTGCAGCCGGCAGCGCTGGCGGTTCGCGTCACGGCGGCAACACTGCTTCTGGCTCCACTCGCTCTCCTGATGGGAGCGCTGTTCCCTCTCGGATTGCGTGACCTGGCAGGGAATGATGGGGCGAGAGCGGCTTGGGCCTGGGCGACGAATGGATTCGCCTCGGTGGCAGCGACGCCGCTGGCGGCACTTATAGCGCTGGAGGCGGGTTCGCGTGTGCTGTTGCTGGTTGCGGCCCTGGCCTACGCCGGCGCGGCTGCCGCTCTGCGCGCCGGCGCTGGCCGCTGAGGGTTACGGCCAGATTCCCCGCTCGAGGGTAACTCTGGCCACGCGGCTAATCGCGAGTATATAGGCCGTGGTGCGAAGATCGACGGGCTCCAGGTCGGCGGCCAACCCCTGCTGGCGGCGCTGGTCGTTGAGCGTATCCAAGGATGTATTGAGCTGCTTCTGCTTCGCTATCACGGCATCAGTGGCGCGCTCCATCTTGACGTGCAGCTTCAGGTTTACCGTGTCTTCATCCCACTGCTCGTAGTAGTTGTTCTGCACCCACTCGTAGTAACTCACCGTGACGCCGCCGGCGTTGGCCAGGATGTCGGGCAGCACCGGAATGCCGCGCCCGAACAGGATCTTGTCGGCCTCCGGCGTCGTCGGGCCGTTGGCCGCCTCTGCGATGATCCGCGCCTTTATCTTCGACGCGTTGTCGCCGCGAATCACGTTCTCTAGCGCCGCCGGGATCAGAATGTCGCACTCGATCTCCAGCAACTCGGCGTTGGTGACCTTGTTGCTTCCCTTTAGGCCGACGACGCTGCTCGTCTCTGCCTTGTGTGCGATAGCAGCGTCTGGGTTGATACCGTCCGGGTTGTGAATACCGCCACGCGAGTCGCTGACGGCTATGATCTTCGCACCCTCGGCGTGGTAGAGCTGCGCCGCGATAGCGCCGGCGTTGCCGAAGCCCTGGACCACGACCCGGGCACCCATCACGGTGTTCAGCCCCGGGACTAGACCTTTGGACAGGGCACGCTGCGTGCAGAACAGACACCCGCGCGAGGTCGCTTCGTTGCGACCCAGCGAGCCACCAATGTCCACCGGCTTACCCGTCACGACGCCCAGGTTGTTCTTGCCCCGGTGCATCATGTCGTAGGTGTCGTAGATCCACGCCATCGTCTCGGCGTTGGTGTTCACATCCGGGGCCGGAACGTCGGTGAACGGTCCAATCCTGTCACCCAACTCGGAGATGAAGCGCCGCGTGATTCTTTTTAGGTCGTCCTTTGTGCGAATCTTCGGGTCACAGATCACGCCGCCCTTGGCGCCGCCGAACGGGACGTCCATGACCGCGCACTTCCACGTCATCCACGATGCCAACGCACGTACCTCGTCCGCGGTCACATCCGGGTGGTAGCGGATTCCGCCCTTGCCCGGACCACGGGCGCGGTTGTGTACGCAGCGAAAGCCCTTGTAGTTCTTGACCTCGCCCTCCGCCGTCTCGATCGGGAACTGAACGGCGGTCATCTGCCTCGGCTGCTTGAGGAACTTTGCCAGGCCGCGGTCCAGGTCAGGTAAGTAGCGAGCCGCGTAGTCGAACTGCTGCTGTGCGATGTGGAACGGGTTGAGATCCTCGGACCCGCGTGCAATCTCGCTCATGATTCTAATAATCCCCCTCTTCGATACCCGTCACCCACGTGCCGTGCCGGCACTCTCCGTGCGTCCGCTCAGTCGGTTTGCTGGTCGTCCATGCCGCGACGGCCGAAGCCCGCGCCGCCCTTCTTGAAGAACGCCGCGTCCATCGCGTAGCTATTCGTCAGGTTTTCGATCCGCGCCATCTCTTCCGCCGACAGCGGTTCAAAGTTCTCAGCGATGGAGATGTTCTCTTCCAGTTGCGCGACGTCGTCGCAACCGACTATCGCCGTGCTGATCGGGTGAGTGAAAACATAAGAGAGCGCGTCTCGCATGCTCGTCAGTCCGTCCTCGCGGAACAGCCGCCCGCGCGCCGGGATCTTCATCGCGATGATGCCCATCTGCTTCTCGTTGGCCAGCGGCAGCAGCTCCGTTTGGAAGGGCAGAAAGTGCGGGTCCGCCGGGTTGAGCGCCATGAGTATGGTATCGAAGTCGAACCGCTGGATGGCGGTCGCCAGCACTGCCGGATCGTAATGGCCGGTGATACCGAGGAAGCCGACTGTGCCGTCTTCCTGGGCTTGCTGAAGTGCCTCAATCGCGCCGTTCTCGCCGAAGATCAACTCGAGCTGCTCATCGGTACGAACGTTGTGAAGCTGCCAGAGGTCGAGGTGGTCGGTCTGCAGCAGCCGTAGGCTTTCCTCCAGCAAGCGAAGCGAGCCGTCCCGAGTGCGATCGTGCGTCTTCGTGGCGAGGAAGACCTCATCTCGTCGCGTCGCCATCACCTCGCCAATATACGTTTGACTGATTCCTCGCCCGTAGGCAGCCGCAGTGTCGATGTAGTTCACGCCGCGGTCGATCGCCGTGTTGATGATGGCGATCGACTCGTCGCGAGTGCCCGACTTCTCCAACGTGGCCTGCCCGCCAAGACTGAACAGCCGCACGTTGAAGCCGGTCCGCCCAAACGGACGTTCCGGCATGGACGACGTGCCCTGTGCGGCGCTGGCCTTGCCTGCGGTGACGTATAGGCCTGCGGTCCCGGCGGCGCCGACCTTCACGAAATCACGTCGAGAAAGCTTGCCTTCGCTCATGTATGGCCTCCTGGCTGGTCTGGGGATTAGCCTGGGCTCGGCTGTGTTGACCGTGAGCCGGTCGATCTCTTTGGGAGAAGCTGCGGCACCTCCTGAGAAGTACCTTGAGTGCGGCCCCTGGGGCTGGGAGGGCATTGTAGGTCTGGCACATAATGGTCGGGGCGGCGGACTCTGGCAACTCTATGGGAGACTGCTTCTACCGGGAATTCTCGAATAGCATTCGGGGAATCGGGGATTCGGGGAAGAAGGGAATAAAGAAGGCGCGTCGTGCTCGGGCTTCCCTAACTCCCCGATTCCCCGATTCCCCGATTCCTATTCGAGAATTCCATGCAACTTGAGAGTTCCACCCGGTTTCAGTAGCCCCGTCTCTTGACGAAACAAAACCCGGTTATTAATATGTGCGCTTGTTGAGAATGGATCTCAACCTCATTGTTGCATAGATCACGACTTCCACTCCTGACTCCGGAGTCCGTTCTGAAGCGAGCGCTACCGATCCTAGTAGCCTTCCTGGCCCTCCCGGCCCTCCTGGCCGGACCTGGCCGAGCCGACCGCACGCCGCCCAGCATTGCCGTGGAGCGGGAGGCCTACCTGATGGGCACTCGGTTGCGGGTCTCAATAGCAGCGTCCGACGCGGAGGCCGGGGCGGCCGCGATCGAGGCGGCGTTCGCCGAAGTGCGGAGGCTGGAGGCGGTACTCAGTAGTTGGCAGGACGACAGCGAGCTGGGGCGGTTGAACGTGGCGGAGCCGGGTGAACCGGTGCGTGCCTCCGCCGAGTTGCTGGGGCTGTTGGCGGAGGTGCGGTCCTGGGCGCAGCGAAGCGACGGAGCGTTCGAGCCGGCGGTTGGCGCGCTGATCGATGCTTGGGATCTGCGGGGATCGGGTCGGATTCCGGGTGAACCAGATCTTCAGCGGGCGTTGGCGGCGAGCGGACGGCATGCGTTCGTGCTGGACATGGAGGCGGGGACGGTGACGCGCCGCGTCACGGGCGGCTGGATGACGGCGGGCGGATTTGGAAAGGGCGCGGCGCTGCGCGCGGCGGCCGGAGCGCTGCGGGCGCAAGGTGTGGAGTCAGCACTCCTCGACTTCGGTGGCCAGCTGCAGGCGTTAGGCTCGCCGGCGGACGGCACCGCCTGGCGCGTGGGCGTCGCCCACCCGTTGCGGCGTCGGGAAGAAGCGGTGGCGATTCGCCTGGCTGATGTGTCGGCGGCGACGAGTGCCACATCTGAACGGTTCATAGAGATCGACGGCGAACGGTACGGTCATATCCTCGACCCGCGCACGGGCCTGCCGGTGCGGGCGTGGGGCAGCGTGACGGTGGTAGCGGAGGATGCGATGGTCGCCGATCTGTTGTCGACAGCGCTCTTCGTCATCGGCCCCGAGGCTGGAATGATGTGGGCGGAGACCTTCGAAGACATCGGTGTGCTTTTCCTCGTGGAAGATGACGGCCCCATCGATTCGTTTTGGAATCGGGCCATGGAGCCATGGCTCGAACACTGACTCCAACAGGAAGCCGAGAGAAATGAGACCGGGAGTATGGGGTAGGGTCGGATTCGGCATCGTGCTGGCGACGTTGCTTTCCATGTCGCCGGCGTCGGGCCAGGAGCGAAGCGTCGAGGAACGGCTGCGAGATTTGGAGCGGCAGGTCGAGCTCTTGCAGCAGCGGTTGGCAAGTGCCGACAGCGCGGCGATCGCGGAGATGCGCCTTCAGATCGAGGCGATAACGCGCGAGATCGAAGAGCTCAAGCTGGGGCAGGAGGTCGTGGCCCAGGCCGACACGGGTGTCTACGGCCTCGGGCCGGCCGCTTCGAAAGTCTATCGAGTGCAGCAGGGCGTTTCCATCGGAGGTTACGGCGAGTTCCTTTTCGAGCGATTCGCCAGTGAACGGGAAGACGGGTCGCCGGCGGATGTGGACAACCAGGCTGACGCGCTACGAGCGGTCATCTACGTCGGTTACAAGTTCAACGACCGATTCTTGTTCAACTCCGAAATCGAGATCGAGCACGCAGCGACAAGTGAAAGCGGCACGGTGTCGCTGGAATTCGCCTACCTGGACTGGCTGTTCTCCCAGCCGTTGGGCGGACGCGGCGGCCTGCTGTTAGTCCCGATGGGCTTCCTGAACGAGCTTCACGAGCCGCCGACCTACCTGGGAACGGAGCGACCGGAGACGGAGCGCGCCATCATCCCCAGCACCTGGCGCGAGAACGGGTTGGGTCTGTTCGGCGCGGCCGGCGGCTTCGGTTACCGCGCCTACATAGTAAACGGTCTCGACGCTGGCGGCTTCAACGCCGCAGGCCTCCGCGGTGGCCGCCAGAAGGGCTCGAAAGCGCTGGCCAACGACTACGCTGGGGTCGCCCGGCTCGATTACCTGGGCGTGCTGGGCCTCATTGTCGGCGCCTCGTTCTACATCGGCAATTCTGGCCAGGGTGCCCTCACCGTGGACAGCACCTCGACCATCGGTGCGCTCACCACGATTGTCGACGGACACGCTCAATACCGGGCCCACGGGGTCTGGCTCCGTGGCTTGGTCGCGCTTTCCACCGTGGATGACGTGGCTGCCCTCAACGCGGCGCAAGGTTTCACCGGCGACCAGTCAGTCGGCGAGCGACTGGTCGGCTGGTACCTGGAGGGCGGCTATGACGTGCTCCGTAGTGTGCGCACCCAGCACCAACTTTATCCCTACGTCCGTTACGAACAGATCGACACACAGGACAAGGTGCCTGGGGGCTTCTCGCGCAGCGGCGCGACGGATCGCCAGATACTCACACTGGGGGCATCGTGGCTGCCCATCCCGAACCTGGCGGTCAAAGTCGATTACCAGGTTCGCAAGAACGCAGCCAATACCGGAGTGAATCAGTTCAACTTGAACCTCGGATACATGTTCTGAGGATGAAGAGGTACGCGCTGTGCTGGGCGCTCGGCTTGATTGGCATCTTCCCTGGTGTGGCGCAGACCCAGGTCAGGCTGACACAGGAGGACGCGTTGCGGTTGGCCTTTCCAGAGCCGGCCTCGGTGGAGCGGCGTACAGCGTTTCTGAACGAGTCGGACGTGGCACGGGCGAGCGAGTTGGCAGGTTCAGGCGTCGAAGTCGACCAGCGGGTCGTGACCTATTACGTGGGCTCGAACGGCGACGGACCGCTCGGCGTCGCCTACTTCGACGCGCACCGCGTACGCACGTTACCCGAGGTCCTGATGATCGTGGTGACACCTGACTCGAAGGTCGAGCGGATAGAGATTCTCAAGTTCATGGAGCCTCCGGACTACATCGTGCCCGAAAGCTGGCTCGATCAGTTCGACGGTCGCCAACTGTCCGACGAACTGGAAGTTAAGGGATCGATCGTGAACATGACGGGCGCGACACTCACTTCGCGAGCTGTAACCAGCGCGGCGCGACGTGTCCTGGCGCTCCACCAGGTGATCGAGCCGCTGGCGATCCCGGCCGGAGGTTCGCGGTGAACGGCTTCGAGAAGTGGGCCCTGGGGTTGACCACGGCGACAACGGCGATCACGGGACTCGGTCTCTTCATCACCAAGTACCTGATGCAGACCGACGATCCGTGGGCGGTGATCAACCACCCACTGCAACCGTGGTTCCTCAAGGCGCACATCCTCGTGGCGCCGGCCCTGATTTTCGCGCTGGGGATGATCGCGGCGCGTCACGCGTGGCCCTACTTAAAGACGGGGTTGCGCTCGGGACTGCGAAGTGGAATTGTGACGACGTTGGTGACCGTGCCGATGGTGCTGAGCGGCCACCTGATTCAAATCATCACCGCGCCAGGGTGGTTGAAGGGGATCGCCGTGCTCCACATTGCGACGGCGTTCCTGTTCACCGCGACTCTTGTCGGCCACCGCTTGCGCGTGCGCTGGCGCCGCCGCGGCGAACGACTGCAAGCGGCAAGCGCCGTCGCCGAGAGCGCGCGGCCGACGTGACGCCCTGCTAGCTTCAGCGGAGGAGCGACGATGGAGGACCAAAAAGAGCGAGTCCGGGATGCGATCATGGACACGTTCCGCGACTGGGGCGGCTACTGGAACATATCGAGCAAGCCACCAGGAACCGACCCGGATGCCGACGAGAACACCTGGGTGATCCGGGTACACTCCCATCCCTTCGTGCACGGCACGTTGCCGGCTGACGTCGTCGATGCATATCTCGCCGACGCATCCGACGAGGCTGCCGCGGCTCGCTGGGCCGAGGAGCTAACGCCGCTCTTCGAAGCCGCAAGGGCGGAGGCCGGCTGAACCGAGCGCGCGCCGACGGCCGGAAATGTTTGCAGTCCAAGGCTAGGATTTGCCGTCACAGCCATACTGTCCCGCTTCCCACCCGCAGGTGTAAAGCACAGGGCCAGTGACACTTAGCATACAGGCCCCTTTCCGCTGAGACCCGGCTCACCTCTTGCAATCTCCTGCCCCCGAAGCCCAAGTCGCCCACACAACGGAGACGATACGTACATGGTCATGGGAAAGGTCCAGGCGCGGTTCCCGCTCGACGCCTCGACGGCGTCGCCCCGTGGACCCGCGGCCATCACGCTGTTCTCTACCGACGAAGCTCTGGTTCGATCACTCGACGCACTGCTGCGCGGGGATCGCTACCGTCTGAGTTCTCGCTCGCGTCCCAACTCGCTATCCGGTTTCTTGACGGACCGCCGAGTCGATGCGGTACTCTTAGACCTCAGGATACCGGTGTCGGCTCGACTTCACATCGGCCGCGACCTGAGGACGATGAATCGCCGGCCGGCGATTCCCATCATTGGGGTTTGCGACGCAACAATGTCGTACGAGTCGCGACTGGCCGCCTACGAGGACGGCTTCTGGGATGTCTTCGAGTTCCCCATCGATTCCGGCGAGCTCGTCGCCAAGCTTGCTACTTGGATCTGGCTGAAGCGGGACGTCGATGGGATGCAGTCGGGCCTGCTCGTGGATGTAGAGACCGGACACTACACCTCGGCAGGGATGAAGCGCCGGCTCCGCGAGCTTGCCGCGCTCGCACAGCGGCTCGACGATCCGTTGTCCTGCGTCGTGTTCGCTTCCGACGACACGCTCGACGGTGCTGGCGATAACGCTGGTGCCATGCTGGAAGCCGGAGGGAGCTTCTCGCTATCACTCCATCATGGTACGCGAAACTCAGACATCGTTGGTCATCTGGAACCGATGAAGTATATGGTGCTTGCGCCTCACACTTGCCCCAAGGGCGCCGTGCGTTTGGCCGAGCGGTTCACTTCGCTGTCCGTGTCACGTCAGGTCGAGGGCGAATACCCCGTGACCTTTAGCGCCGGCGTTGCGGGCGTCGATGGCCGCAACGGTCAGGTCCAGGCCTGTCCAGAGTTGTTGCTGGCCGCGGCCAGCCGCGCTCTCAACCAGGCTCGTGCGGCGGGCACGGCTCAGGTCGCCGCCGCTTGGGGACCGAGCAGCTAACGAGGCGACCCCTGCCATTCGCCGCCGGATGTTGCTAGCTTCCCCAAGCCGGCCGTAAGGCATTCCGTTCCAATCGGATGGCGAGGGGGAGGTTGAACAGACGATCCTTGATTTTGGCAGCGGGCCTCATTGCGCTGACACCGGTCCGCTCCGCCGCCCAGCTTCCCTTCGACGTGAACCAGGACGACCTGGCCGCTGTCGACTCGGTTGCATTCCAGTGGCAGAAGCTCTCCACCAGCGTCGGCGGCGTCGAGGGCGAGCTTCACTACGTCGTCGAAGAAGCGACGGCGGGTTTGTGTCGTGCGGTAGCGATGCTGGGAGTGATCCAGTTGCGCAACCACTACGTGCAGAGTGCCGGTGAGCGGCCCGTCACCTTGCGGATGCAGCTACTCTGTGGGATGACGCTGCGCGGACACGTCCAGTACGACGGGG
The DNA here is from genome assembly GCA_039589155.1 of Gemmatimonadota bacterium. Taxonomy (GTDB): domain Bacteria; phylum Gemmatimonadota; class Gemmatimonadetes; order Palauibacterales; family KS3-K002; genus Kutchimonas. The sequence goes on along the minus strand of JBDHHX010000005.1, from coordinate 11,565 downwards.
TAACCACGAGCCTCGAGTTGAGGGAACGGACCAGCGGCGAGCTGGTTTATCGCGAGCGGATCCGCGGGCTTCCTTGAGGTCGGTCAAGCGGGGGCGAGCCATCTCGCTCGCCCCCGCTTCTCCTTCAGTCGAACACCTCGCCGAACTCCGGCAACTTGATCCGACCCACGACCGCGTCACGGTTCGTCACCACAAAATGGTGGTTACGGCTGTCGATCAGACCCTCGCGCTTGAACTCCGCCAGCACCGTCGTCACCGTCTCTCGCGTCGAGCCGATCAGGTCCGCCATCTCCTGGTGCGTGAACCAGTAGGGTACCTCCAGGCCACTATCGCCTCTGGTGCCGTAGCGGTCGGCCAACCATAGGATCGTGCCGGCGAGCCGCGACGGGACATCCAGAAAGGCCAGCATTTTGACGCGCTCGTCCATGTGCGTCATTAGAGCCGCCGACTCGCGCAACAGATGCCGAGCGAGGATGCCGTCCTGGGCGAGTAGCTCGCGCAGTGCCTCGCTCTCGATCGAGAGTAATTCGCTCGACTCGGCCGCCGTCGCCGACAGGATGCGCCGTGGCATCTCCGCCAAAGCCTCCAATCCGAACGCCTCACCCTCAGCCGCGAACGTTACCGTGATGTCCCGGCCTTCCCAATCTCGATCCCGCAACCGAACCCGGCCCCGCATCACCAGGTACAGAGCTTCCGTCGGTTGGCTGATCTCGTAGATGCCCTCGTTCTTCCGATAGTTGCGCACCGCGCCGACGGCCTTCAGGTCGTCCAGCTGCGATAGCGTCAGGCTCTTTAGCACTCCCATCGGGCGCTGACCGAATCGCATTGCACATTCCTCCTCTGTGCCTTGTCTGTCCGTGGCTGGCGGGCGCCGCTTCCAAAGAGCGGAGCGAGCTATCCCGGTGAGCGCCGGGATGTCGCCGCAGAGCGGCGGATCGCCGCCGCTCGTTCTCTCAGTGGCTAACTATACGCATCCTAGCGCCGAATTCGCGCCAAGGCAACCAGGGACGGTAGGGTCTGCCACAATATAGTTGCACGGCGCTTCACAGAATAGACCCCGGCGGATACCGCGAGTCTGTAGAGCCTCACAAAAGTCCCGAGGTCACGGGTTTGGCCAGGAATTAGAGATGTGGAGCGAGAAATGGCAGCCCGAACGACCGCGCCGACGCCGCCGGCTGCTGTTACAGCGCCGGCCGAGCGCGGACCCTTCTGACGAGCCCCGGCGTTGCAGAACGGGCGAGGTGCGATTAAATAGAGGTTTGCCGCACACCTGAACAGTAAGGCCGATGGCAGAAGAAGCGGGCTCCAAGCGAGAGGAATTCGAGCGCGAGGCGTTGGTCCACCTGGACACGCTTTACAACGTCGCTCTGCGCCTGTGTGGAAGCGCATCCGACGCTGAGGACCTGGTGCAGGATACAGTAACGAAGGCATACCGGGCGTGGGACAAGTACGAGCCCGGGACGAATTGCCGCGCCTGGCTGGTGACGATCATGCGCAACACGTTCATCAACCAGTTCCGCAGGGAAAGCAAGCGACCGACATCGGTGGAGTTCGATGCGATCCAGGATGTCTCGGTGTTCGAGGATGTACAGGACCGGGATCCAGAGGGCTCGTTTTTCCGTTTCATCGTCGACGAAGAGGTGAAACAGGCGGTCCAGGAGCTACCGGAGGAGTTCAGATTGCCGGTTGTCCTCAGTGATATCGAGGGGATGAGCTACGCTGAGATCGCAGAGATCCTGGACCTGCCCGTCGGCACCGTGAAGTCCCGCCTGTTCCGTGGCCGCCGCCGTTTGCAGCAGCGGCTCTACGCGTACGCGCTCGAGATGGGGTACATCAAATCATGACGGGACTCTGGCAATCCCTCAGGGGCAAGTCGCCGCCGCCGGATGGGGTAGACTGCGAACAGGTGCTCGCCCAGCTCTACGAGTATATCGACGGCGAGCTGGACGAAAATCTGATTGAAGAGATTCGCGGGCACTTGAAGAAATGCAAGTGCTGTTACCCTCGCTATGACTTTGAAGCGGCGTTCCTTCGCTTCTTGGGCGAGCACGGCAAGACGGAGGTCCCGACGGGACTGAAGCGAAAGGTGTTTTCCGCGATTCTTGAAGAAGAGAGTTCTAGTTGACAGGCTTGTTTAATATCCCCCACCATCTTGCTGACTGATTCAACAGCCGACAGCCGACAGCCATCGCTCGACGCTGAAGTGTTTCTTCGACCATCGACTCCCGACGTACGACTCCCTACGTTCGCCAACAAGTCGAGCGTCGGACGCTGGCCGCCGATCGATGAGAGCAAACTTCAACGTCGAGCGACGACTATCGGCTGTTGGCTGTCGAATAAGACATGAAGAGATTCAAGGCCTTCGATCCACCTGAATACGTCGACTGGTCGCCCGACCCGGACGTCATGCGCGACTATGCTGAGACGATCAATCGCGATCCTCAGCGACGCGGCGTCGTCGAGGCGCTCAGCGTCGATCAACTGCTGGGTCTCTACGCTGGACTGCTTCGTTTCAGACTTCACGACATTGCGCTCAAGCGCTGGGTGCGCCAGGGAGTGATCTCGAAGGCGTGGCTCGGGACCGGTGAAGAAGCGGTGACGATCGGTCCCGTGCACGCACTGAACAGGGGCGGCCCCGGCGGTGATGTAGTGGGCCCGATGATCCGCAACGCCGGCGCCTGTTGCGAGATGGGCATGCCAGTTGCCGACATGTTCCGTGGCTACCTGGCAACCGAGGACTCGCCCGCCCGCGGACGCGACCTGCACATCGGCGGACGAGAGCACGGCATTGTGGCGCCGGTCAGCGTCATCGGAGCTCTGGCACCGGTGATCGCCGGTTTCGCGTTGGCGTTCAAGAACCTGGGCCAGGATCGAGTCAGCCTCACCTGGGTGGGCGACGGGGCGACGAAGAGCGGCGTAGTGCACGAGGCCTTCAGTCTGGCCGCAGTGCAGCGCCTACCCGTCATATATATCATCCAGAACAATCAGGTCGCGTTGGGCACCCATCTGCGGGACCATCACGCAGGCGACGCTTTCTCTGAGTGGGGCAGGCTGTACGGTGGCGCGACCGCGACGTTCGACGGCAACAATGTGCTCGACGGCTACGCGGCGACGCGCTGGGCCGTCGAGCGCTGCAGGGCAGGGGAAGGGCCGGTCTTCCTGGCGGCGGAGACCTTCCGCATGGGCGGCCACGCGACGCACGATGAGGCGGAGGCGCGGGATATGTTCAGCCCTGAGGTCTTTGCGGAATGGGGCCGTCGCGACCCCATCGGCTGCTACGAGGAGTGGCTGGCAGGGGCGGCGGTCGAGCTACGCGATGGCAAGCGGGTGGAAGCGGGCGCCGCCGAGAAGTCGAACCGCGAAGCCTTGTCGAAAGTCGAGGACCGGGTCGCCAAAGAAATTGAGGCGGCAACCGAGGAAGCCCTGACCAGCCGCGATCGGATGCCGGGTCCCGAGAGCATCGGCTCCGATGTCTACGGCACTCGCCACGACGGCGAGTACCCGGGGCCGGCGCCCTGGTGATGCCAGCGGCAGCGACAGCTAGCCATCTGAACCCCGAGTGACGCTAATGGCGAAGAAGGAAAGTTCTGTCGAGTTCTTCAAGCGTCTGCTAACGCTGGCCGGTCCCTCCGGGTACGAGGCCGCGCCGGCGACGGCGTGGCGCGAAGAAGCGGATTCATTTGCTGACGAAGTGTGGGCCGATGTCAGCGGCAATAGTTTCGCGACGGTGAACCCGGAGGGCGAGCCACGCGTGATGTTGGCCGGTCACATCGACGAGATCGGCTTGATGATCAATCACATAGACGATGACGGGTTCATCTACTTTTCGGCGATCGGTGGCTGGGACCCGGAAATCGTCGTCGGCCAGAGGGTCGAGATCCTGACGAAGGGCGGCCCGATCCCTGGCGTCGTCGGCAAGAAGGCGATCCACTTGCAGGCGGCCTCGGACAGGGACAAGGCCTCCAAGATGAAGGACCTCTGGGTCGACATCGGCGCCAAGGACGGTGCCGACGCCCGCGCGCGGGTGCGCGTCGGCGATGCAGCAGTGCTTCGTGCCGACGTCATCGACCTGCCCAATGGGCGAATCGCATCGCGCAGCATCGATAATCGAATGGGCGCGCTGGTGGCGTTGGAGGCGTTGCGACTCCTGGCAAAAGATCGACCGGCCGCCGCCGTCGTTGCAGTAGCGACAGCTCAGGAGGAGATCGGCTACGGAGGTGGTGGTGCCAGGCCGGGCGCCTTTGGGCTCGACCCCAACATCGCCATAGTCATCGACGTCACGCACGCCACCGACCACCCCGGCGCCGAGAAGAAGGGCCAGGGCGATCATCGCTTGGGAGGTGGTCCGGTGTTGAGCCGGGGATCGGCCGTGAACCCGGTGTTGTTCGAGCGGATGGCAGAGGTCGCCGATCGCGAGGAGATCCCCTACTCGATCGAGGCATCGCCGAGCCGGACGAGCACCGATGCGGATGCGATCTTCACAGCCCGCATGGGAATCGCTACGGCACTCGTCTCAGTGCCCAACCGCTACATGCACTCGCCTAACGAAATGGTGGCGCTGGAAGACCTGGATCGAGCCGCCGAGTTGATCGCTGCCACGGTCCGGGCGCTCAGCGCCGACGACAGCTTCATCCCGGGCTGAGTAGAAACATCCGATGGCATTTCGCCGTCGGATGTTGGCTCAACTGCTCTTGCGAACGTCCTCGGTCTCGTCCGATCGGTAGACCGGGATGTCCATCGACGTGCTCTGCTTGAAGAGTTCGACCAGGTCAGTCTTCTTCAGCCGGTCGATATCGTCCTGCGAGCTGTAACGGTCCTCGGGGACCTCGGCCACTCGGTACGGCCGCTGGCCCGTTGGCTGACAGAAGAAGAGAACCAGCCGGTAGCCCGGCCGCGGGCGCTCGTGCCCCAGACTTACCTTCCAGACGTCGCCGTCGACTTTGACTTGTGTCATGGTTGTTCTTCGCCTTCCGGTTCCACTCTGACGATTTCCGCGAGGCTTCGGCCAAGCGAACGCTCTTCGCCGGCCACCTTTATTCGAATCGGTCCTTCGAACGGTTCGCGCTCCAGTACCTCGACTCGCGTCCCTGGATAAAGACCGAGCTCGGCCAGGTAACGCAGGCGGTCCTCGTCGTAATCGTCTACCTCACGCACAACGGCGCGCGTGCCGCCCTTCATCTCCGCGAGCGTCGGGTGTCGCTGCTCCGTCAGCTCGCCTTCCGCCGTCGGGATCGGCGAGCCATGCGGGTCCAGCTTCGGCTGCCCGAGCTCCGCCGCCATCCGCTCCACCAGCTCGTCGGACGCCGCATGCTCCAATCGCTCGGCCTCGGCGTGGACCTCGTCCCATGAATAGCCCAGCCGCTCGATCAGGTAGGCCTCGATCACCCGGTGCCGCCGGATGATCCGCAGCGCCGCAGCTTCACCCGCCTCGCTCAGCTTCACGCCGTGGTAGGGCTCGTGCTCGACCAGCCCGCGCTCCGCCAGGCTCTTCACCATGTTGGTCACCGAGGCGGGAGAGCGATCGAGGTGTTGGGCCAGCGCCGAGGTGCTGACCGAGCCGTCCTCACCCTGGAGGAGGCGTATCGCCTTCAGATAATCCTCAACCGCCCGCGAGCTTTCGCCGCTGGAGGGTGGGGCGGCTTTGCCGCCGGATCGTCCCGTCGTCTCATGGTTCGTCATGATTTTTTGTACGGGCTAAAACTCGCAGTTGCCGGGTGCCTGTCAATGCGTGAGGCCGGTGGTGGGAACCCTCGAGTGTTGATAGAATGGGCGTTGTCGGCTGGATCCAGCCGGCGATACGGGGCCGTGTGGCGCGGCCGAGCGAGTTCACGAGGAGGGTATTGGACGACTACGGGATCCCGGAAGAGGTCGGCGTCCGCGTTGATCTGCACATGCATTCGACGCGATCCGACGGGCTGGCCGAGCCGACCGCGGGCATGGAGGCGGCGAAAGAGCGAGGCCTGGCGGCGGTAGCGCTGACCGATCACGACACGCTGGCGGGAATAGAGGAGGCGGCCGGCCGCGCCGCGGAGCTCGATTTGCCGTTCGTGCCGGGTATCGAGTTTTCCGCTTATGACGACGCCGGCTCGACGCACATCCTCGGCTACTACGTCGCTTCCAGCGATCGGGCGCTGGCCGATCACCTGGCCAGTGCGCTGGTGGGCAGGCGCTCGCGTGCCGAGCAGATGGTGGACAAGCTGAACGATTTGGGCCTGGAAGTGACGATCGACGATGTGAAGGCGCAGGCGTCCGATGGCGGTCTCATCGCCCGACCCCACGTTGCCCGGGCCCTGGTCGCCGGCGGCTGGGTCAAAGGCTACGGCGAAGCGTTCGTTCGCTTCCTCGCCGCCGGTCAGCCGGCCTACGTGCCGACCCGCCGCATCGAACCGCCCGACGCGATCCGGCTGATCCACGGAGCCGGCGGTCTGGCGGTCCTCGCTCACGCGGGCAAGACTCACAGCGAGGCGGCCATACGCGCCCTGGTGGATGCAGGTCTGGACGGGCTCGAGGTACTCCACCCCGACCACGGGCCATACGAGGTCCGAAGAATGCGCCTGCTCGCCCACGAGCTGGGCCTGCTGGAGACCGGCGGCTCCGATTGGCATGGCCCGCACGATAGCCGGCGCGGACAGCTGGCGTCGATGCCGGTCCCGTTCGAGTGGTACGAGCGACTTCGCGAGGCGGCGGGCGCCTGACGATTCATACGACAAACAACAGGGAGAGGGTACGTGTCGGAGAACGAGAGAACTGTTGAGTTACTGATCGTAGGTGGCGGACCCGCCGGCCTCACCGCCGGAATGTATGCCAGGCGATCGGAGCTGAATGTGGTCCTGCTGGAGCGCGGTCTGCCCGGCGGCCAGTTGCTCAACACGGATTTGATAGACGACTACCCGGGTCTGCCGGAGATCGACGGTCGCGACCTGGCGGAGCGGATGACCAGCCACGCGCAGAAGTTCGGTCTCGAGATCCAGATGGCGACGGTGGGAGGAATAAAGAAACTCGAGGACGGCGACTTCCGCATCACGACCGAGGAAGGAGCAACCTACCGCGCCGGTGCGGTGATCCTCACCGCCGGTGGCACGCCGACCAAACTGGAGGTGCCTGGCGAAGAAGAATATGCGGGGCGCGGGGTGAGCTACTGCGCGATCTGCGATGGTGCCTTCTTCAAAGGGGAGACGATAGCGGTAGCCGGCGGTGGCGACGCGGCGACGGAAGAGGCCGAGTTCCTGACGCGGTATGTCGAAAAGCTGTACTTGATCCATCGGCGCGACGAGCTGCGAGCGCAGAAGATCTTGCAGAAACGGGTCTTCGAGAACCCGAAGATCGAGATCATCTGGGACACGGTGATCGAGGAGGTGGTCGGTGAGGCCGGTGGGATGAAGGGCCTGCGGCTCAAGAATGTTAAGAGCGGCTCGGAGAGCACCCTGGACGCTACCGGGATTTTCGTCTTCATTGGCTTCCGGCCCAACACCGGACTGCTCGAGGATCATGCCGAGCACGATTCCGGCGGCTACCTGATCAGCGATCGCGACATGCGGACCTCGATACCCGGATTGTTCGTGGCTGGCGACGTCAGGGCGCAGCTCACCCGGCAGATCACAACGGCGGTCGGCGACGCGACGACGGCTACGATCGCGGCGGAGAAATATCTTACGGACAGAAAAGATCAATCATTGAAGGTCAGAAGTTGAATTGGGGATTGCGACACTCAACAGCCGACGCACGACTTCCAAGTTTAGCAGCAACATTCGACGCGCGACTTCCGACTTCCCCGATTCCGAAGATCCGTATTGACAGGGGAACCGGGAACGGTACGTTTCGTTATCAAGAATAGCTATCGATTTGTTGAAGGAGCCAATAGATGACGCAGACTCACGAAGAACTGGCAGCGGTCAGCCTGTCCCCCGAGGCAGCGGAAAAGGCCCGCGAGTTTATGGCGGACGAGAGCCTCTCGGCGGAGCAGGCCGGCCTGCGGATCAGCGTGCTGCCCGGCGGTTGCTCCGGCTTCCAGTACGGGCTGAACCTCGAGGAGGAGGCGCGTGAGGACGACGAGATCATCGAGTCCGAGGGCGTCAGACTCTTCGTCGATCCGTTCAGCATCCAGTACCTGAAGGGCACTCTGATCGGCTACCACAGCTCGTTCCAGGGCTCGGGATTCACTTTCAGCAACCCGAACGCCGCGGGCGGTTGCGGCTGCGGTTCGTCGTTCGCCGTCTGAGCGTTCGCCCCGTTGCGGCTGGTGGGGCCCGCGTATGCGGGCCTTACTTTTTGTGCCCCCCGTGTGCGCTTATCTTCCGAGGAACTAGTATCGTTCAGGAGGGCGGGTGAAAATCCTCGGCATGTCCGTAGGACCGTTTCAGGCCAACGCGTATCTCGCGATCTGCGAGGAGACGGGGAAGTGTGCCCTCGTCGATCCGGGTGCCGAAGCCGGCCGTCTGTTGCGGGCGGCGGCCAACGAGAAGGCCGAAGTCGAGTCGGTTCTGCTCACCCATGCCCACCTCGATCACATTGGCGGTGTGGCGGAGGCTAAGCGCGAGACGGGCGTGCCGGTCTACTTGCACCCGGCCGACGTGCCGCTCTACAAGGCGGCGCCCGAGCAGGCGATCTCGTTCGGCATGCACATGGAGGCGCAGCCCGACCCCGACGAGGAGTTGGACGGTGGCCAGGTCATCGAGGTCGGCGCCTCCCGGCTCGAGGTGCGTCACACTCCCGGCCATTCGCCGGGACATGTCAGCCTGGTGGGCGACGGGTTCGCGCTGGTGGGCGACTGTGTGTTCGCCGGCTCGATCGGGCGAACGGACCTGCCGGGCGGCGATTATCGCACGTTGATCGAGTCGATCCAGGAGCAGCTGCTCACTCTGCCCGACGAGACCGTGCTCTACTCGGGCCACGGACCGGCGACGACGGTGGGCCGAGAGCGTGCAACGAACCCGTTCCTCACGGGCGAGATGTGATGGAGCGGCAGAAGCAGGAGCCGACGCGGCGGCCCGATACGATGACCGCCGAGTTGGAGCGTTGCTGCCTGCGCTGCGAACACCCTGCCGTCGACCGACCACGTGGCTGCAAGGCCGGCCACTGCCGTAATTGCGGCCATCCTTATCCGTTGGGTGACTGCTCCGACTGAAGCGCGGCAAGCAATGGCGAACAAGAAGAATAAGAAAAGAAAGAACGAGATCGCTGACGGTGACAGCTGCTGTTCATCGCCGCGCATAGACGAGCTCAGGGCCGCGCTCGAGGGCGGCGAGCGATTGCTGATCCTGACCCACGACAATCCCGATCCGGACGCCCTGGCCAGCGCCTTCGCCCTGTTCAAGCTGGTCGAGAAGATCGACGGCGTGACGGCGCGAATCGCGTTCGGCGGTTTCGTCGGCCGTGCCGAGAACCGCACCATGGTTCACGAGCTGGGCCTGCCGATCACGCCGACATGGGCGGTGCGCTTCGACGACGTCGATCTCATCGCGCTCGTCGATACCCAGCCGGGTACGGGCAACAACTCGCTGCCCGACGACCGGCGCGCCGATATCGTCATCGACCACCATCCGATTCGCAAGGAAACCAGGCGAGCGAAGTTCTGGGACGTGCGAACCGATTGTGGATCCAGCTGCACTATCATGACCCAGTACCTGGAGGCCGCCGGCGTGCCGCTGAAGGGTCGGGTAGCGACGGCTCTGTTCTACGGCATCCAGTCCGAGACCCAGGACCTCGGGCGCGAGGCCGGCGACGCCGACCTGCAGGCGAGCCTCAAACTGTATCCGGGCGCCGACCGCGAGCTGATCTCGAAGATCCGCTACCCCGATCTTCCCAGCGCCTACTTCCGTTCGCTGCACCGGTCGCTGGAACGCTCGCGCACCCGCGGACCCGTCCTCGTTTCCTACGTGGGCAAGCTGGACTACCCGGACCTGGTGGCCGAGCTGGCCGACTTCTATTTGCGGTTCGAGGGCGCCAAGTGGTCCTTCTGTATCGGAATATTCGAGGAAGCCATCCTCATCTCGATACGAACTTCGATGCGTGACGCCAGGGCCGGTCAACTGCTACGCCGAGTGGTTGGCAAGGAAGGCGCGGCCGGCGGCCACGGCATGATGGCCGGCGCCCGCGTGCCGATCGGCCACCTGTCGGCAGAAGATCAGCGGCTGAAGAGCGAAGAGCTCGTGAACCGCTTCATCAAAGAGCTCGGCATGGAAGACGAGGTCGGCGGCGCGCTGCTCGAGACGACCGCCGCCGGCTGAAGCTGAGGGGACCGCAATCGTGTTTCACGTTGGGATCACGGGAAACGTCGGCGCCGGCAAGTCCACGGTCGTATCTTTGTTCGCCGGCTGGGGCGCCACCGTTATCGACACGGATGTGTTGGCGCGCGAAGTCGTTCTACCTGACAATCCGGCGTTGGACAGAATTCGCGAGACGTTTGGCGATGAGGTGATCGGGGAGGACGGCGGCCTCGACCGTGCGGCGATGCGAAGTATTGCGTTCGCCGAGCCCAAGATGCGCTGGAAGCTGGAAGACATTCTCCACCCGGCCATCCGCACCCGCTATCGTGAACTGCTCGGCGAAGCGGAAGCTCGCGGCGACCGCATCGTGATCGGCGTCGTCCCGCTCCTATTCGAGACCGACATGCAGAGCGACTTCGATGCCGTGCTTGTGGTCGACGCGCCTGCGGATGTCCGCATCGATCGGCTCGTCGGCAAGCGCGGATTGACCGCCGATGAGGCGCGGGCCGTCGCCGCCGCCCAGATGCCGGCGGAAGAGAAACGCGAGCGCGCCGACCTGGTCATCGACAACGATTCCGACATCACCACCCTCGAACGTCGCGCCTGGGAAACCTGGAAAGAGATCGAGAAGCTGAGCCGGGCGGCATGACCATGCTGCGCCTCGACCTTCATATCCATACCCGCGCATCACACGACTGTCTGAACGACTATGCCGACGTCGTCAGCGCCGCCCGCGCCCGCGACCTGCAGCGCATCGCGATCACCGACCACAACGAGATCGACGGCGCCTTCAGGGTCCGTGACCTGGCTCCCGACCTGGTCATCGTCGGCGAAGAGGTGAAGACGGCGGAGGGCGTCGATGTCACCGGGCTTTTCCTCTCGGAGAAGATCCCCAGGGGGACGCCCGCGGTGGAGACCTCCCTGGCGATCAAGGAGCAGGGTGGCCTGGTCTACGTCCCCCACCCGTTCGCCGGCGGCAAGGGCCTCGGCGAAGAGGTGCTGGCCTCCATCGAGCCTTACATCGACGTGGTCGAGGTCTTCAACGCCCGCATCCACAAGCCCCAGCTCAACGAAAAAGCGCGCCGCTGGGCCGAGGCCCGGAACCTTCCCGGGGGCGCCGGCTCCGATGCGCACACGCTGCGAGAGATCGGCCGCGGCGTCATCGAGGTCCCCGACTACGAGGGGGTCGACGGCTTCCTCGATGCCCTGCGCGCTGGCCTGGTGGTCGGTCAGTATTCCAGCTACCTCGTCCACCTCGCCTCGACCTTTGCCAAAGTCGTCCCCCACTGATCCGTCTCTTCCCCTGTTACTGCTGATCTTCCTCATGCTCGTGATCGTGATCGTAATCGTGATCGTGGTC
>JBDHHX010000004.1:0-32047 GCA_039589155.1 Gemmatimonadota bacterium | reverse complement strand
AGTTCTAGCAGCTGGCTCCTGCGCTCGCCGGGCAACGCTATAGGCCCGATACACGTCTGATTCTCTGGTAGCCAACGCGCCGGCTTGGAGCCCAGATCCGGCGGCCTCTAATCAGAGGCTGAAACCTTACAGCACCCTTTCACCGTAAGGCGTTACGAGACACCCGCCGTCCTGGCTGGGGAACCGCCGGGCCGGCGTAGATGTTGGTAGCAGGTTAGACCCGAGTAGCTAAAACCCATTTTGTCTACATATTGTCGAATTTATTATTCGGACAACATCCGGACATTGCGCCGGCCTGGCCGAGTTTCTGGCTGGAACGGCGCCTTGGAGGGATTACGCACTGTTCATCCCTGTACCTGTGAAGGACTACGGATATGAAAAAGAGCACGGTGATCAAGATTGCGGCCGTACCGGCGATACTGGCAGTGGGCTTCATAGCGATGAGCGCGCTGGGTTCGACGGAGCGGCAGAGCAACCGCCGCGAGGTGAAACCGGAGGCGCGGGCGGTGGAGACCGAGCTGCTGGCGTTCGGCGAGCTGACGATGCAAGTGGAAGGCGACGGCGTGGTGGAGTCGGAGCGGACACTGGAGATCATCTCGGAGGCTAGCGGCCGTGTGCTCTTCGCCAAGAACGACCTGAAGGACGGGACGTTCGTTCGACAGGGCGAGCTGGTGCTGAAGATCGACTCTCGGGACGTGGAGAACGATCTCTACGCGTTGCGATCGGACTTCCTGAACGCGGTGGCGTCGGTGCTTCCGGAGCTGCAGTTGGACGACGCGCGGATCTACAGGCGCTGGTTCGACTACTTCCGTAGCCTGGACATCAACGCGCCGGTACCGGAGCTGCCCGAGATCACGAACCCTCAGGAGAAGATCAAGGTCAGCACAAAGGACGTCATCGGGAGGTACTTCGCGGTGAGGAACCAGGAGATCCTGCTCTCGAAGCACACGATTCGGGCTCCGTTCGACGGCTATGTGAGCTCGAGCGGTGTAATCGAGAACAGCTTCGTATCGATGGGGCAGCACCTGTTCACACTGGCTGACCCGAAGAACCTGGTAGTCACGGTGCCGCTGGCGGTGGAGGAGAGCGAAGCGATCGACTTTGCGCCGGCGCCGCGGGTGGCGATCTATGCCGATGAGGGCAGTGAGGATGTGACGTACGGTCGGATCACTCGTAAGGAGACTATGGTCGACCGTAACTCGCAGACCCTCGACGTGTTCGTCACGTTCACCAACAGCAACCTCAATCCTCATTTCTTGCCGGGCAGCTACGTGCACGTGAGCATCGATGGAAGAACGCTCCGTGATGTGGCGCCTGTTCCACGCCATCTTCTGGACGGCCAGGGTCAGATCTACACCATGACGGATGGCACGCTCGGCCGTCAGCAGCTCGACATTGTGGCCTTCCAGGGCGACATCGCGATCGTCAGGAACAGCATGCCGGAAGCGACGGCCATAGTGACGACGATCCTGCAAAAGCCGCTGGTCGGGATGGACATCCGGAGCATCAACATGCCGGAGCTCAATGCCGATACCGAGCTTGCCGAGGAGGCTGAGTCGGAGTCGGGGTTAGCGGAGCAGAGCGCCGCTGACGCGGTGGCTGCGGGCGGCTGATAGGCCAGGGAGCGCGAGACCCCAACCTCTAGATAGATAGGTGTCGGCAAGATGAGGAACGTAATCAACTACTTCATAAAGCACACGGTCGTCACGAACTGGGTGATGATCGCGTTCATGCTTGCGGGTGTATTCGCTCTCTTCAACCTGGAGCGGCGACTCAGCCCGAAGCTCGAGATAGAGGAAATCACGGTGCAGGTCCCGTTCCCGGGCGCCTCGGCCGTCGAGGTCGAGGAAGGGATCACCATCAAGATCGAGGAGGCGATGCGGGGGATCGAGGGGATCCAGAAGGTTTACTCGGTCTCGTCCGACGGTTTCGCTTCCCTCGACGTGGAGATTACTCCCGGGTACGACATGAACAAGGCGATCCAGAACATCCGGAACGCCGTCAACTCGATCAACTCGTTTCCGACGGGCGCCGAGAACCCGGTCGTCTACCAGGAGACGATGTGGAACAGGGCCGTCATGCTAAGCATTTACGGCCCCGAGGACCTCTTCGCGCTCAAACGCATCGTCGAGGAGTTCCGCGACGACCTGCTGGCCACCGGCAAGATTTCCGAGGTCCGCTGGTGGGGGCTTCCGCCGCGGGAAATCACCATCGAGGTCTCGCCGGAGAACCTGCGTCGCTACAAGCTGACCATCGGCGACATCTCCCAGGCGATCCGCAACTCGAACCTCAACATCTCGTCCGGCTCGGTGCTCACCGACCAGGAAGAGATCCTCATCCGCTCGTATAATAGGAAGTACGAGGCCTCCGACTTCGAGTCGATCGAGATCGTCTCTTCGATCGACGGCACCCGCATCCGCCTCTCCGACATCGCGAACGTCCAGGAGCAGTGGCCCGAGAACCTGTTCTACGCGGAGTACAACGGCCGCGCCTCCGTGGGCTTCAACGTGATGTACAATAACAACGAGGACGTGATCGAGGTCACCAAGATCACCGAGGACCTCGCCAGGGAATACGAGGCCAGGTACGCCGGGCTGGTCAACTTCAACACGTTTATCAAGGACACCGACGAACTGGAGCAGCGGCTGTCGCTGATGACCATCAACGGGCTCATCGGGCTCGCGCTGGTGCTAGTGCTCTTGGGTGTCTTCCTCAACGTACGACTCTCGTTCTGGGTGGCGTTGGGCATACCGTTCTCGCTGCTCGGCATGTTCTTCGTCCTCTGGCTGCTGAATATCACGATCAACGAGATGAGCCTGTTCGGCATCATCATGGTGATCGGTATCCTGGTGGACGATGGGATCATCATCGGGGAGAGTATATACTCTCAATACGAAAAGTACGGTAAGAAACCGGTCCAGGCGGCCATCGATGGTACGATGGACGTCATCAAACCGGTGTCCATCTCCGTGGTAACCACGATGGTCGCGTTCATCCCGTACTTCTACTTCTACGGGATGCTCGGCAAGTACGTCTGGCAGATCGGCGCGGTGGTCATCATCGCGCTGGCGTTCTCGCTTATCGAGGCCTTCATCATCCTGCCGGCCCACCTGGCGCACTCGCGGGCGATGGAGGAGCGGCCGGACGCGAACGAATCGGGGCTCCGCTACAGGACCAACGCTGTTTTGCAGGGCGTCGTCGAGAACGTGTACGGCCCGACGCTCAAGTTTTGCCTGGCCAATCGCTGGTCGGTGACGGCGGGTATGCTCGCCGTCATCATGGTCGTCGCCGGCTTGTTCCAGGGACAGTACGTGCGGGCGCAGTTCTTCCCGCAGATCGAGCCGCCCTACGCGCGCATGCAGGTCGTGGTCCCGGCCGGCACATCGGCCGACGTGGCCGACGCTATCCGCACCGACCTCATAGGCAAAGCGCTGACGTTTGCCGACGAATGGGATCACCCGGGCAAGGGCGACGTCGATCCGATCCAGAACTACACGTCATGGATGGGTGGTGGTACGATCAACGTCTTCTTCGTGCTACCGTCCGCGGCGGTGCGTGAGTTCACCGTCGGAGAGTTCTCCGACGGACTGGCGGAATACATCGGTACAGTGCCGGAGGCCGAGAACGTGATCATTGGCGGCTTCTCCTTCGGCGGCACGCCGATCTCGGTCCGCTTCCAGAGCAGCGACTACCAGCAGCTGCTGTTGGCGAAGGAGCTTCTCAAGGAAGAGCTCCGCGGTATCGCCGGCGTCAAAGACATCCGCGACGACACTCCGCTGGGCAACAATGAATTCGTCGTCACGCTCAAGCCGAAGGGGCAGGCGCTGGGCTTCACCGTGCGCGACTTGACCACGCAGCTGCGCCAGGGTTTCTACGGCGACGAGGCCTTGCGGCTTCAGAAGGGTCGTGACGAGGTGAAGGTCTGGGTCCGCTTCCCCAAGGAAGATCGCGTGTCGATCGCCCAGATCGAGAACCTCAAGGTCCGTACAGCCACCGGCGACTACGTGCCGTTCAAGGAAGTCGCCGAGTACGAGATCGATCGCGGTCTGCGCCGCATCCGTCACGATGACGGCCGGCGCGCCGTTAGCGTATGGGCCGACCTCGACTACTCGCAGAACGAGCTCAACGTGGTGCTCGCCGAGATCAACGGCGAAGTTGTTCCCCGGGTCCTGGCGCAGGTGGATGGCGTCACGCGGGCCGTGGGAGCCGGTCAGCAGGAGGAGGTCACCAAGATGGTGAACTCGATGACCTACACCATGACGCTGGCCCTGGTCGTGATGTTCACGATCCTGCTGTTCCTGCTCAAGTCGCCGATCCAGACGTTGATCATCATGGGTCTCATCCCCATGGGCGTGATCGGCGCGGTGTTCGGCCATGCGATCATCGGGATCCCGGTTTCGATTCTCTCGTTCCTGGGAATTGTGGCGCTGGCTGGTATCATCATCAACGACTCGGTGGTGCTCGTCGACAGGTACAACAAGATGATCGCCAGGGGCAAAGAAGTCGGTGACGCGCTTTTCGAGGCCGCCATGTCCAGGTTCCGCCCCATCGTCTTGACGACGATTACGACCGCCGGCGGACTGGCACCGATCATCCTGATGCGAAGCGAGCAAGGCCAGTTCCTGGTTCCCATGGCCGTGTCGGTCGCGGCCGGGCTCGTCTTCGGCACCGTGCTAACCCTGCTTCTGCTGCCTTCGGCCCTCTACGTGGTCAGCGATCTCAGGATGCTTGTGCGTCGCAAGAAGACGCGGCAGGAGTTGGAGCCGGCGTATTCCGGGGACTGAGGATGGTGCGGTGGTGAGTGGTGCGGTGGTGAGGTGGTAGTGTAGGGAAGAAGGGCAGCAATAAAAAACCGGTAGTCAGAAAGAGAACTCTGACTGCCGGTTTTCTCTTTAATCACTACCATACCACCGCACCACTCACCACCGCACTGAAACTACCGAATCTGATCCAGCGCTCGTTCACCACCCCAACGGTCGACGATCAAGTCGTCATACTCGTCCGCCGTACGCGCCACGTGAATGACCGACGACTCCAGTTCTTTCTGGTCGCAGCCGGACCCGACGATCGTGTGCTCGAAGATGATGTCTCCCTCATCGTCGATCCCGAAGGCACCGAATCGCATCCCCGCGTTCTCGTGAAGCAGGTAGTGCAGTAGCTCAGGGTTGAGCTCGACGTCCGTTACGACATACGACCGGGTCGTGATCACTGCATCATCCTCACCCCAAGGAAAGATGCCGATCTGGGCGAACGCCGAACCGTACATAACACCGATCACCGGCGCGTCCGGCTTCCGTAGAACGGAACCTCCAAACAGTTCGGCGACCCACGGCAGCACCTTCTCGTAGGTGTTTTGTTGAGCCTGCGTGTCGAATTCCATCTCGAACGTCCCCCCATCCAGCCAGGAAGCTGCGCATGCCGCGCCACGATGGAACGTGGCCGGCAGCCGACTCGATCTCGAAGACTGGTAAACATTTAGAATGGGGCTCCGCTCGGCAGCGGGCAAGCCAGTGGCGGCTACCGACGAGTCACGCTGTAAGTAATTGTCGTGTAACATGTTGTAGGACCAGCACCCGGGGCGCTCTCCTTCGGATTTCGAGACGGGTGGCGCGTGAAGGCCGCCGCCTCTAATTTCTCGCCCACCAAACCATCGTACGTAGAAACCCGTAACAGACAGGGAGTCAGCCATGCGACGTGGCTTGTCCGCAGTGCTCGTATTGATGACGGCGTTGGCGGCGAATGCCTGCTCCAAAGGCCAGGCACAGACGCAGCCGTCGCCATCCGGCCGGGCGGCTCAGAACAATGATCAGAAGCCGAAGGTCAAGCCGTACGAAGAGGTCATCACGTCCGCCGCCGTGAGCGACGAAGGGTTGTTCACGGTTCACAAGGTGGATGACAAGTGGTACTACGAGATCCCGACGGACCTGCTCGAGCGCGAGATGCTGCTGGTATCGCGGCGTGCGCGGACGGCGCAGAACATCGGCTACGGTGGAGAGAAGAACAACACCCAGACGGTCAGGTGGCAGCGGCACGACAACAGGGTCCTGTTGCGGGTCGTCGGCTACACGAACGTGGCGTCCGACTCGTTACCGATCTACGAGGCCGTGGTGAATTCCAACTTCGAGCCTATCGTCATGGGCTTCGACATCGCCACCTTTAACGTCGATTCCGCCGGGACAGACACTACGGCGGCGGTGATCGATGTCACGGACCTGTTCACCGGCGATGTGCCGATCCTCGGGCTGAGTAGCTTCAACCGCGAGCGCTTCAGGGTACGGAACCTGGACAAGAACCGCACCTTCATCAATTGGGCGAAGAGCTTCCCGGAAAATATCGAGGTTCGCGTCGTTTTGACCTACAACGCGTCGCAGCCGCCCTCCAACTCGTCAACCGGCTCCATCTCTCTCGAGATGAACCACTCGATGGTTTTGCTTCCGGAGAACCCGATGCAGCCGCGTATTTGGGATGAGCGCGTCGGTTTCTTCAGTCGCCAGCAGGTCGACTATGGGCTCAGCGATCAGAAGGTCGTGACGCGTCGCTACATCACGCGTTGGCGCCTGGAGCCCAGCGACACGGCCGCCTTCATGCGCGGCGAGCTGGTCGAGCCGGTGAAGCCGATAGTCTACTACATTGACTCCGCGACCCCCGAGAAGTGGCGCGACTACCTCAAGCAGGGCGTCGAGGATTGGAACGTCGCTTTCGCCGAGGCCGGATTCAGAAACGCGATCATCGCCAGGGATGCGCCCACGCCGGAAGAAGATCCGGAGTACAGCCCCGAAGACGTGCGCTACTCGGTCATCCGCTGGTTCTCGTCCCAGGTCCAGAACGCATATGGTCCGCATGTCCATGACCCGCGTAGCGGCGAGATATTGGAAAGCGACATCGGCTGGTTCCATAACGTGATCAACCTGCTGCGCAACTGGTATTTCGTCCAGACAGCGGCAGCCAATCCCGAGGCGCGTCGCGTCATGTTCGACGACGAAGTGATGGGCCAATTGGTACGCTTCGTCGCCGCCCACGAAGTCGGCCATACGCTGGGCCTGCCGCACAACATGAAGGCCAGTTCAGCGTACCCGGTGGACTCGCTCCGCTCTGCCAGCTTCACCTGTAGCATGGGCACGGCGCCGTCGATAATGGACTACGCACGCTTCAACTACGTGGCGCAGCCGGAGGACGAAGGCGTCTGCTTCATGCCGGGTATCGGACCGTACGACCTCCATTCGGTCAGGTGGGGTTACCGGCCGATCATCGACGCGTCTTCGGCCGATGCCGAGCGGGTCACGCTCGATCGCTGGATCCTGGAGCGCTACGACGACCCCATGTACTACTTCGGCGATCCCAGCGGCATCGACCCGACCTCGTTGACCGAGGCCATCGGTGACGACGCCATGCTGGCCAGCGAGTACGGGATCGCGAACCTGAAACGGATCGTGCCGAACCTGGTCACCTGGACGTATCAGGAGCGCGAGGACTACGCGGAGCTCCAGGAGCTTTACGGCCAGGTGCTTGGGCAGTGGAACCGTTATATGGGTCACGTGGCGGCAGTGGTCGGTGGCGTTGTGCAGACGCGTAAGACCTACGACCAGGACGGCGCCGTCTACGAGTTTGTTGACGAGGCCACGCAGCAGCGAGCCATGGTGTTCTTCAACGAGCAGGCGTTTACGCCACCCACCTGGATGATCAACGAAGACATCCTCGGCCGCATCGAGAACGTCGGCACTGTCGAGCGTATGCGGGCTGTCCAGGTACGGGTGGTCAACATGGTCATGGATCCCGGCCGCATGCAGCGCTTGATCGAGAACGAGGCGCGGAACGGCTCGGGCGCCTATACGCTTGGCGAGATGCTCGGCGACATGCGTGAGTACATCTGGGGCGAGGTGCCGCGAGGCCGCAACATAGACATATATCGCCGCAACCTGCAGCGCGGCTACCTCGAGCGTGCCGAGTGGCTGATGACCGAGGAGCCGCCGCCGATCACGAACCCGTTCTTCCTGAGGTTCGTTACCAGCGTCAACGTGTCGCAATCGGACATCCGGCCGTATGTCCGCGGTGAGCTCGAGGTCATCAAGCGTGATATAAATCAGGCGCTGAACCGCGGCGGCCTCAATCGTACCACGGCGCTGCATCTGCGCGACGCCGTCGTTACGATCGACCGGATCCTCGACCCGAAGGAATAGGACGGCGGCACGGTCGTTAGGTTCGACGAGGCCCGGGTCGCCCCGGGCCTCGTTCGTTTCTGGCTCCTTAGAGAGGGTGTGATGAGCAAGGCCAAGTGGGCGCAGGTCCTCCTGCTGGTGGAGTCGGCCGTGTTGATGATCGCTCTGATCATGCCGGTCACGCCGAGCAAGACGGGTGGTGATGTGAGGCTGGCGAAGTACTTCGTCGAGCAGCCGACCTATCTTCACGAAGTAGTCCTGAACGTCATCTTGCTCCACCTGATCATCGCGGCCTTCGCCCTGGTCTTCCTCGCCTTCGGCCGCAAGGAGATACGCGGTGGCGATAGTGACTAGAGCCTACGGCATTGTCTATCGGCGCGGCGAATCCTAGTATCCGGCAGCGTCCAAGTAACAATCGATGAGAAGATAAGGAGATAGATATGAGCGACCCTCTGGACCACGTACAGGTTCCGGTGAGCATCCCGCGCCTCGGCATGCCGGCGCCGCAATTCGAGGCGCCGACGACGCATGGCACGATCCGGCTCGAGGACTTCAAGGGCAGTTGGCTGATCCTATTCTCACACCCGGCAGACTTCACGCCCGTCTGTACCACCGAGTTCATCGCCTTCGCCGAGATACATGACCAGCTGCGGTCGATGAACTGCGAACTGATGGGACTGAGCATCGACAGCACTTACTCCCACATCGCGTGGGTTCGCAACATAGAAGAGAAGATGGGCGTGAAGATCGAGTTCCCGGTCATCGCCGACTTGAACAAGGACGTGGCGATGCGCTACGGGATGATCATGCCCGGTGAGAGCAAGACCGAAACATCGCGCTGCGTGTTCGTCATCGATGCAAAGCAGATCCTGCGCGCCATGATCTACTACCCGCTGACCACGGGCAGGAACATGGACGAGATCCTGAGACTCATCCAGGCGCTGCAGACCACCGACGAGCACCAGGTGGCCACACCCGCCAACTGGCGGCCAGGCGACAAGGTCATCCTGCCGCCGCCTCAGACACAGGATGCCGCGGAAGAGCGCGTGAGCGAGCCTGGCCTCGAGTGCACTGACTGGTACTTCTGCAAGAAATCGTTGTGAGAGCGGATTGAGGCCGGAGCATGCCCTGTATACGACCCGACGGTAGCCTTACGCTGGCGGCTCGCGACGTCATGTCCGCCATGAGCCAACCAAGACCGGTGGACGATATCCGCGAGTTGAGCCGGCAGCCGCTCTATCGCGTTCGGGCCAGCCTTCGTGAGTTGGGCGACGCGGGGCTGGTCGAGGCGCAAGACGAACGTTGGGTTCTCACCGACGCCGGTCGTACAGCGCTGGCCGAGAGCGGAGCCTGAATTCGCTTCGTCCGTAGTCTGAAACCATCAGAACGGGAGGCAGCTATGCGACGCGTTGGCCTTCGTGCGATTGGGTTGTGTGCGTTCGCTATCGTAGCTCTGAGCCCTCGGCTGGCCGCCCAGGGCGGCGATTCGTATCCCGATCCCAACTCCGAGTCCATAGCCGAAGTATGCTCGGCTGACGAGTACCGCCAGTTCGATTTCTGGGTCGGCGAATGGGAGGTGAAGAACGGAGCCGACGCGGTCGTAGGCACGAATGTGATCACGCGAGTCGCCAACGGCTGCGGTGTGCACGAGTACTGGCGCGGTGCCAGCGGCGGGAGCGGGACGAGCATCAACTGGTACGACCAGCGGACCGGCAAGTGGCACCAGGTATGGGTCGGCCTGGGGCTCTACCTCGACCTGAGCGGTGGGATAGAGAGCGGCAAGATGGTGCTTGCCGGCGAACGCGAGACGCCGGAAGGCGTGGTCATCGATCGGATTGTATGGACGCCGCTCGATGACGGCCGCGTCCGGCAGCTATGGGAAATGTCGAGTGACGGCGGTGAGACCTGGGCGCAACAGTTCGACGGCATGTACGAGAGGCGCTGATGTCAGATTCGAAATGTGCCACGGTAACGTGCCAGTTCTGCCTAAGACCTAACCGGGTGGACCTAGACAAAGTCGATTCGGGTCCGAAGTGCGGCGAGTGCGGAAAACCGATCCTTCTGGATCGGCCAGTGAAGGCGACCGACGACGATTTCCAAGCAGTCATTGAAGGAGCCGACGTGCCTGTGGTGGTCGATTTCTACGCCGATTGGTGTGGACCCTGCAAGGTGATGGCGCCGGTCCTCGATGAGTTCGCTCACGCTAACAAGGGTGCAGTACTGGTCGTGAAGCTCGACACCGAAAACAACCAGCGCACCGCCCAGAACTTCGGCATACGCGGTATCCCTACCCTGATCGTGTTCAGGAACGGCAGGGAAGTCGCCCGGCAAACCGGCGCCGTTCCACGCGACGTGTTGGACAGGCTGCTGGCGTCTGCCTGAGCGATGCACCCTCGCGCCGCCGAATTGATTGAGAGCCTGGCCCTCGTGCCGCACCCCGAGGGCGGTTACTTCAGCGAGATCTTCCGCTCCAGCGCGCGCGTCCATCCGGACGACGATCGAGGTGAGCGCTCGGCGCTGACTACCATTCACTTTCTGCTTACCGAGGGAACGCGAAGCCGCTGGCACCGGCTACGGTCGGACGAGATCTGGCATCACTGCGAGGGCGATCGACTGGAGTTGTTTTGGCTGGACGAGGAGAAGCGAGAGTGCCGCTGCCTCGTGCTCGGTTCGGTGGAGGAAGGGGGACAGCAGGTTGCCGTCGTCCCGGCGGGCGCCTGGCAGGCGGCGCGATCGACCGGGCACTACACGCTGGTCGGCTGTACAGTGGCCCCCGGATTTGAGTTCTCCGACTTCGAGATGCTTGCGGACGACCGCGCCGCGGCCGACGCGCTCGCCGAGTGGTTTTCCGAATTGGAGGAGTTCGCCTAAGCGGCCGGCATCACGGTCTCGGCAGCCCTCGGCGACCGGGCCGTTCTTCAAGCGAGTTCTCGGATGTCAGATCGGTCACCTCTGCGGTCAGCCTGTCCATTAGGTCGTGCAGCACCCGCTTTCGCTTGTTGACGAGCGCTGTGTAGATCGTGCGGGCAACAAAGTACGAGCCGCCCAGCAGCACCGCCGGGAAAGCGACGCTGAAGAGGACCGAGCCCAGAGCACCGATACCGACGCCGAGGCCGACGCCCAATCCGATTCCGCCTCCAACGCCGCCGACCATGCCGCCGAACAGACTGCCCGCCACGGTGTCGTAGCGTTCTTCGACCCATATGCGCGTTCTGCCATCGCGTGCGGTGACGCTGACCTGAAGGGTCTGCCAGTCACCAACACGTTCGGACTGCCAGGTGAACGTCCGTCCTATCAAGCTCGGCTGTCCGCGACCCTTCGCAGCTTTCTGGATCAAGGGAACCAGGCGATCGAACGCCGACTCCGGCAGCTCGCCGGCGATCGACCGCTCCAGTTCGACGACTAGTGGGGCGCCCGTGAGCAGCGAAACACCTTCACCGTGGATGGCCGGGTCGTCCAACTCCTCGGCGGCGCGACCGATGTAGGCGGTATCGATCCCCACTTCGGCGGCGATTTCCTCCAACTCGGCGATGCTCAGGCCCCCGCCTTCCGCGGCCGATGCCGGCGCCTGCCTTTGGAGCTCGGCGGCGCGCTTGAGGATCAGCCCGACTTCTTTATCGCCGTAGCGGCGGCGGTGCTCTCGGTCATCCGGCATGTTCGGAATGCTAGTTGGGCTCGGCGGATATGGGCGTTTGAACGTCGACGGTGACGCGCCAGCTCTCATCCGATATTCGGCGCCAGGCCCGCACGTAGACGCCAACCTCGGTGGGCGCAGCGGAGCCCGGCTCGATGTACTCGTACTCGCCGTATGTGTAGGCGAGATCGCCGGACATCGACACTTCGCCGCCAAGTGGTTGCCACGTGAGCGTGCCGCTTCGCTCGGATGCCAGCGTCCGCAAGCTCTCAGCGCCGGTGACCGGCTGCATCCCGTTTCGCAACGTGCGCACGTCTCCGCTTGCGTAGGTGGTAAGCGCGGCCAGCAACCCGGTGGCTTCGGAAGTCGAGCTAAAGGCACGGTCGATCTCGAGCAGCTTGGCGACCACGTCATCGCGTTCCCAGTACCGCACGACCCAACTGTCCTTGTAGGTTCTGCGGTCGGCTGTTTGCAGTCTGCCGGGTTCCTCTGCGGGCGCCGGGTTCTGCGTGCCGTGGTCGATGACGACCTTCCAGCTTCCGTCCTGTTGTCTTTTCCAAAAAGAGAAGTACTGGCCATGGGCGACGGGTTCGGCGGCCGGATCCGACCGGAAGTCCCACGGCCCGGTCGTGTACCCCAGGTCTCCCGCCTCCGCGATGTCCGCGAATACAGGTTCCCAGGACAGGAGCCCCGGCGTCGCCGGCTGGCCACCCAAGAACTCCTGGCCGTTCAGCGCCCGGGGCCGGAAGAGCACGGCATCGTCCGCCAGGTAGGCGATGAACGCGTCGCGCGTGCCCAGCTGCGCCGCAGAGCTCGCGAAAGCACGCTCCGCATCGACCAGCGAATTCAAGTCATTCTCACGCGTATCGACCCCGGCGCAGGAAGGACCTACCAGAAGCCAGCCGATCAGGACCAGGGCGGAACCCCGTCGTAGGATGGCACGTCGTTGGATCATGGCATAAAGCTAACCACGGTCGCTGAGTTCGCCACTCGGGAACCCCAACCCCCGCGAACTCTGCCCGTGGCCTCCCCGCTGGATCTCCACTAACTTGGACAAGTGGAGAAGTGGGGGGAGGGCAAGATGGGTCCAGCGTCCGTCCTGTTGTGTGCCGCAGCGTTGGCCGTGGCGGGTATCGCGTCCGGATCCACGCAAAGTCAGCAGACGCACACCCGCACCGACCACTTCGTTTTGGCCTATCCGGCGGAAGACGATCAAGCCGCCCAATCGTTCCTCGAATACGCCGAACTCGTTTACGCCGACATTGACTCGCTGTTAGACGGCGCGCTTCCTGACTCGCTTCAGGTCACGCTCGTATCTGACGGCACCAGCGGCTCGACCGACGGCGCGATCCACCTGAGCCTGCATCATGGGCTGGAGCTGCAGGCGATCTTCGCCCGCGAGTTGACCCGCACCGCTGAGCGCGAGGCTCTGGGTGAGACGTATGAGCTCTTGGCGTATCGCTTCGTCACCGAGGGTCTGGCGGCCTGGGTCGAGGCGCGTTACGAGGCCCGGGTGGGAACCGTGCGGCCGAGAGACATGTGGGCTGCCTTCGCTTACATGCAGGAGGCGAGCTACCCCGAATACCTCGCGTCCTATGACATTGCGGCGCTCGACCTGGGCAGGAATGTGGTCGACGCGGCCGGATACAGCTTTGTTTCGCACCTCGTCGATACGCACGGCCTCTATGGCTTGCACTCACTTCTGCGCGCGATGCCGGCGAATGCCGACATCTGCGGAGCCCTCAACGATGCGCGGCTGGATTGCGATTCCCTGGTAGATGGTTGGCAGTCCGCGCTGGACCAGGAAGCAGGTCGGCATGACTTCTCCAACGTGCCGGAACTGTGGTCGCTGCTGGAAGTGAGTGGGGAAGGTGATCAACGCGACGTTGCCCTGCGCGTATACATCCAGAATCCCGAGAGCAGCGACTACCTGTTCTTCGTGTCGTACATCATCGACGAAAAGCGGTACGAGGAGGCGTTCCCCGCCGATGCGAGCGAGTTCCGAGCGCTCGTGCCATTGGGCCAGGTGAAGGAGGGTGAAAAGCTGCTATGGGAGGTGGCGGTCTGGTCGCATACTATTCAGACATGGCGAAGAAGCGGTTGGCAAGATCAGATAATTCGATAGTTCACTTCGTCGTCGGATCCTCCTCCGTGAACAATGTGTCCAGTATCATCCGCGGATGAACACCCTTCACTCCCTCCGCAATTCGCTCACGGATGTCGTCCAGCTCTTTCACGCGGTTCACGCGGAAAGTCGGCGGTACGACGAGTTGCGCTAACAGGTAGAAGTAACGTCCTACCTTCACCATCCTCAGATAACTCTTCTCCAGCTCCACGCCTTCCACCGCGCCGTCGAACTTCTCACGCACGTCTCGCTGCACCGCTGGCGATGGCGCGACTTGGAGCAGCTCCGCCACGTTGTCCTTTACCGTCTTCGCCGGCGTCCAGATCAACACGAGGACCAGCGCTGTAAGCAGAACCGGGTCGACGTAGGGCACCAGGTACGACCAGCGTGTGCCGCCCAGCCAGAGCGCCGTCAGGAAGGCAGCGCCCACGCCGGCATTCACGAAGAAATCCAGCGTCCAGTTCTTGACGTCGACCTCGAGCAGCGGAGAGTGGGTCTTTTTCGCCCATCCCCGTTCGACCAGCGCTATAGCCAGGCAGCCAAACGCCGCGATGGCCGCGTAGACCAGCGCCCAACTCGCATTCAGGACGCGGCCGCCGTCCAGGATGGCGCCGACCGCCGATGCCAGAGCCAGGGCGCAGACGATCAGGATGAGGAGTCCCTTGATGGCATTGAGGAACGGTTCGAAAAAGGCGTAGCCGAAGTGGAAGCGCTCGTCATCCGGCCCTTCGACCAGCTCCGACACCTTCATCGTCAGCAGACCGACCACGAACGAGATCAGCGAGAAGACCCCGCTGAGCAGGATAGCGTCCGAGCGCGTCAAGATCGCGAAGGCGATCCCGAGAACGGCCATGCCGAGGAAGGCGATGGCCGACAGTTTGAGGCCCAGTCTCTCCTTTTCCATCGGCAGGTAGCATAGCCGGCCCCCAGATACGCCGCCACCCCGCGGCGCTGGCCGTCGGGGTGGCAGTCGTTGCTTCGGAAGGGAGGTTTTGAGCGACACCGGGCGGGGCGGCAGCAATAAATGAGCGGAGAGTCCCTGGCGCCGCCGCTGGGGGGCTGAGCATCCCAAAGACCCACCGGCCGAGAGCCGCCTGACGGCGGCCGGCCCCGGACAGACCGGCGGTGTCGCAAATGCGTGGCCAAAGAAAAGGGGAGGGCGTCAAAACTGCGTCAAAAAAAATAAAGGCGCCCGACACCACACGGAGAATGCTCTTTCTCCCGGGCATCGGGCGCACCACGGGGCACCTATTGGCGTAGGCACCAAGTTCTTAAACAACGAAGGCCTACGAAGTGTTCCGCCGGTCAGAGCAGCTTCTTCCAGGTGGCTTCGGCGATGGCGGCGTCCTGGGCGCCCACCCCGGTCAGGTCGCAGACGATCAGCTCGTCGCCCTCGCGGCCCGGTTTGAGGCCGAGCAGCACCTGGCCAAGCTCGGCGTGGACGGACTCCGCCGCAACGGCGCCTTCATCGATGGCGTGGTGCAGCTCGCCCAACCCGATGCACTGGCTGAGCCGGTCCACGACGATCTTTTCCGCCCGGGCGAGGAGCGGCGTGGGTAACTCGCGCTTGTCGGGGCCGTCGGAGCCCACGGCAATCACGGTCGCGTTGGGCTCGACGCTCGCCGACTCGATGAGCGGCTCGCGGCTGGGGGTGACCGTGATGACCAGGTCGGCACCGCGTACGGCCTCGTCCGGGCTGCCGGCGGCGGTGAAGGGGAGACCCATCGCGCCAGCCATTTCCTGGCAGTAGGCCGCCAGCCGCGCCGGGTCGGGGCTCCAGGCGGACGTGTTCTGCCAACTCCGTACGCCCGCCAACGCCTTCAGCTGGTACCGCGCCTGGATCCCGCTCCCGAGGACGGCCACCTTGCCCAGCCGCTCTGTCGCCAGCAGCCTGGCGGCGAGTGCGCCGGCGGCGGCGGTTCGCAGGTCGGTCAGGTAGCTGTTGTCCTGCAGCAGGGCAACCGGAAAGCCTGTCTCCGCGTCAAAGACAATGATGAGACCGGCGCCGGTCGGCAGACCACGCTCGACGTTGCCGTAGAATCCGCTGGCGATCTTCACCGCGAACACGGGAGCTCCCTTAAGGTGGGCCGATTTAACGTGGACCTCCCCATCCGCGTCAGATATCTGGAACCCCATGGGAGGAGGCAGGGTGACGGCTCCGGCGCCCAGGGCGCGAAAGGCTACCTCGGCGGCGTCCAGAGCTTCCGGTTCTCGAATGGCGGCCCGGATCGCCGCCTCGTCCAGGATTATCATTCCCGTTCTCCCAACGGTTTGGCGTGGTTGGCTGTCTACAGTCTGAGGCCACAGGCCACAGATGTCTATCGCTGCCGCCGGGCGGAAGTACGTCCCGGTCCGGCTATTCGCACGTCGCCCACGTTTCGGGCGTCAGAGGCGGCTCGCTAATGGGCCGGCCCAGACACTCATTTTGAAGCAACAGGAGAGAGTCATGCTCAGGAATCTCGTCCGAGGAGCGCTCGGCGCCCTTGTTCTCTTTATCGGTGCCGCTTGCAGTGATGACGACGGTGGCCCGACCCAGCCGCCACCCGTCGTAACGATCGAGGCCTACATCGAAGGCATCAGGTCCTCTGACATGCAGCATACGGCCACGTACGTTGCCGACAGCGTGCCCGATGCGAGCGGTGGTCCAAACACGGCCGCCGATGGCGACAATACGGTGGTCTGGGGCGGCACCCAGCAGGCAACCGTTCAGGCCGACGCGGACTTCACTACCGTGATCGTCTCCATAGACGGCATCGCTGGCTACTACCGCATGGTTCTCGATTCGACCGACGTCGAGGATCTGCTGATCAATTACTCGCGGGTCATCCCGAGCACCAACTTCGACCTGAAGTTTCAGGTCGTCGAGCCCGACAGCTCGGTCAGTGATGCCGCCTCGGTTAACGTCGATGCCATGGCCGTTGGAACGGGCCTGTTGCAGGTCACCGTGTCGTGGGCGAGCCCGGCGGATATCGATCTGCACCTGGTCGAGCCAGGCGGCGAGGAAATCTACCTGGACAACCCGGAGTCCGACTCGGGCGGTGAGCTCGACCTCATGTCGAACGCCAACTGCGTCGACGGGTCTCGGAACGAGAATATCTTCTGGGCCAGCGGAGTCCCATCCGGCCAATACACGATCAGACTCGCGACGATCAGTCCCTGCGGCGCGGCCTCGACCGACTACGTCGTGACCGTCAACATCCAGGGACGTAATCCCCAGTTCATCACTGGTACGGTCAGCGGAGTCACAGGCGGCGGCCAGGGCGCCGGCGTCGAAGTCGGCACATTCATCTTCTAGCCATAGACAGAGAAGACGGGGCCACTGCCGTTTCGCGGTGGCCCCGTTTTTTCAGGCTGTAGCGACGTTTCTCCCCAAAGGTAGCCAGGAACACATCTCAATTCGCCGTGCCGACCCGGTGCGTGACAACTCCGAGACCCATAACATGATTCGGGTCAACGATTTAGGAGAACCGAAACGGGGTAGAACAGCGGTGTGAAATCATTTACCGTGTAGTGCAATTCCATTCAGATTGACGGGCTCCTAGTTGATACCGATATTTGGTTTCCCTTCCATCTTGACCCCCTCAACATCTTCTAGGAGACACTCCATGCTCAGACTCACTGGCCGAGCGTCAGTACTGGCCCTCGTCCTGCTCATGGCCGCGGGCTGTGGCGATGATGGTGGGCCGGGACAGGTCACCATCCAGGATTTCGTCGTGGCGATGAGCAGCCTCGACGGAACGATCGACGGCAGCTTCAACGCTGACAACGCGCCCGCAGCCAGCGGCGGCCCGACGTTGACGGCGACCGGCAGCGGGACGATCATCACGGGCGGCTCTACCCAGGTCGGCCTTTCGGCCAGCGGCGAGTTCGTCACGATAGTCGTCTCGATCGAGGGCGTAGCCGGCAGCTGGCGCATGACGGTTCCCGCCACCTTGCTTTCTTCGTTGCTGCTCACGTTTGCGGCGCAGCTTCCGCAGGATGACTTCGACCTGAGATTCCAGGTAATCGACGATGCCGGCGGTATTAGCTCGGTATCCGAGGTCGCGACCAGCGTGGTCACGGTGGGCACGGGTGTCGTTCAGGTTAGTGTCTCGTGGAACACCAACGCTGACGTGGATCTGTATGTGGTGGAGCCGGGCGGTGAAGAGATCTACTACGGCCACCGCACGTCAGCGACAGGCGGAGAGCTCGACCTTGATTCCAACGTCGGCTGCGCCGCGGGTCCGCAGAACGAGAACATCACCTGGACCGATACGGCTCCGTCTGGCAGCTACGCGGTTCGGGTCAACTATTTCAGCGATTGCACCCACGCGAGCACCAACTACGTGGTCACGGTAAGGCGCGACGGCCAGCAGCCGCAAACCTATACAGGTACGCTGAACGCACCTGGCCTCGGCGGCGGTGCAGGCGCCGGCGTTGCTGTGACGACATTCAGCTTCTAGTCAGCGGCCGAGCCGGCAGAAAGTTCGCCAGTTCGGTATTGGCAGGACGAATGGGCCTCCGTCTT
Source organism: Gemmatimonadota bacterium (assembly GCA_039589155.1). Classification (GTDB taxonomy): domain Bacteria; phylum Gemmatimonadota; class Gemmatimonadetes; order Palauibacterales; family KS3-K002; genus Kutchimonas. The sequence goes on along the minus strand of JBDHHX010000004.1, from coordinate 13,625 downwards.
AATGGCGGAGGCCCTTCGTTCATCCAGCCGTGGGCCGGACGTTACGCCGCATGATCGGCCATGCCGGCGGCCAGCGCGCCACTTCTTGAAACCCGCCTGTCGGTACGCCCGCTGGACGGCGCCGCCGCCGTGTCCCATCTTGCTGGCGGCTGCTCAGCCTTGCCCAACCAACGACACCAACCACGCGGAATAATGGCGAGCTCATCCGACACGTTGAATAGCGTCACTCCGGCTGAATACCAACCGGCGCTGCCACTGGACCACCTGATACTGGAAGAAGCGCCCGGCGAAGAGGCGGTGCCTGTCGATGTGTTGTTCGTCGGCGGTGGGCCCGCCGGCTTGGCGGGCGCCATCGAGCTCGCCCGACTGGTCGAGCATGACAACGCCGAGGGCGGTGGACTGGGCGAAGTGGAAATCGGCGTATTGGAAAAGGCCGGTTCGTTGGGCGAGCACTGCCTGTCCGGCGCCATAGTCAATCCGGGACCGTTCCGCGAGCTGTTCCCCGACGTTGCGGAGGCGGATTTCCCCTTCAGCCGCCCGGCGCCCAAGGATAAGGTCTACATGATGACGGCGAGTGGCGCACGGCGAATCCCGACGCCGCCGACCATGCACAATAAGGGGAACTACGTTTCGTCGATCTGCGAGATCGTCCGCTGGATGGGTGAGAGAGCCGAGGCCGCCGGTGTCAATATCTTCACCGGTTTCCCTGCCGACTCGCTGCTGGTCGATGGCGACCGTACCGTGGGAGTTCGAACCACGCCCGTCGGCCTCGACCGCGATCGCAACCCGGGCAGCGGCTACGAGCCGCCCGCCGACCTCACGGCACAGGTCACCGTTCTCTGCGAGGGCACCCGGGGTCCGCTCACACAGGCGTGGCTGGCGTGTCAACAGGTCAGGTCACAAAACCCCCAGATCTTTGCGCTGGGCGTCAAAGAGCTGTGGCAGGTGAAACGTCCTCTCGCGAACGTGATCCATACCATGGGATGGCCGCTGCCCAGCGATGCGTTCGGCGGCAGCTGGCTCTACCCGATGGCCGACGATCTCGTGTCCATCGGTCTCGTCGTCGGTCTCGACTACAGACAGACGACACTGGACGTGCACGTCCTGTTGCAGCAGCTGAAGGAGCACCCGATGGTCGCGCCCTACCTCGAGGGCGGTGAGCTGCTCGAGTGGGGGGCGAAGACGATACCGGAGGGCGGCTACTACGCTTTGCCCCAACGGATGCACGGTGATGGATTGCTACTGGCCGGCGACGCAGCTGGGTTCGTCGACGTGCCGTCGCTCAAGGGCATTCACTACGCTGTCCAGTCGGGGATGTTTGCCGCCCGCGCCATCTTCAAGGCGCTCAAGGCCGGGGACACGTCCGCCGCCGGGCTGGCCGAATACGATGCGATGGTGCGCGAGAGCTTCGTCGGCAGGGATCTATACCGCACCCGCAACATGCGTCTCGCTTTTAAGTCGGGTCTGTACGGCGGTGGTCTGCGAGCGGCACTGATGTCGGTGTCGCGCGGCGCCATTTTCGGCAGTCGCATCGAGGTATCGGCCGATGCCGACGAGGAACGGCAGGTCACGCCGGCGCCGGAGTTCACCGCCGATGGCGAACGCACGATCAGCAAGGTCGATGCGGTCTTCCGCTCGGGTAACGCAACCCGTGACGACATTCCGTCGCATCTCATCGTAGGGAAAGACATACCGCCGGAGGTTGCCGATCTGTACGTGCACATGTGCCCGGCCGGCGTCTATGAGCGTGACGGCGATGCTCTGGTCGTCAACGCGCCCAATTGCGTCGACTGTAAGGCGACCGACGTGATTGGACCGCGCTGGACGCCCCGTGAAGGCGGAAGCGGACCCAGCTACAAGCGGATGTAGCCGGGTCAACAAGCGGCGCACCCCGGCCGGCCCGCGAATGAGGTGAGCTTGAACTGGTTCAAGCGGCTGATCGTCGATATCCACCGCCGCTCAATGTGGCAGGTGCTGGGCATCTACCTGCTCGGCGGCTTGGCCGCCTACCAGGTGATCCAGAGCCTTACCGAGGGGCTTGGCCTGCCGTCCTGGTTTCCGGGCCTCGCCATCGTCTTGCTCATCGTCTTCTTCCCCGTCGTTCTCGCCGTGGCGATGGTCCGCGAACAACGGCCACCCGTCGAGTCGCGGGCCGGTGAGCCAGCCGAGCCGCGGGCTTCGGAACGCGAGCCGCAGGCCTCCGTTCCTGCGACCGTGGGTGAACGCCGGCGGTTCAGCCGGCGCGGCGCGTTTTTCGGGGTCGTCGCCGTCTTCGCGCTCTGGGGTCTGCTTGCGGGGTCCTGGTTCGTGTTCGGTAGATCAGAGTCGCGATCACCCGCTGCGGGCGATGACCGCCGCATCAAGCTGGTGGTACTTCCGTTCGAGAACCTCGGTCCCGCCGACGACGAATATTTCGCCGACGGCATTACCGAGGAGATCACATCCCGGCTGGCCGAGATCCCCGAGTTGGGCGTCATCTCTCGCAGCAGTGCGTTGACGTACAAGGGCACGACCAAGGACCTGCCGACGATCGCGGCCGAACTTGACGTGGACTACGTGCTCGAGGGGACGGTGCGCTGGGAAAGGGTCTCGGAAGGGCAGAGCAGAGTTCGTGTCACGCCGCAGCTCATTCGGGTCGATGACGACACCAACGTCTGGACGGAACGATACGACGCCGTTCTATCGGAGATACTCTCCGTCCAGTCGGATATCGCCGAGAAGGTAGCGCGTGCTCTCGATATCACACTGCTCGACAGTGAACGGCGGGCGATAGAGCAGATGCCCACCGCCAACGTGGACGCCTACGACTACTACCTGCAGTGCCGGGACTACTTCTCCCGCGGCTCGACCCGCGAGCACACGCTTATCACTATCCAGATGTGCGAGCGCGCCGTCGAGCTCGACCCGAACCTGGCCCAGGCCTACGCACAGCTGGGCATCGCCCAGGCCGACATGTACTGGTTCTACTTCGACCGCAGCCGTGAGCGGCTGGCGTTGGCGGAAGCCGCGGTCGACAGGGCCCTGCAGATCGCTCCCGACTTGCCCGAGGCACACCTGGCTCGCGGCTGGTACTACTATCACGGCGAACTCGACTACGGGCGTGCCTTGGAGGAGTTCGAGATCGTTCGCAGAAGCCAGCCGACCAACTCCGATCTGTTGGCCGCCATCGCCTACGTGCAACGGGCGGTGGGACCGGACCAGTTCGCCGAATCGATCGAGAACCTACGTACTGCCGTCGAGTATGACCCGCGCAACCAGACCAAGCTGGGCCAACTGGGGATCAGCTACTTCTACATGCGCCGTTACCCGGAAGCGTTGCGCTACTTCGATCGCGCCATATCGCTGGCGCCCGACGTCATCCGCCCCTACGCATGGAAGGCGCGTCTTCACGTGACCTGGCAGGGCGACACGGCGACGGCGCGGGCCGTCCTCGACCAGGCGGCTCGCCGCATCGACTCGCGCGTGCTGGATACCCGGGTCTGGGAGCACTGGACGCTGCTCAGGGTGCTCGAGGGGAACGGTGCGGCCGCGCTGGAGCGGCTGGCCACGCTAGATCTCGACAGCGCCTTCTACCACCTGGCCGCGGGCGAGCTTTTCTCGCTGATGGAGCGACCAGAGCCGGCCCGCGCCCACTACGATTCCGCCCGGTCGATCCTCGAAGCGCGAGTCGCCGCGATGCCCGACGAGCCCCGCTTTCACGCCAACCTGGGGCTCGCCTACGCCGGTCTCGGTCGCGCCGAAGAGGCCGTGCGCGAGGGCCTACGAGCGGTGGAGATCATGCCGTACGCAGCGAACGCGTTCCACTCCGCGGAGTGGGTCCAAAAGCTGGCGCAGATCTACGTGCTCGTCGGCGACTACGGCGGTGCCATCGAGCAGCTCGAGTTCGTGCTCTCCATCCCCGGCTCCTTGTCGGGGCACTGGCTGCGGCTGGACCCGATCTGGGAGCCCTTGTGGGACCATCCTCGCTTCCCAGCCCTCGCCGACGGCACGCCGCGAAGCTTCTACGACTAGCTTTGCATATCCCGGCCGGGCCGGTATCTTTTCCGCTTGTCGTCCCCAATATCCTCGACCCAACCCACTCGGGAGGTGGCTTATGCGATTGGCTCATCTGATGCTGCCCGCGCTTCTGTTCGCCGGGCCGGCGCTGGCACAGGAGCAGGACCCGGAGCTCGAGCGTCCTGCGGATTGGAACGTTCGCTTCGACCAGCCGGCGGACGAATCGGACCTTTACTTCGTCTCGATGCCGCCCGGCTGGCACGTGACCAGCGGTCCCGCTTCGATTCTCTACAACACCTCACAGGTCGCCAGCGGCGAGTACAAACTCGAGTCGAAGATTTACCTGTTTCCCGGTCAGCGACGGGAGGGCTTCGGGGTTCTGTTCGGCGGGCAGGAACTCGATGGCCCGGGACAGAAGTACGTCTACTTTCTGATCCGAGGAGACGGGAGCTACCTGGTGAAACTACGTGTCGGCAGCGAGACCCAGGTCATCATTCCATGGACGAAGCACGAAGCCATCGTCGAGCACGAAGGCCAGGAAGGCACGGCTGAGAACGTGCTGGCCGTGCGTTGCGGTTCGGAGATGATCGACCTCTTCGTCAACGGCGAGAAGGTGAATAGCATTCCGCGGTCAGACGTGGAGCCGGATGGCATAGTGGGGCTGCGGGTGAACCACGGACTGAACCTGCACGTCGCAGACTTGACGGTCACATCAGGGGATGATTAAACGATCGGGCAGCCGACATTCGTATGTCGAATGTCGGCTGTCCGTTGTCCAGTTCTTCTTCTCTATCTCAGGTTCTGCCCCGCAATCGGCAGATCCCGAATGCGAACCCCTGTCGCGGCAAAGATCGCGTTCACCACCGCCGGCGCCGCTGGCGGCACACCCGGCTCGCCGATTCCCGCCGGCAGCCCCTCCGTCTGGATGAACCTCGAGTGCACCGTCGGCATCTCGTCCAGGCGAACCACAGGATAATCGTGGTAGTTGCTCTGCTCGACGACACTGTCCTTGACCGTGATCTTGCCGTGCAGTGCGAACGAGAGGCCGATCCCAACGGCGCCCTGCATCTGAGCTTCCACGGTCAACGGGTTGACCACGGGCCCGCAGTCCACGGCGGCGTGAATCTCGTGTACGGTGAGATCACCGGAAGCATCCACCGATACGTGTGCCACCATGGCAACGTAGCTACGGAAGCTGTATTGGGCCGCGATGCCGAGGCCGTGGCCCTCGGGCAACTCGCGACCCCAATTGCCCATCTCTGCGGCTGCCTCGATCACCTGGCTCAGCCGACCGGTATCGAACCTATAGGGGTTCGCTCGGTCCTCGTTTGAGGGCTCCAGGATACGCGGCTCGCCCAGCAGTTCGAGGTGAAACGCTACGGGATCACGACCCGTGGCATGAGCCAGCTCGTCGATGAACGAGTTGACGCCGAACGCATGGAACGTCGTGTGGACCGAGCGGAGCCAGCCGATACGCAGGCTCGATCCCACGGCTCCGGACTCCAACCTCAGGTTCGGGATGCGGTACGGTATGTTGCTGAACCCTTGGCTCAACGCCCCTCCGTAGGGTCCTTCCTGGACGCCGCTGAATTGCCAGCCGATGGCGGGAAACACGCTTCGGGCCAACAAACCGCTGACGTTTCCGTCCCCATCGATGGCACCGATGTACTTCTGGCAGTTCTGCGCCCTGTAGAAGCCGTGGCGGATGTCATCCTCCTTGGTGAAGGCGACTCTGACCGGGCGGCCGATCTTCTGGGCGAGCATCGCCGCCTCCACGGAGGAATCGGGCTTCGACTTGCGGCCGAAGGCGCCGCCGACCAGCGGTACATGGACCGTCACGTCGGCGGGGCTGAAACCGATGGCGGCAGCCACCTCCTGGCGAGCCCACATCGGCGCTTGAGCCGAGGCCCACACCTCGCACACCCCGTTCTCGATCCGAGCCGTGGCCACCGGCGGTTCCATCGGTGAGTGAGCGAGATAGGGGCCCGTGTACACCGCCTCGATGACGCGATCCGCAGCCGCCAGAGCGGCATCAACGTCGCCCTCTTCCCGGGCCGCGCGACCGGGTTGAGAAGCGATCTCTTCCAGCCTGACGCCATACTCGGCGCTGGTCTCGTCGGGCAGGGGACCGCTGTCCCATTCCGCGGCCAGCGCCTTACGGCCTTCCAATGCTGCCCAACTGTTCTCTGCGACCACGGCGATGGAGTTGTTGTTGAGACCCGACGCGCCTGCCTCGAGCTCGACGACGTCGACCACGCCGTCCACCGCCCGGGCGGCGTCGGCGTCATAGCTCTTGATCGTTCCTCTCACCCTTGGGCTCCGCTCCAGGCTCGCGTAGAGCATGCCTGGAACGGTGATGTCATACCCGAAGATCGCCGCGCCGCTTGTAATGGCTGGCACGTCGATCATCCGCGTCGGTTTGCCGATGATTTTGTAGTCCTCCGGTCTCTTCAGCTCGGGTGAATCGGGGACGGGCAAGACCGCTGCTGCAGAGGCCAGCTCGCCATATACAAGACGTCGCCCGCTCGCCCCGTGGATCACTTCTCCTCTTTCGCACCGGCACTCGCTGGTCGCTACCCCCCAGTTGGTTGCCGCTGCAGCGATCAACATCTCTCGCGCCGCCGCGCCGGCGGTGCGAAGCGGCGTCCACGATGTCACCACCGTGGTGCTGCCCGCCGTGTGCTGGCCACCGTACTTGAGGTCGCCAACGGCCTGGACAATTGCGACGTCGTCTATGGCCACCTCGAGTTCTTCGGCCAGCATCATGGCGCATGCCGTGCGGCCACCTTGCCCCAACTCCTGACGGTGGACCGTGAGCGTGATCGTCCCATCCTCGTCGATGCCGATGAAGACGTTTGGCTGGAAGTCGGCGTCATCCAGAACGCCGGCTTCGGACCTGCGAGGCAAAACGTTGACTCCCAAAATCAGCGCCGAGCCGGCGAGGCCCGTCGTCTTTAGGAAGTCGCGACGGTTGACTACATGTACCGTGCTCATCGTCCGCCTCCGTCCGTGGAGGCCGCACCGGCGGCACGGTGGATCGCTTCCCGGATCCTCTGGTAGGTACCACAGCGGCAGATGTTGCCGTTCATCGCGGCGTCGATATCCGCATCGCTCGGGGTCTCATTGTTGGCGAGCAGCGCGGCTGCACTCATCAACTGGCCGGGCTGGCAGTAGCCGCACTGCGGCACGTTGATCTCTTGCCAGGCAATCTGCAGCGGGTGGGTGCCGTCGGCCGACAGGCCCTCGATCGTCGTAACCGCTTTGCCTTCGGCGGCCGAGATCGGCGTCTGGCAGGATTGGACCGGCTCGCCGTCGACGTGGACGGTGCACGATCCGCAGATGCCCAAACCGCAGGCGTACTTCGTGCCGGTGAGGCCCAGCAGATCCCGGATCGCCCACAACAGGGGCATCCCGGGCGCTGCGTTCACCTCACGGCGCTCTCCGTTAATGAGCAGCGTGGCCATAAGCGCTCCCGGTGGGAGGGTCGAGCGCAGATGGTGGGGCTGTATCGCACATAATAATGACGTCACGAAGTCCGGCCAACCACCAACGCGATTCGACAACAGCCGGTGAGAAACGCAGATTGCGTCAGACCCTCGCGATGATGGAGAAGTACCAATGCGCGTGATCGGATTGCTGGGCGGAATGAGTTGGGAGTCGACGGCCGAGTACTACCGAGTCATCAATCAGGAAGTGCGTCGCCAGTTGGGCCGCCAGCACTCGGCAAAGGTCGTCATGTACAGCGTCGATTTCGAGGAGATCGAGCAACTGCAACGCGCCGCTGATTGGGATCGGGCCGGCCGCATCCTGGCCGCGGCGGCGGCCGCTGTACAGAGCGGCGGCGCGGACTTCCTCGTACTGTGCACCAACACGATGCACAAGGTCGCGCCGGCGATCGAGGCGGCCATCGACATCCCGCTGATCCATATCGCGGATGCCACCGCCGATGCGGTGCGCGGGCAGGGAATCGAGCGAGTAGGACTGCTGGGAACTCGCTTCACCATGGAAGAAGACTTCTATAAAGGAAAACTCGCAGAAGACCACGGACTCGAGGTGATGGTACCCGATACGGAGGATCGGGCGATTGTCGATCGCGTGATCTTCGACGAGCTCTGCCTGGGTAAGATCCTCGAGGGGTCCAGAAGCGAGTACGAGCGGATCATTCGCGAGCTGGCCGATCGCGGAGCCGATGGAGTCATCCTCGGCTGTACCGAGATCGGCCTGCTCGTTGGGTCTGACGATTCAGCGCTGCCGGTTTTCGATACCACGAGAATACACTCGCAGAAAGCGGTCGACCGGGCGCTGTCTGCTTAGGACTCGACTAGCCCCCGCCGCCGGCGTCGTACACGCGGGTGAACTGCACCGGCTGCATGCGGCCACCTTCGATCAGAGTCCTCACGTAAAGCCTGCGACCGTCTTCCGAGAGCCAGTAGGTCGTCACCGTCGATATCGTGCCACCGCGGCCACCGCTCATCTTGTTCTCGACCTTCAGCTTCCCGCTCTTCCAGTTGCATGTCATCGACATCGCGCCACCGCTTGGTCGCTCCCGGCGGATCGTGCGACCGTCGGTGTACAGCCGCTGCTGCTGGCCGCCGACGTAGTCGATCGTCACCGTCGAGTCCGTCTGCTCGATTTGGATCCCCGTGCCGGGGCCGCCGCCCATGCCGCCGCCTCCGCCGAAGCCCGCCGGACGGCCCGGCATCCCGGTCAACTGCGCAGGATCGTCGCTCTCCTCCTCGTTGAACAGGTAGAAGCCGGCCATGTCCGGCTGCGCCGGAGCCACGTCCGAGCCGCCGGAGCAGGCGGCCAATACGGTCAGTACAGGCGCCAGAAAAGCAGTGAGCAGCAAACCACGCCGGTTCATTACGCGATCTCCTCCCAAAACTGAGAGTATCGGGGCTCTGCCATTCATACAGCTATCGGGGCGGAACCGTTGAGTTTGCACACCTATTCGGCGCCCCTTGTTGACAATTATATTGTCATAGTGGTAATATGATTGCCATAATGAGGGAGGCGCCATATGAGTGAGCTAGGACCCCTGACCCTGGGAGCCCTGGGCCGCGCGGTGCCGCCGGCCACGAGGTCAGCGGCAGCGGCACGAGTAAGAGGGCGGAGCCGGGCGAGCGATCGAGGAGCGGCTCTTTCATCGCTGGCCGAGGAGGTGATGGCTCTGTCCCGGCACCTGCGACGCGCGACTGAGGCGGTCGATGGCCTGTCCAGAGGTCGGCGCGAGGTCCTCACCGAACTGGAACGGCGGGGTCCGCAGACGGTCCCACAGATGGCGCGGTCGCGATCGGTCACCCGCCAGCACGTTCAGTCGCAGGTGAACCAGTTGGTATCATGGGGCTACGTGGAGTTCGCGACTAACCCGGCCCACAAGCGATCACACCTGGTGCGGCTCACCGAAGAAGGCAACGCCTATCTGGCGGCCGAAGAACGAACTGAGTTCCGGAGCCTGTCCGCCCTCGACATCGATGCCACCACGGAGGAAATAGCGCGGACGGTAAGACTGATTCGTGAATTGACTAAATCGCTGCAAAGAGGCGCCGACCGCTGAGGAAGAGCACCAAACACTCACCATCTACCACCTATAACGTTTCGCTAATACCCGGCATCTCCCCGATCATAGACCCTCAAGAGCCGGATGGTTCTGCGAGTAACGATCTTGATCTCGATGTGCAGCTGGCGCCCGTCTTCGGACAGCTGGTAGGTCTCGATGATGCTGGGGCCGCTCTCGAGTTGGCGCTCGATCACGAGCTTGTCGCCCTTCCACTCCGCCGTCACCGTCAGGTTTCCCAGACCCTCGACGGGCTCGGTGAATTCGCGGCCGTCCTGGTAGATGATGCGATCGCGGCCCTGGGCATCGCTGAAAACGAGCACCGAGTCGTCGTCAGAGAGCCTGAACGCGACGGACGGCATGAAGCTCTCGCCGCCGGCCGGCGCGCGCGTGCGGCTGGCACCGGGCGGCCCACCACCGGGGGGCGGTGTGCCACGTCGAGGCGCGTTCTCCTCGGGGTCCTGGCTCATCTCGGCGTTGATCAGCCATGTGCCGGTAAGGTCCGGGTGTTCAGGGACGACGCCGGGGCTGCTTGACGAGCATGAGAGAACGGCGGCTAGACCCATCGGAAGAACGAGTGCGACGAATATCCTGGCCACGCTGGTGTTCACTGTACCTCCAAAGCGTCAGAATTGGGGCGGCGGTCCGCCCATGCCACGGCGGCCCGGGGGCCCTCCTCGCATCTTACCGCGCCGCGGCCGCATCTCAAGCATCAGGCTGTCCAAGCGCGTCGCCTGCTCCGGCGTCAGCACGGCGAGGATCTCCATGCGCACCGAGTCGGTCACGGCCCGCAAACGCGGGAGCATCGCATTCATGATCGAGTCGGTGTGGGGTCGCCGGCTCTGGAGGATCTGCATGATCTGTTGATGCTGCTCGCGGGTCAGGTCAAGCTCGTTGAACATCCTCGGCAAGTACTCTTGTGCAAACGGTGGCGCCATACCGATGGCGGGGTCAGGCATCGGCTGGCGGACGGCACGGACGCGCTCTAAGGCCACACCAGCCAGGGCGCCGACGACGAACGTCACCAGGAGGAGAGTGATGCCCTGGGCGCGAACGCGACCTAGCGATTCGACGCCGTCTTTCATCGGTCGTCCTCCAGGGTCAGAAGAAGCTCGGCGGGCTCCGGCGTTTCATCGCTTCTTACCCATTGGGCGATCTGTTCGGGCATTCCGATCGCCTCGGCAAGGCCGGTTTCCTCCTCCGCGTTCTGTACCTGTGCACCGATGCTTGCCAGAGTTGCAACCGAGATGATCCCCGTGACCACTGCGGCGGCCAATAGCGGGCGCCACCAGCCGGCGACCTGGCCTAGCGCGTTGCGGCGGTAGCGTCGCGCAGTCAGCTGGTCGTCGACTGCCTCCATGATGGAGGCGACGGCCCGGTCCAGTCGATCCGGATCGTTCCCCGGATCGAGCGGTGTGAGGTTCAACGAAGGCCCGTTGTCATTCATCTGCATACTCCTCGATCACCTCGACGCCCAGCAGTTCTCGCAGGGCGCGGCGGGCGGCCATCAAATGCTGGCGCGACATCCCCTCCGATATCTCCAGAGCTCCGGCGATCTCGCGGTGCTTCCAGCCCTCCAGATCGTGCAATAGCACCACTTCGCGCTGGATTTCGCTGACCTGCATCAGCGCCGTTTCCAACTCGGCCCGTAGCCGGGCGCGCTCGGCGTCGCGACCGGGGTCCGCCGGGCCGGCCGCCGAAACGGTCTCCAGCGGTTGCGCCTCGCGCACCTTCCGATAGGCTCGGTAGTTGTGCGCCCGGTTGCGGACGATCTGCAGCAGCCAGGCGGCGAAGCGCCCCGGGTCCGGGTCGTCGAGCCGCTCCAGCGCCCGGATGAAGGCGTCCTGGCAAACATCCTCGGCGTCCATGGCGTTCCCGAGCCGGGCCAGCGCCACCGCGAACGCCGCCCGATAGTGGCGGCGAACGAGCGCCTCGAACGCCGCCGCGTCGCCGCGGCGGGCCCGCTCGACCAGGAACGCATCCGGCACATCCGGCCTCCAATCCCGTGCCATGGCTCAGGTCACCCACACTAATATGACAGCAAACACGCCGGGAATGTTAGCAGGAATTCAGCCGCGGGACACCGGTCCCCTCGAACGCCTGCCCATGAACACCCGGACGGATATGGTGTAGCACCCCTCTGCCGGATAGATTCCGCTGCGCCTGCCCGCGTCACCCCTTGACACTGCAGGGAATATCGGACCTCGCGGAGCTCGCGGTGGCTGGCGGTAATCCTACGACTTGACCGCCAGGCCAGACCTGAGTCCGGCGACACCAGATTAGAGGACGGTCGCTTCAGTTGATTCGCAATATTGCCATCATCGCCCACGTCGATCACGGCAAGACGACGCTGGTCGACAAGATGCTACGCCAGGCGGGGATCTTTCGCTCCAACCAGAGCGTCGAAGAGCGGGTTATGGATTCCAACCCGCTGGAGCGTGAGCGCGGCATCACGATCCTGTCGAAAAACACGGCGGTCCACTGGGACGACGTCAAGATCAACATCGTCGACACGCCGGGCCACGCCGATTTCGGTGGCGAGGTGGAGCGCATTCTGCGGATGGTGGACGGCGTGCTGCTGTTGGTGGACGCCGCCGAAGGTCCCATGCCCCAAACTCGCTTCGTGACCCGCAAGGCACTGGCGTCGGGTCTCCACCCCATCGTCGTCATCAACAAGGTGGATCGCAACGACGCCCGGCCGCTCGAAGTCCACGATGCCGTGCTCGACCTCTTCATAGAGCTCGAGGCCACCGACGATCAGCTCGACGCGCCGTTTCTTTACGCCTCCGCGCGTGATGGCTGGGCAACCACATCAGAGGATGAGCTGGGGAACGACCTGACACCCCTATTCCAGGCCATCCTCGAATATGTGCCCTCTCCCAGCTGTCCCGGCGACGGACCCTTCCAGATGCTTGTTTCGACCATCGACTACTCGCCTTACCTGGGCCGCGTCGCGATCGGCCGCATCGAGCGGGGCAGCGTCGCGGTCAGCCAGCAGGTCATCATGCTTCCCTCCGGCGCCGCCGGGCCAGTCGCCGAGGATGAAGTCGAGGCCGGCCGCGTCCTCAAGCTCTATGGCTTCGAGGGACTCAAGCGGGTCGAGATGAGGTCGGCGAACGCCGGCGACATCGTGGCGCTCGCCGGGCTGGATGGCGTCGAGATCGGAATGACGCTCTCCGACCCCGGAGCGCTTGACCGGCTGCAGGGGATCGCCGTAGAAGAGCCGACCATATCCGTCGATTTCATGGTCAACAACTCGCCGTTCGCCGGTGAGTCGGGTCAGTTCGTAACCAGTCGACAGGTCAGCGAGCGGTTGTTCCATGAGCTCGAGCGAAATGTCGCGCTGCGTGTCGAACAGACGGAGGCCCCCGAAGTCCTCACCGTGTCGGGGCGCGGCGAGCTGCACCTGGCGATCCTGATGGAGACCATGCGCCGAGAAGGGTATGAGTTCCAGGTGAGCCGTCCCCGGGTGATCCTGCGCGAGACGGCCGAAGGCGAGAGACAGGAACCGTACGAGGAGTTGGTCATCGACGTGCCCACCGACATGACCGGTGTCGTGATGAAGAAGCTGGGCCCACGTCGCGGCGAACTCATCGAGATGCAGAACCCGGGGCAGGGCCGCTCACGCATGCACTTCAAGATCCCCGCCCGTGGCCTTTTCGGATACCGCTCCGAGTTTCTCACCGACACCCGCGGTGAGGGGATCCTGCACCACCGCTTCCTCGACTATGGGCGTTGGGCCGGCCCGCTCGCCGGCAGGTTGAGGGGAGTACTGGTCGCCGACAGGGAGGGCGCCGCATCGCCCTATGCGCTGTTCAACCTGCAGGAGCGGGGAACCATGTTCATCGGCCCGCGCGAGCGTGCCTATTCAGGCATGATCGTCGGTGAGGGTGCGCGGGCCGGCGACCTGGATGTGAACGTGTCGAAGGAGAAGAAGTTGACGAACATTCGGGCCGCTGCCTCTGACGACAACGTGCTGCTCGAGCCGGCCCGCCGGGTCTCGCTCGAGGTGGCGCTCGAGTACATTGAGGAAGACGAACTCATCGAGATAACGCCCGACGCAATCCATCTT
>JBDHHX010000003.1:0-32603 GCA_039589155.1 Gemmatimonadota bacterium | reverse complement strand
TACCCGGCAGAGGCGGGAGCGGTCCGAACTAGTCGAGCGCCAGCCAGCCCAGCCGGCCGCTGGGTCCCTCGACGAAGAGGAACTCGCCGAACGTGCCCAGCACCGGGACGTCGGCGCCGGCGGCGACGACGTCGATGGCCACGGCCGTGGGCGCCGGGTCGGTCAGGATCGGGGCGACGTTGGCAACGCGCGTGCTGCGGATCGGGACCTCCGCCGGTTCGGTGAGACGGGTAGCCACGAACCCGACGGTTCCGTCGGGCGCCCGGACTCGATACCAGTCGCCGCTCCCTGCCTCGACCTGCAGCGGCGTGTGGAGAGCGACCTCCGCCAGGATGTCCGATTGATCCGATGGTAGTGCGCGGATGCGAGCCGCGGCCCGGGTCACACGGACGAGTTGATCGATCAAGCCCGAGTCGCCGCTGAATCGTTCGGTCTCCGTCGCTAGCTGCTCGATTGCCGGGTAGGGATCGAACGAGCCACTGGAGTAGATGCCGAAGTGGAGGTGGGGCGGCGTCGTCCGGGCGTTGCCCGAGTTGCCGACGAACCCGATCGTGTCGCCCGCCGTCACCCGGTCGCCGCGGCGAACCGCCTGCGAGTCGAGGTGAGCGTAGTAGTGCGTGCGGCTGTAGCGATCTCGAAGCCAGATCACGTTGCCGCCCAGGCCGTTGCTCCGCGTGCTGCGAATCACGCCGTCCGCTGCGGCGAGCACCGGCGTCCCGCGGCGCGCAAAGATGTCGAGGCCCTCGTGCCGTCGACTCCCACCATCGCGGGGGTCGCCATACCAACTGCCAATGTCGTTCGCCGTGCCGCCGGAGACGGGAAACTGCAGCGAAGGCGTGACCACTATGCTGATCGTGTAGCGGCCGCCGCGCAGCAGCTCCGGCTGGATGCGGATCAGGTACACGCCGTCGCGCCGCGCCAGGTAGTCAACCCGGCGCTCGAGGCTGTCGGCGCTGGTTATATGTCTTGGTGTTCGGTCGGGACGGTCCGCGGCGCGGAAGAGCTCGATGAAGACCTGGTAGCTACTGTCCGGCTCGCTCTCGAATGTCACCTCGAGGCGCTGGCCGCGCCGCAGCGAGACCTGGTACGCCGTGACCGCTACCTCCCGCGAATCGAGGTAGCTCTCCTCGAGGTAAGGTGGCAGGATCGAAATCGCACGATCCAACGACGACTCCGCCGCCTCGATCCAGTCGCGACCCAGAGCGGTTTGATCGATACCCGACTGTCGCAGCTTCTGCTCGTAACGATCACGCTGTGTGTAGCCGCCAAAGAACTCGCGCACGGCTTCTTCGCTGCAGCCGCTGAGTCCGAGCAGCAAGGTCAGACCGATGAGCCAGAGATGCGTTCTCGCCAAGTAGTCCCTCATTCTAGCAATCTGCAGTCATATTATAGGACGTGTGAGGCTCGTGAGACGTTTCAGAGTCTTGAAAGCGCCAGCGTCGAGATGACCGGGGGCAAGAATCACGCCTGACGGTGGGCGCCGCCTCCAGGTTCGGCACGGCAAACTTGATGGACCTGACATCGCCGGCTATTCTGTAAGCCTTATGGCGGTCACGATCAACGTCAACGGTCTTTCCCTGGTCCACAAGGGCAGCAACGGCTTTGCTAAGTCGACGGCTCCTGACGTCTGCAAGACCCCGCCGGACATGAAGCCCCTCCCATATACGATCACGTCGTACTCGTCGACGCTCGCGAAAGGTACAACGACGGTGACGGCGGACGGTGGCAACATGATCGCCAACAAGGGCTCCGAGTTCGCCAGCTGCGTCGGCGACGAGCCGGGCACGGGTGGCGGCGTCAAGTCGGGCACCTACACCAAGGAAGCGACCTGGCTGAGCTCTTCGCCCGATGTGAAGATCGAGAACAAGGCCGCGTGCCGGAAAACGGACAAGATGTTGCTCAACCACGGCAACACGGTGTGCATGGCAGGCGAGCAGCAGATGGATGTGGCCCTGAAGAAGGTCATGGACATCATCTGTCCGAAGTTCTGCGACATGGTCAAGCGCATTAAGGCCGGGGAGAAGCTGAAGCCGGGGCAGACATGGACGCGGAAGCTCTATGCGGAGCTCGGAGATAAGGCCGACAATCTGGCGAGGCTGGGCTTGAAGTTCGAGAGAAGCGCCGTGGTCGCCGCGGTGAAAGGAGCAGCCGCACGCTGGAAGAGAAAGGCGATCACGAGGTTTGGCACACGGTTCGGCGCAAAGCTGTTCACGAAAGCCATCCCGTATGTCGGCTGGGCCATGCTAGCGTGGGACATATACGATGCTGCAACCTTGGTGAAGATGGGGTTTGACTTGATCAGAGTTCGGCCGGATTTCGTGCTCACGGTCGATGGCAAAGATCTCGCCGGCGACATCAAGTTCCCGGGCGATTCCTTCAGCCCGGGTCAAGAAGAGTCCTTCCGTGCGCTGAACGGTGGCGACGACGTGCCCACGATCGACGAAGTCTCGTGCAAGTGCAAATAACGCGGACGAGAAGATACAGATGAAGCTCGATGAGATGCGGTTCGAGGACGAAGGTGTTGAATACCTCAAGGCCTGCTTCACGATCACGCTGTACTGGACGGGAAGCATCTTCGACGATCGCGACGGCTTTCTTAGTCTGTATCAACAGGCGTGGGATCTCGTCGGCCCGGAGGCGCGCCTTTACCAGACTGACTCGATGAAGCGCCCCAAGAAGGTCAAGGCGGATACGCAGGACCTGGTCCCGACATGGCTGAAGGATCGGCCCGGACAGCGCGAGATGTACATCTTATTGGTCGACAACCGCGAAGACGTTAGTGCCGCCTCGGACCGGGGTCTGTTGTTCCACGCCACCGAGTACAAAAACGCCGGAGCCCTGAGTCTGCGACTGCCGGTGGAGGAGGTGGAGCGAGCGCCGGAAGCGATGGTCGAGCGGGTGGCTGAGATGGCCGAATCGATACCTTTCGCAAGCGGGCACGCCGGTTACTCCGTCGATTACAATCCGCGGGAGAAGTATCGCGTCATGGCGCGAGAGAAGATCTACGCGTTGGCGCGCCGGCACCCCGGCCTGGACGTGCCCTGCGTAGAGAACACGTGCTTCGTGATCCACATGGGGTTCAAGCGCGTCGGCTGGCTGACGCTGCTCGGCGATGGACTGGTGAAGCAACTTGGTGGCACCGAGAATATCCCGGGCCAGCTGAGCGAGGCGATAACGATACGCGAGTTGAAGAAGGGTCTTCTGCTGCAGGCCGGTCCCCGGCCGGAATTCGGAGATGTCAACCGAAGAGAGACACTGCCGCTGTATCGTGAAGTAGGTAGAGCCGTCGCGGCCGCCCGGGCGACGGAGCATCCCGCCGTTCTCTACCCACCGGACTCCTTCGTGGCCAGCGCTGAGCAGACGAACGAGTGGCTGGCGGAATTCGATGATTGAGCCGAGGGCATCAGCGCCGTTTACCGGCGACGTGCGCCTGCCGCTGCAGGCGCCCGAGTTCGATGTCGAGTTGCGGATCAGCGGAGCAGCGGAGGGCGCCGATCTCGAGGACACTGAGGAGATTTTGTCCTATTACTTCGGCGCAGTAGGTGGAGGCGCTTTTTGCCGGGCTGGGGCGTCGCCACAGGAGTCGTCGTTCGAGGCGACGGAGCGGCGGACGGATGCGGCAGAACTCCACGTGAGCGGCCGGGCACGCAACATCGATCCAGGCGCCTGGCGGATCCTGTTGAAGATGCTGGCGCAGACACACTACAAGCTCGATCCGCTGGGCGAAGTGCGATTACACGGGAGGTCGGAGACTGACCCCGAGTCTGCGGGCATGATCGAGGTTCTCGACTGCGGCTACCCCAGAGCGGCGAAGGACATCCCGTTTCCCCTGCAGATCGATGAGCGCCTGGTAGAGCAGAGCCAGTTCGTGGTTCGCCTGGACTTCGTCGCCGAGGTCGAAGACGACTGGATCGAGGCGATCGAGGAACGGTTGCTCGACTGGGACAGCGTCGTCTATCTCGGCGGCTACTATGACGACTTCACCGAGATGGAAGAGCCACAGCTGGATGCCACGGAAACTTATAGGGCAAGCACCACCTCGATCGAGCACCGGATTCGGGCTTGGAACGCGCCGTTCATCGCGCTCGAGAGCCTGGTCAACATCGCGATCAAGCTTCACTCCTCTTACCCGATTGTTCTTCTGGCGATTGAATAGAAAGGGGAAGAGCCCCTCGTGCGACGACTACGAATCGGGATACTGGATTTAGTCGCCAAAGCTCCTACGCGCTCGCTCTGGGCGCGGGCGATGCATGGGAACCTGGCGAGCATCATGCCTCAGGCGGTAGCGGTCTGGTGCGAGGAGGCTGGCCACGATGTCAGGTTTGTCTGCTACACGGGCCTTGAGGACCTGGCGGAGGAACTACCGCTAGACACGGACCTGCTCTTCATCGGCGCGTTCACACAGGCGGCGCAGCTGGCGTATTCGGTCAGCAACCTCTTCCGCCAGCGTGGCGTGGTGACCGTTCTAGGCGGACCGCATGCGCGCTGTTACCCGGATGACGCCCGCAAGTATTTCGATTACGTGCTCGGCTTCACGGACCGATCCGTTGTGGAGGACGTTCTGAACGACTGCAGTCAGCACCGGCCGCTGGGGCTGTATCTGAGCGCCCCGCGACAGCCGGAGAGCCTGCCTGGCGCCAGGCAGCGTTGGAAGTACATCGAGCCCACGCTGGCGAAGACGGTCACGAGCATAAAAGCGGTTCCTATGGTTGCAAGCCTGGGTTGCCCTTACACCTGCAGCTTTTGCATCGACTCGTCGATCGAGTATCAGCCGCTCTGCCGTGATCAGATCCGCGACGACCTGATCTTCCTCGGCAGGGCGATTCCTGGCGCGGCCGTTGGATGGCACGATCCCAATTTCGGCGTTCGGTTCAACGAATGTATGGACGCCATCGCGGATGGGACCGTGCAGAACTCTCCTTCCTTCATCGCCGAGAGCAGTCTCTCACTCCTCTCCGAGCCCAACCTCGAGCGGATGCGCGACGCGGGCTTCAAAGCGTTACTCCCGGGGATCGAGTCGTGGTACTCGCTCGGCGCGAAGTCGAAGACGGGTCGCACGGAGGGGATCGAGAAGGTCAGGAAGGTATCCGAGCACGTGAACATGGTGCTTCGCTATGTACCGTACGTGCAGACCAACTTCGTGCTCGGCCTCGACGCGGACGAGGGAGATCAGCCGTTCGAGCTTACGAAACGATTCATCGACATGACGCCTGGGGCGTTCCCGGGATACTCTTTGCTCACGGCATTTGGAGAGGCGGCACCGCTGAATCTCGAATTGCAGAGGGCGGGTCGCGTTCTTCCGTTCCCCTTCCACTTCCTCAACAACAACCATGCGCTGAACGTGCGCCCGAAGAACTACGATTGGACGACATTCTACGATCGCGTCATCGACCTGACCAGGTACTCGTTTTCTTGGAAAGCAATCGCTCGCCGAGCGCGTGCCACGCAGCCGGGGTTTTCGACCTGGTTGAACGTCGTACGGGCCATCTCTTCGGAGGGTTTTGGGCGTATCAAGTACTATTCAACCGTGCGCCGGCTGCTTGACACCGACCGATCCGTGCGCCGGTTCTTCGACGGCGAGACGACCGAGGTGCCTTCCTTCTTTACGGACCGCATCAAGCGGGACTTGGGCCCGCTGTGGGAATACCTCCCGGCGGGAGCACTGAACCACGACCCGAACGCGTATCTGAACAAGGTCAACGCCGCCGGGGAGCCGGTCCAGCCCGCGGCGCCAGTCGTCAACGTAGTCGCTTTGCGGCCGGCGAATGATTAGCAGCGACGATGGTGGTGTAGGCATGATGCGCAGACGCTTTGCCGGGAGTGTGCTGCTTCTGGCCCTGCTCGTCGCGGACTCGAGCACGGGGCTCCGGGCACAGGTCGCCGATCCCGCGCAGGCAACCGAGCTACAAGAGGTCCTGCGTGCTAAGCTGGTGGAGCTGCAGGCGGCGAGCGGCGCCCCGGGTGTCACCGCCGGAATAGCACTCGCCGATGGCACCTCGTTCGGGCTGGCCACGGGGATGGCGGACACCGTGGCAGCTGTACCGATGACGGCCGCGAGCCGGCTGATGCAGGGAAGCGTCGGCAAGACGTATGTCTCCGCCGTGGCGATGCAGCTGGTCGGGGAGGGGCGGCTCGACCTGGAAGCCAGGGTGTCGGCGTACCTGGGCGACGAGCATTGGTACGAGCGCCTGCCGAACCACGCCGACATCACGGTGCGGCAGCTCATGAACCATACGAGCGGACTCATTCGCTACGAGTTCGATGAGCGGTTCATCGCCGATTTGCTCGCAGAGCCGGACAAAGTGTGGGAGCCCGTGGAGCAGCTCTCCTACCTGTTCGATGCAGAGGCGCCGTTCGCGGCCGGCGCCGGTTGGGACTACTCAGACACCAACTACATAGTACTCGGGATGATCATCGAGCGTCTCACCGGTGACGAGTTCTACGAGGAGCTGCGGCGTCGGATTCTGGAGCCGCTCGATCTACGCAATACGGTGCCCAGTGATTCGCGCCGCGTCCCGGGCCTCGTACAGGGTTACGCCGGCCGCCAAAATCCGTTCGGGTTACCCGATGCCGTGATCGAGGCCGGCGCGTTCGCTGTTAACCCTCAGTTCGAGTGGACGGGAGGTGGCATCGCCTCTACGTCTGAAGATCTGGCTCGTTGGGCGAAGGACCTCTACGAGGGGCGGGCCTTCGATCCTTCGCTGCTCCCGATCTTGCTGGAGAGTGTGCCGGCGCGGCTCGGAACGAACGTCGAGTACGGCCTCGGCGTGATCATCCGCCAGACGCCGCTTGGAGTCAGCTGGGGCCACAGCGGGTTCTTCCCGGGCTACCTGGCCGAGATGGCGTACTTCCCCGACCACGGGATCGCCGTCGCCGTGCAGTACAACTCCAGCGACATCCCCAATCTTCAGATGTCCCCAGCAGCGGTTCTGCTGGAGTTGGCCCGACTCGTGGTGTCGGCCGACGGATCGAACTGACCCGGTCCGCTGTTCAGATCCGGACAGTCTAATCCCGAAATCGGTCACCGCCTGAAGGGAACCGCGTGTTTCGCTTGTTGAAACGCGGTCCGTTTGGGCACCGTACTTGCCTATACTACGCGAGACGAAGTATCGCCTGACGTAAGTTTGCGCCGCGGGCCGCCCCGACCTTGCGACGCGTCCAAACCCAAGCCGGAGGCCTGCATGTTCAGCGCCGATCTGAAACGTGGGAGCATGGAGCTCCTGATCCTCTCCTCACTGGAGGGATGCACTCGCCACGGGTACGAGATCGGGAAGCTGTTGGAGCACCGCTCCGGCGGTCAGCTCGAGTTCCGCGTCTCGACACTCTACTCGGTGCTCTACCGGATGGAGGAGCGCGGGTGGATCAAGGGCCGCTGGGTAGAGAAGAAGGGCGAGCGTCGGCGTTGTCACTACACGCTGACGTCGAAAGGGCGGAAGGTGCTGACGCGGCAGCGGCAAGAATGGAGAGCGTTCTCGGCTATGGTGAACCAGGTGATCGGATTGGGTCATGCGTGATTGGAAGCACTACGTCAGCGAGCGGTTGAACCTCCCGGAGATGAAGGGACGCCGGGAGCAGAGGATGATCGCCGAGTTGGCGGACCATCTCGAGGAACTATACCGGGAGGCCGTGGCGCGAGGCGCGAGCGAGGAAGAGGCCATGGCTGTGGTCGAGGGATTTCTGGGCGATGAGGAGATTGCGGCCGACGAGCTGGTCGGCAGTGAGCCGGTGCATGTGCGGGCGCAGTTGAATCGCTGGGCCGAAAGTCGAGAGCAGAAGATGCGAAACCGCGGCGGCGTCTGGGGCTCGCTGGCCGACCGCGTGCGCGATCTTCGCTTTGCTGTCCGTTCTCTGGCGCGGCGTCCGCTCTTCGCCGGCGTTGTGATCTTCGTTCTGGCGCTGGGCATCGGGGCCACCACCGCGATCTTTACTCTTGTGGACGCGATCATCATCTCGCCGCTGCCGTTTAATGACGGTGACCGGTTGGTGTCGGTCAGCCACACTGCGCCGGGCCTGGGGATCCAGGACGCCGGTCAGTGCGCGGCGTGGCACTTCACCTACGAGGCGGAGAACCGCGTCTTTGAGGACATCGGGATGTACGGGAGTGGTACCGCGACTATCCTCGGCGCGGGCGCACCGGAGTCGGTGCCGGACATGGGGGTGACGAGCGGCGTACTGCGAGCGTTGCGCGTGCCGCCTGCCCTGGGCCGGATCTTCACGCCTGAGGATGAGGAACTCGAAGCGCCGAACGTGGTGATGCTGGGTTATGGGTACTGGCAGACGCGTTACGGCGGCGACCCCAACGTGGTGGGTCAGACCCTCGAGGCGGATGGCGCGAGCTTCGAGATCGTCGGCGTGCTGCCGGCGGCGATTCAGAGCCTCGGGTCCGATCCAGCGATCATCTATCCCTTCCGTTTTGACAAGTCACGCCTGTTCGTCGGCAACATCGGGTTCGGAGCGGTCGCGCGGTTGAAGGACGGCGTTACGGTGGAAGAGGCCAACGCCGACGGTGCCCGCTTGCTCCCGCTCGCCTTCGAGATGTTTCCCGGCGGCCCGGTGGCCGACCACTCGGAGCGGGCCCAGTACGCTCCCACCATCCAACCGCTAAAGAACAGCATCGTGGGCTCGGTGGCGAGCCTGCTCTGGATCATCCTGGCCGGTGTGGGCGTCGTTCTGCTCATCGCCTGCGCCAACGTTGCGAACCTGTTCCTGGTACGGGCGGATGGGAAGCAGAACGAGATGGCGGTCAGATCGGCCCTGGGGGCGAACCGCGGCCGGATCGGCTGGGAGTACTTGAAGGAGAGCCTGACGCTGGGGGTGCTGGGCGGCGCCGCCGGCCTGGCGCTCGCCGGGTACGGGCTGGATGCGTTGGTGACCATGGGGCCTGCCGATCTTCCGCGGTTGGACGAAGTAACCCTGAACCAGGGCGCTCTGCTGTTCACGCTGTTCGTTTCGCTGGGCGCCGGTGCGTTCTTCGGCATGTTCCCGGTCTTGAGACGCGGTCGCTCGGCGCCGGTAGACGCTCTCAAGCAGGGCGGTCGTACGGGAACGGCCGGGAAACCGCAGCAGCGGCTTCAGAACGGGCTGGCGGTCAGCCAGGTCGCTATGGCCCTGGTGCTTCTGGTGGCATCGGGGCTCATGGTTCGAAGCTTCATGTCGCTCCGTAACGTCGAACCCGGATTCCACAACGCGGAGAACGTTTTGGCTCTTCGCCTCTTCGTACCGGGTAGCGAAGCGGACAACGCGGCGGACGTGGCGACAACCCATGAACGCATCGCGCGACGGCTGGCGGAGATCCCTGGTGTGACGTCGGTCGGACTCGGCAGCGCCGTTCCGATGGACGGAGCCATCAACTTCAATCCTTTCTACGTCGAAGGCTGGGACTACTCGGCCGATCAGCCACCGCCATTGCGCCGCCACAAGTGGATCGGCGAGGGTTTTCTGGAGGCACTACATATCCCGTTGCTGCTCGGCCGGTCCTTTACCTGGCAGGATGTCCACGAGCGCGCGCCGGTCGCCATGGTCTCCGAACGCCTCGCTCGTGAGTTGTGGGGCTCCCCGCAGGCGGCGTTGGGCCAGCGAGTGGCCGCGCGACCTGACCCGCCCGAATGGAAAGAGATCGTCGGCGTGGTGGCGGACGTGAGAGACGATGGCCTGGCCCAAGAACCGCCTCTGTTGGTCTATTGGCCACAGGCCACTCTGGGATTCTGGCAGGGGAACGCGCCGGACCAGGTGCAGACGTGGCGCGGGATGAGTTACGCCGTCCGCGGCGACCGGATCGGTACCGCCGGCTACCTGGATGAAGTCCGGGCCGCCATTTGGGAAGTGAACCCCAACCTACCAGTGCGCGGTCTGCGGCCTCTCGACGAGCTGATGGCGAATTCTATCGCTCGCACTTCGTATACTATGTCCCTGCTCGGAGTCGCGGCGGCGGTGGCCCTGCTGTTGGGAATTGTCGGCGTCTACGGGGTGATCTCCTACGCCGTCAGCCAGCGCGGCCACGAGTTGGGGCTGCGGATGGCGCTGGGCGCGCAGGCCGGCCAGGTGAAAGGAATGGTGCTGCGTCAGAGCCTGGCGCTTTCCGGCATCGGAGTGGTGATCGGTCTGGGCCTGGCGTTCGGACTCACGCGCCTGATGGCTGGACTGCTGTTCGGTGTGAGTCCGGTGGACCCGCTCACCTTCCTCCTCGTAGCCGTCGGTCTGACCGGTGTCGCCGTAACGGCGAGCTATCTGCCGGCGCGCCGCGCGGCGAGTGCCGACCCGATGGAGGCGCTCCGCTCGGAGTGATGTCGTCTGGAGTGAGCCATGCGTGACTGGAAGGGGTATCTGGAGCGGTACTTCAGCCCCGCTCTTTAGGTGAGCCGTCGCTTCCTTTGGCGAGGATGCGTTCCGTAAAAGATTCAGCGTTCATCCGCTGAAGGCCGAATCGTCGCCGCGCGGCCACACGAAAGCTGTTTTGCGCAGTAACCGCCCACTACAACTCGTATCCGGGGATCTTATATGCGTTCAGGACTGTCGGCTTTGTGGTGATCTTTCCTTCTTTGTACAGCGGCAGCAATTCGTCTCTGCGATCCTTTCGCTGGAAGTAACCTATTGCGGCGGCGCACGCTCCCCAGATGCTTCCCAGTGTGAAGGCACATCCTCCGCCGATTATCACGCCAGTCTTGGCCAGTACTAACAATCCCTCTAAGGCTTCCGGGTCCATGTTAATCCATTCTTTGGCGGTTCTCTTGCTCAGTTCTGACTCTGTGTCTGTAAGAACGCGGCGATGTCGGCCATCTCTTCAGCGCTAATGCTGGGCCAAAGAACAGCAAGGCTGTCTCCTGACTCCATGTGCGTCGAGTGATTCCAGACTGTGGAGATGACCCAAGCTGGCGATCCCGTACCCGATCTCTCGGCAAGGTTGCCGGCGACCCTCCCCCCCTGGCCGTTGAGCGAGTGGCAAGTCAGGCACCCTTTACTGCGCAGGAGCGACCTTCCTGCCTGAGGGTCGCCAGAGTCGGCGAAGTACTGAACGGAATAGAGATAGGCTACAAGATCGGCCATCTCACCAGCGCCAATCTGAGGCACTTGTATCCCGCGCGCCCGCATGTCGGCGGTCATGCGGGGCGCTTTGTTCCACATAGCCGCCGCGAATTGAGTCAGGTCCCAGTGGACTCCACGACGAGCCAGATCCGGTCCCACGCGACCTCCGGCGCCGCGAACGCTGTGGCACTCTGCGCAGCTGCTATTCGTGAATACAATTCGACCTTGTTCGGCATCTCCGGGCAAAACGTATAACGGCCCGGCGAGGGTCGGCGGCGAGATCGATTCGAGGTAGGCGATCAAGTCTGTGAGCTCAGAGTCGGAGAAGGTAGGGCGGTCCACTCCCTTGGCCTCCATCATGGTCTGCATGCCGGGACCGTGATTCCACATCGCGGCTGCGACCAGGATCGGTGAGCCGAAATGCCCGAGGTGGTCAAGGCTTGGTCCGGCCACGCCGCCGTGCAAGCCCACCTGGTGACACACCACGCACGATTTCTCCACGAACAGATGCTCTCCGGCTTCCGCGTCGCCCGCCGGGTCGAAGTAGTCCAGCGTGAACAGAAACGCTATCAGGTCACCCGTATCTCTCTCGTTCAATTGCGGGCGCTCGATGCCGAGTTCCTCCATCTTCATTCCCATGCGTGGCAGGTGATTCCACAGACTGGCGGCCAGATCGTAGAATGATCGGCGTTGGGCAATGAGTCCCAGGTCGGGTCCAAGCGTTCCACCCAGCCCATTCACCGCGTGACACTTAACGCAACCCTTCGACCCGAAGACCCGGGAGCCGGCGATGGCGTTCTGCGTGAGGCCAGCGCGTTCTTGTGGATAGGCCGGCTGTGCAACGCACAGAAGAAACAGAGCAAGGGCTGGGGTCGTTGCTACGGCGACTCTTCCGGTCGGTTTGATGGGTGGATGTTTGCCAGTCATGGTAGTCCTCCAGTCCCGCGGTGTTTCTCTACACTCTGCACCACGTAAGAGGCGCTGCTCTGCTGGCTGTGGCCTGCTTCCGGGCCAGAGCTGTCCTCGCGCCGCGTCACCTGCTGGCGGCCAGGTTCCTCAAATAGACCGTAAGGTCTCTCATTTCTGTCCCTTCAAATCTGGGCCAATCCACCTGCTCGAGTTGGATGACCCTGTACATGGCAGGCGCGTGATTCCACATCGCCGTGGCGAGTCGTAGGGGTGCTAGTATCGCGTCTGATGTAGCAAGATCAGGCCCGATCGAGCTTCCACCATCAACAGCGTGACAGCGGGCGCAGCCTTTCTCTGCAAAGACTGCTTCACCCGCCTCCGCGTCACCTCCAGTATCGTAGAACCGCAAGTAGTAGAGAAACGCGATGACGTCCGCCATCTCGCTGCCCTGAAACCGGGGGATTGAGATACCCCGGGCCCTCATGGCTGCCGTCATCTGCGATGAGTGGTTCCAGAGCTGGCCTGCAATCTCCGATACTCGGAGCCGTTGAGTCGCACTTCTGAGATCCGGTCCGAACCGCGTTCCATCTCCGCTGAGGCCGTGGCAGCTCGAACACCCTTTGGTCAGGAATAAATCTCGACCGGTATTGGGGTCGGGGGGCTGGAGAAGGACGACATCACGGTCCTCGAGACTCGACCTGTGTCGGATGAAGGCCTGGATATCTGCCAACTCTCGCCCGCTGAACGTGGGGATCGGCACACGTTGCGAGGTCTGTAGCGCCTGCATTGCGGAGCCGTGATTCCACATCCCCTCCGCCAGCATGATGGGGGCGATATAGCGAGCGTAGTCGTCAAGCGGCAGGCCGCCTCGGCCACCTTCACCGGCGATCGAATGACATTCGATGCAGCGCTTCTCGCGGAACCATCGCTCGCCCTGAAGCGGATCGCCAGGCTCGTCGAACAGCTTCACGTAATAAATGTAGCTTATGATGTCTGCGAGCTCTTCCTCGGTGAACGTCGGCCATTGGAATCCCCTGACCTGCACGGTTTGGATCATCCGGGGAGTGTGGTTCCAGAACATGCCCGCCAGCTGCTGCAAGCTGCGTCCCGCCCCGACCAACGCGAAATCAGGGCCGAGCGTACCGCCGTTTCCCCAGATGGCGTGACAACGATCACAGTCTCGCTCGACGAAGATCCGGCGCCCGGAGATGGGATCCCCGAGGAACGATAACTCGGATTGCGCGTGGGCAGCGCCGACCCCTCCCGGTATAACAGAACACAGCACGCCGAAAGATGACATCAACAGAATCCGCCCGACACTTCGGAAGCTCATCATTTGTCCTCCGCGGCGGCTGCCAATTCGCCCGCGGGTAGGTACTCAGCCACGCGATCGGCAACTTCCCGCACAGAGTGCTCTCGTCCTTCCTTGATCTCCCAGATTGAGACAATCGGGACAAACTTTGTGGCTACCATGTACAGCAGAATGAAACCTGAAAACGTGGCCGCCATGATCGACAGTTCGATCCAGGACGGCACGTAACGACCGATCGCCTCGATCTCCCACCGCGGATTGACCGATGTCGGAACCACGATGTTGAACCGCTCGAGCCACATGCCAATCATCACTGCGATACCAGCGATCAGGGTGCCCCGAGGCGTTCGCATCGACTGCCGCGACATGAGTGCGAGCGGTACGACGAAGCAGCCCATTACCATGGTCCAGAAGGGGATTGCGAATGGCCCGGTCAGCTTCGCCCAAAAGGCACGCATCTCTCCGGGCTCCCCACCATAGAACGCGGTCAGGTATTCGGCGAAGGTGAAGTAGAACCAGAGCAGGCTAAACAGAAGGAGCAGGCGGCCCAGGTAGTCGAAGTGAATGAGCTTGAAGTACTGTTGCAAGCCGAATGCTCGACGCAACACGACCATGGCGACCAGAATAGCCGCAATGCCGGAGTAGATTGCACCCATGACGAAGTAGGGTCCAAAAATGGTGCTGTGCCACATGGGGCGGAGCGTCATTGCGAAGATCCACCCGATCACGGTGTGGACCGAAACCGCTATCGGAATCACAACGATCGACAGGACACCGATAACCCGTTCGAGTCGCGCTCGCTGCGCCGGCGTATCGCGGTAGCCGGCTGCCAGAAACCGGTAAAAACGCGGCGCTTTGATACCCGAGTCACGGATGATCGCCAGGTCAGGCAACAGCGGGACATAGAGGTAGATGGTACACGATATAAAGTAGAGACCGATGCTTGTGACGTCCCAGAGTAACGGCGACAGCATTTGGGCGTGTAGCATGACGTTCAGCACCCGGTCAGGTCGGCCGAGGTCGATTATCGGCTGGATGGCGCCGAAGCCGATGACCAGAACCGTGATCAATTCCGCCGAACGAGTGATCGAACGTCTCCACTCCGCCTTGCTAACGCGGAGAATGGCGGAAATCAGGGTGCCGGCGTGACTGATCCCGATGAAGAAGACAAAACAGATGATGTAGATACCCCAGTACCCGGGGCGATTCAGGCCCGTCCGACCGAGCCCGAAGCTGACTTGCAGGTAGTAACTAATGACCCCCAACAGCGTGATCGCCGTAAGGATCGCTGCCACGATGTAGAAACCGCGGGATGTTTCAACCAGCGGCCTCAGAAGAACTTGCTCGTCGGCCGACATACGGGCCATTTTTTCTTTCACGTCCTGGCGCATATCATTCTCTCGGCCGCAGATAGTAGACTTTTGGTTGCGTTCCCAAATCCTCCATCAAACGCATCGCTCGGGGATCTTCCTTCAGGCTGGCCACCCTATGACTGGGGTTGTCCAGGTCGCCGAAGACGATGGCACCAGTGGGACAAATCTCGGCACAGGCGGGTTGATAGTCCTGCTCACGCAGCTCCCGTTCCTCGGCGCGGACATCTTCGCGAGCTTTCTGAAGTCGATGATGACAGAGCGTGCATTTCTCGATGACACCCTTGGGTCGTACTGATACGTCCGGGTTCAGGTGCTGCCGCTCGCTCTCGGCCCACTCGGGTCCGTACCAGTTGAAATACTTCACCATATATGGGCAGGCGTTGGCGCAGTAGCGGCAGCCGATGCAACGCGGATAGATCTGGCCTACGATGCCTTCATCATCGATATAGGTCGCCTGTACCGGGCAGACTCTGATGCACGGCGGGTTGTCGCAGTGCATGCAGGGGCGAGGGTAGAAGTGCATCGTCGTATCCGGGAACTCTCCCTCCAGTTCCGCCGTGACCTTCATCCAGTTCATCGCACGCCCCATGTTCGCCTGATCGGGAGAGACAGTGGGGATGTTGTTCTCGCTCTTACACGCTACCTCGCATGCCGCGCAGCCCGTACAACGATCCAGGTCGATCACCATTCCCCAACGCGCCATTATCTTTCGTCCCTCACGCCCTCTCGAGGCGGACAAAGGTGGAAAGCCAACTCGCGAGCCCTGTCAGCGGGTCGTACGAGCCATCAAGCAGCTGGAGCGGACTCGCCGCCGTGCCGTCAGGATGGCGAAGCCCGTAAGGCGCGCCGACGTTCCCGTGTGCTGTTCCATGAGATACTTTGAGACGGGCTCGATAGCGGCCGCGCTGTGAGACTACCCACACGTCTGTGTCGTCACCCATATCCAGGGCGCGAGCCGTTTCGGGAGCCACCTCGACCCAGGGGACCCATAGCACATCGGGGAAGATTCCCGGTTGCTCGGCGAGCCATCGCTCGAGGGCCAGGGTGCCCGAGGCGAGGGTGGAGACGCGATAGGGTATGAGACGAAGCGGGAAACCCGCCGGGGTCTGGCCCGCCCTGTGCGCGACGTCGATGTACAGCTCGCGCGCCGATCCCTCCTGGTTCAGAACGTGCAACAGCGCGGCCGGCATCAGCTCGATGCGACCGCTTTCGGTTCGGGCGAAGCGGTGGGGATCGGTGTCATCATAGAACAGATCCGTCCAGCCGCCGCGCTCCACCAACTCGTCCCAGAATGGTCCGAATTCGGTATGCTCGGGCAGCCACCAGCCACGCTCCTCCATTTGGCTGTGGTGCTTCCGATCGAATTCGTCACCCAGCGTCATGCCACGGCGGACCGAAAAGAGGCCTCGAGCCCGTTGCTGGAGCAGCAGTTCGAAGCTTTCGTATGGCAGGCTCTGGCCGACACCGCCACCCAGGCTACGTGCGACGGTTAACACGGCGTCGCCCGTATGCGTCATGCCCTCACGCGGTTCCACCAGTGGTCGGGCCAGCCCCCAAACCGGGTACGGGTAAGAGACCGGCGTCGGCGCGTCCTGCCAGCGCTCGTACGGCAGTAAGTCGGGCAGGATCACGTCTGCGTGGCGCGCGGTCTCGTCCATGAACGGTGAGAAGCTGACGACAAATGGGATCTTCGCTAACGCTTCACGCCAGACCGAGGGGTGTGTCGACGAAGCGATGGGGTTGGCGTAATAGAGCAGCAGCGCCTCCACCGCGGCTTCGCCGCCGGCTACGGCTTCGGCGAAGCGGAGTGCCTCCCCACCGTTACCGAAGCGAGGTCGGGGCGAGCCAACCGGTTCGTGGGCAAGGCCGGCGCGGGCGGTCTCATCCAGCACAGGCGAAGGCAGCGGTTGAATTGGGGCATCGTCCGCAAAGAGCACTCCTCCCGGACGGTTGATACTCCCCGTCAAAACGTTGAGGCTGTGCACGGCCAGGCCGGCGAGTAGCCCGTTCGGGGCGAAGGTGACGTCCGTTCCGCAGACCGCGACAGCCGGTCGGTTGGCAGCGAGTGCCCGGGCCAGTGAGGTGATCCGCTCGACCGGCACACCAGTGATCGCTGAGACTTCCTCGGTTCGGTAGTTACGCGTAACCAGCGATCGATAACCCTCCCGAGGCTGGCCGTCAGCGTCTACAAAATCCTCGAACCCGGACACGTGCCTCGCCACGAAGTCGGCGTCGAACAGCTCATCCCTTATCAGCACATAGGCGATTCCAAGGGCGAGCACGGCATGCGTTCCCGGCCGCACACCGACCCACTCGTGGGCGCGCGAGGCCGTACGAGAGAAACGCGCGTCTACCTGGACGAAGCGAGGACGTGGTCCTTCGTCTTCGTCGGGGCTCGCAAAGGCCACGAACGCCTGGAGCGGAGACCACCACGACTCGAACAGAGGAGCACCGAACGAAAGCACTAGCCGGGCCCGGTCGAGATCGTAGCTGGGTCGACGCTGGATGCCGTGCATGGACGCCATGACCGCGTCCGTTCCGTCCTCGTACTCGTCGGCCACGTAGTTCGGTGATCCAAAGGAGCTCAGAAACTGACGCCAAAGATCGTGCATCGTGCCGGCGCTGTAGCCAGCCGCCAATGCCAGCGCCTCGGGCCGGCCGGCTGCCCTCAACGCCTGAAGCTGGTCAGCGATGCGCGCGATGGCCTCATCCGGCGTGGCCTCTTCCCACTGGTCGGCACCGCGAGGGCCGGCGCGCACCAGGGGTGAGGTGAGCCGCTCGGGGTGATAGAGCAACTGCACACCGGCGACTCCTCGTGGACAGAGGCCGCCGCGACTCAGCGGGTGCAGAGGATTGCCGCTGATTCTGACCAGGCGTCCGTCAACCAGGCGGCCGCTGATGCCACAGCGCGAAGGGCAAATCAGGCAGGCGGAATTGCGTCGCTCTTCGATCCCGGGCGCCCACCCGACGTCGGCGGACTCTTCCGCTGTCCAGAAAACGTCCTGCGTTCCTTTCAGCGCCACCGTAGCCGCGGCGGCACCCATCGTCCACAGGAACTCGCGCCGACTGGGTCTCATCCTCGTTCTCTCCGCATTAGCGGTGGCACGCGTTGCATTCGAGGGTCTGCCCCTGTTCGCGGTGGCAGTCCATGCAAAAGTCCATGTCTACCTTCACCAACGGTCGATCGGGCGGCTGCTCGGTCTCGGCGATATCGCCGTGGCAGCCTCGGCACTCCAGTTCGGCAATGCCGACATGGCGGCGGTGTGTGTAGAAGACGTGGGGCGCAAGGCCGAACAGCTTGTTGAAAGTGAGTGGGTCGCCCTGGTCGAGCAGTGTCGTGACCCGGGCAGCCTCGGTCGAGGTGCCTTGTGGTGTTCGGTGGCACATCGTGCAGGTCTGGGCATCCGGTAGCCCCGCATGCGCGCCCTTCTTCACGTATACATGACAGAACTCACAAGTGAGGTTGAGGTCCTGCGTGTGCTTGCGGTGGTTGAACGCGACCGGCTGCGGAACCGGCGCGGAGCGCAGCGCGACGACTGTGATGGTCGACACGGCCACCAGGACCAGGGCTAGCGCGAGGTAACCCCACCACGTGCGTCCGACACTGCCGCTACTCAGCCTTGCCACTTTGCCCCCTCGGTGGAGGAATAATGCCTGATAGCTAGGAGATACCTAGGAGCGGTTGGCCTAGGGGCGCACTCTCGTCGCGGTCGACGTCTGGAGACGAGTACGCCCCTTGACCTGGCCGAATGGCTAGTCCGCTACGGATCCGGATATGTGCTCGCGTTCGTCAACGCCAGGTACAGATCCAGGATGTCGTCGAGGTCCGTCAGTAGGCTTCCCATCGCCGTGCCCGGCTGCCCGAACTTCACCTTGTGCTGCACTTCGTACGGTTTCGCTCGCAGGAAGCTTCCCACCGAGAAGCTGCCATCCACCAGGAAAGCCCTGCCGTCGTTACCGTGGCAGGTGGCGCAGTTGGCCGCATAGACCGCGTCGCCGCTGGTCGCGTCACCGCCAGTTCCGATGTTCGAGTAACTCGGTGACCCGGTTGGGTACGTTCCGGTGGTGGAAGTGGTATACAGCAGATCGGTGTCGATCGCCTCTTCCTTCAGGAACTTGACCAGATCCCATACCTGTTCCTCGGTCATGATGTCACTCAGGTCCGGCATCTGGTCGCCGACCGTGGAGTTGGTGGCCGGATCATAGGTGGAGAGATCCGCGCTCACCGCTCGCCGGCTGGTCGAGCGCCAGAGGGCGTCGAACAGATCCTGCTCTGACATGGCGGCCGTGGCCGTCTTCAGGTTCAACGAGGACACGTTCGGTCTCGTCGTGCTCGGTGCGCGGCCGATGTAGGACCCCGCATTGCCCAATCGATCCCACGCGTGGCACTGCTTGCAGCGGAAGAAATTCGAGAAGTTGTCGAACGTCGCCAGGTTCGGGTCACTCTGGTTCCAACCCGTCTCCGGAGTCCAGAACTTGTCGTACATCGTTCCACCGTTGATGCCACTCGCCAGCTCGAACGCCGGATCCGGATACATCGTCTCGTCCGTGAGTGCAGCGTATAGATCCAGTATGTCGTCGATGTCCGTTACCAACTCGCTGCCCATGGACGTGCCTGGCTGCCCGAACTTGACCTTATGCTGCACCTCGTACGGCTTCGAACGGAGGAAGCTCCCCACCGTGAACTCGCCGTCCACCACGATTGCCCGGCCGTCGGCGCCGTGGCAGCCCGCGCAGGTGGACGCATAGATCGCGTCACCATTCGTCGCATCACCGCCGGCGCCGATGTTCGAGTAAGTGATCGACCCATTCGGGTATGTCCCGGTGGTGGTCCAGTCGTACAGCAGGTCAACATCGTTGGCCTCTTCCAACAGGAACTTCACGAGATCCCAGATCTGTGCGTCCGTCATGATCTCGCTGAGATCCGGCATCATGTCGCCCTCGGTCGCATTCGTCGCCGGATCGTACGTGGAAAGGTCCGTGCTCAGTGGTCGCTTGCCCTCGGAGCTCTTTAGCTCGTCGAACAGTTCCTGGGGCGTGTGATCGGCCACATGCGTCAGGTCCGCCGACGATACGTTCGGCCGCGACGTACTCGGTGCTCGGCCGATGTACGACGCCTCGTTGGCTAGCCTGTCCCACGCGTGGCACTGCTTGCAGCGGAAGAAGTTCGAGAAGTCATTGAACGTCGTCAGGTTCGGATCGCTCTGATTCCAACCCGTCTCCGGAGTCCAGAACTTGTCGTACATCGTGCCGCCATTGATGCCGTCGGCCGCAG
Organism: Gemmatimonadota bacterium; assembly: GCA_039589155.1. Classification (GTDB taxonomy): domain Bacteria; phylum Gemmatimonadota; class Gemmatimonadetes; order Palauibacterales; family KS3-K002; genus Kutchimonas. The sequence goes on along the minus strand of JBDHHX010000003.1, from coordinate 12,712 downwards.
TAAACTCGGGCGGGTCATCGACGACGCCACTGGGATCATCGTCGCAAGCCGCGGCTCCGACGAGCAACAGGGCTGCGAGCGCCAGGGCCACGGTCTTGCGGTTTGATCGGGCCCAGCCACCCACATCCTGTAGATCACGAGAGCACCGTAGACGATTGAACATGTTGGCTCCTCCTTCCAGTAGGCGATTGCTGCCACTGAGATCTGAGTACCAAAGGGACGCGGTCGGGCGCTTGCCGTCCACGAGCAAGAGCAGGTCTCGTACCAGCCGCTCCTAAACTCTAACTCGTTGCTCTTGACTAGCTTAGAAAAAGGGCGGTGCGGCGGCTCGGTGGTCAGAGGGGCAAATCCCCCAATTGAACCGGGGGATTTCACCCGTTTCTCGAGTCGGGAGTGTCGCCTTGAGGTCAGAAACTGCTTATACTTCGAACAATCAGCCGGCGGTATCGTTCTTGCCAAACTTGAGGATGGGCAAAAGACCCAGTGGGCCGAATTCGGCTTGGAAACCGGGCAATCGGGAAGGCTGGAGTGAGATTGGGCAGAAAGATCGTTGTTGTGGATGACGATCGCTTGGTCTTGCAGAGTGTGTCGGCTGCGCTCGAGGCGAGTGGATTCGAGGTGTGGGCGACCGATTCCACCGAAGAAGCGGTGGAGCTCAGCAGGACGGTGGAGCCCGACGTGGTGGTGACCGACTACCGAATGCCGGGGATGGATGGCCTGTCGCTGCTCGAGCGGGTGAGGGAGCTGGCGGTGGTTCGGCTGATGCTAGTGTACAGTGCGACGACGCCGCCACGAGATCAGCAGACTCAGGGAATGCGGGAGGTGCATTGGGTGGCGAAATCTGCTGGGCACGGTGCGCTTCTCGGGAAGCTGATCGACCTGCTGGAGGGTGACGTTGACCCGCGATAGTCCCTGGCGCGCGCTGTGGAAGAAGATGCCACTGCGTGGCGGGCTGGGTCGCCGGATACTGCTATGGTTCCTCGTATTATCGCTGGTCCCCCTGCTAATCTCGAATACCGTGGGCTATGTCGTTAGCCGCGGCATCATCGAGCAGCAAATACAACGCTACTTGCGGGCTATCGCGGAGGTCCAGGCGCAGCAAGTGGCCACCGAGGTCGAGCGGCACCAGATGTTGTTGGAGGGAATTGCCGAAGGCAACCGTACTCTCTTTCGGAGGATTCCCGAGGCGGCAGCAGATTTGCGGGCGGGTCAGCGCAAGGAACCGTCTACCACGGCGATAAAGGAGCACCTCGATCACGAGCTCGATGAGGTTAGGTCGCTGACCGAGCTCTTCGTCATCGACACGGCGGGAATGGTGATTGCGGCGACTAATGATAGCCGGCTCGGGGAGGATCGGTCGCTCAGCCAGCTCTTCCGCCGCGGGCGCGTCGAGCGTTACTTCGCGGCGGAGTGGGACACGCAGAGCGGGAACGTAGTGCCTTCCTACCTGCTGGCGGTTCCGATACGCGATGAGCGCCAAAGATCGGAAGGAGTGCTCGGGGGCGCAGTGGGTTTCGACAGGTTGCAGGGGTTCTTGCGCCTCCCGGAGCATCCTCTCATCGACGTGCACGCCTTCATCGTAGACCGTTCGGGCCGCCCCGTGTACTTCTCGCATCTTCACATCCCCGTCGACTTCCTCCAGCCTCTCCCGTCGCCGCTGGTCGATCAGCCGCCGGGTTCAACCGCCCGTTACGTGAACTACGAGGGCGTCGAGGTCGTCGGCACTTCCGTTGAGGTACCCGGCCTTCCGTGGCTGTTCATCTCGGAGGCATCGGTAGCCAGCGCCCTTGGCCAACTGCGTGGCTTGGCGCTGTTGGCCGCAACGCTCGAGAGCGTGTTCGCCCTATTGCTGGTTGCCATAGTCTGGACCGTTGCCCGATCTATCGTCGCCCCTTTGCGGCGCCTGGTCGGCGCGGCCGAGCGGATTCGCAAAGGTGACCTGGGCGTAGAAGTCGAGATCGAGCGAGACGATGAGATCGGCCACCTCGGCCGCACGTTCAATCAGATGTCCGGCGAGCTTCAGTCGTCGGCGCTCCAGATCCAGGAACTTCACGAGCAGGAGATGCGGCGGGCGGCGCAGCTCGCCTCCGTCGGCGAGCTTGCCACCGGTATCGCGCATGAGATAAAGAACCCACTCGTCGGCGTGGCGAGCGGAGTTGATCTCTTATCCAAACAGATCGGTACTGATCTGAAATCGACCACGATTCTGAAGCAGATACACGCGCAAGTCAAACGTATCGAGTCGGCGCTAACAGACTTACTGAGCTACGCCAGCCCAAAAGAACCTCTGCTCACCTGGACCGAACCTAAGCAACTGATGGAGAGGCTCATCGTGCTTGTGCGTTCCCAGGCAGATGCAGCTGGAGTGCGAATCACGGAACGCTTCGCCGATGCACTGCCAACGATTCGGGTCGATCCCGAACTCCTCACTCAAGCTCTGGTCAACCTTGCTCTGAATGCGATCCAGGCGATGACGCCCGGCGGGACGCTTCAACTATCCCTCGATAATGCGGAAGACGGTGTGCGCTTTTCGATCTCAGATACGGGAAACGGGATCGCTCCCGAGGAACTGAGCCGTATCTATCGGCCGTTCTACACCACCAAACACCGGGGCACGGGACTTGGTCTGGCGATCACTCGAGGAATTGTCGAACGCCACGGCGGCCATATCGAGATCGAGAGCGAGCCTGGCGAAGGCTGCACGTTCACGCTCGTCATTCCGGCGAAGCCGCAGGAGGCATTGGTGCGATGAGTGCTCGACCGGTTATCGCCGTCGTCGACGACGAGGACCTCTTCCGCAGCTGGATGAGCGAGCACCTCGGTGCTGCCGGGTACGCGGTCAAAGAAGCGGCGACAGGCGCCGAGGCGCTGCGCCTGGCGGCGGAAGAGAGCCCACGGCTGATGCTGCTCGATCTGCGGCTCCCGGACGCTGACGGCCTCGAGCTCGCCACTCGGCTTCACGAGATCGACCGTGATCTGGTCGTCGTGATCGTGACAGCATTTGGGCAGGTGAAGACGGCGGTTCAGGCGGTGAAGGCGGGAGCCTATCATTTCCTCGAGAAGCCGGTGGATCTCGATGACCTGCTTATCACGGTCGAGAAGGGCCTGGAGACGCAACGTCTCCAACGACAGATCGCTGCCCTGCGCACGGAGCACCGCTGGCAGTTTGCGAACGTTGAATTCGTCGGCCGCTCTCCTGCGCTCCGTCAACTCGCTGAGACAGTGGAGAAGGTGGCGCGGACAGAGTCAGCGACGGTGTTGCTTCAGGGGGAGAGCGGCACGGGAAAGGACCTCGTTGCTCGCGCCATTCATGCCCGCAGTGGCCGAAAGGATCAACCCTTTCTCGAGATCAACTGTACGACGCTGCCCGAGCAACTTGTCGAGGCGGAGCTTTTTGGCCATGAGCGTGGCGCCTTCACGGACGCGCGCGAACGAAAGAAAGGCCTCGCCGAGCTTGCCGATGGGGGCACTCTATTGCTGGACGAAATTGGGGACATGCCGCTTGGAGCTCAGTCCAAATTGCTGCGCTTCCTGGAAGACTCGAGGTTCAAGCGGCTGGGAGGCACAAGCGACATACCGGTTAACGTCCGGGTTATTGCCGCCACCAACCGAAAGCTCGACAAGGCTGTGGAGGAGGGGGACTTCCGAAGCGACCTGTACTATCGTCTGAAAGTTGTCGACCTCTACATTCCTCCGCTCCGCGATCGGCCAGAAGACTGTGCGCCGTTGGCCCTCTACTTCGTCGAACAATTGGCCGGAGAACTAAGACGTGAGCCGCCCACGCTGACAGCAGACGCAATCAGCGTCCTCGAGGCTTACTCATGGCCGGGCAATGCCCGCGAGCTTCGCAACGTGCTCGAACGAGCACTGATCATGGAAGACATGACGACGATATTACCAGAACATCTGCCGGTGGAGATCCGCGGCGCTGTCGTGCCAAATGGCGGGAGCGATCGGATCGTCCGGCTCCCGGCTGAGGGATTTAGCATGGCGGATGTCGAGCGCGACGCCATCGAACAGGCTCTTATGCGAACGGGCGGCAACGTAACCGGTGCGGCACGCCTTCTGGGCCTGAGCCGTGATACTCTCCGCTATCGCATGAAGAAGTACGAGCTCACGAACTAACAACGGCGCTCCTACGCTTTTCGCCCAACCGCGATCAGGCGGTCAGCTTTGGGGCCGTAGGGGCTTCCATCCAGATCGCCGTAGAGCTCGACAGAAGAGAAGCCCGCTGTGGTCAAGAGCTCCTTGAACTCGCGACCGGAGTAGAGCCAGTGGCGGAGGCGGAACGTGCGCACCTGGCCGTTCTTGATCAGTGACCATTCGTTCTCCATCTGACTCCAATCGTTGATCGCATGACGACGTTGAACGACCAGGGATCCGTCAGGCATTTCCTTTGAGTTCGTGTCCAGAAAGATCCTCGCAAGAACCTCCTTGCCAAGCGTGTCAAAGACGAAGACGCCGCCCGGCTTGAGGCTCGAGTAGATGTTGCGTAACACCCTGAGGTCCTCTCCCTCGTCATCGAAGTATCCGAACGACGTCATCATGCTGATGGCGAGGTCGAACGTGTCTGCGCGCACGAAGCGCCGCATGTCTTCCTCGACCAACTCGATCTCGACGTCCTCAGTCTCGGCGTAAGCTCGCGCTTTTTCCATCAAGAAAGGCGTGATGTCGACGCCGGTGACATCGAAGCCGCGCTTTCGAAAGGGAACGATGTAACGGCCCGGTCCGCTGCCCACGTCCAGCAGTTTGCCCCATTGGACTCTGGTCAACGCGATGATCTGGTCCACGTGCTCGATAGCGGCCTCGAAGCTGCTGTCCGGGAACATGAACGCGAAGCTCTCGACCCAGAGCGATTCGTCGGCGTACCAGTCGCCGGGTGCGCGATCCATCTTCTCACCTCACTGGAGTCGTCCGCCCTCGGGTAGAGTTGTTCCGGGTTTCCAAGCACCTTGAGACAGCGCGGCGAGCAGAGCCAGCACTTCGTCGCGGTGGGTGTGGACGGGGAAGATCAGCAGGTCGCCAGGGCGTGCCCACTCCAGCGCTTCGCGCACGGCCGCAAGCTCCGTCGGCGATCGCTCCGTTTGCTCGGTGGGCATCCCCGCGTCTCGCAATTCACTTTCGATGAGGTCTGGCACCTCGCCTGGCGTACGACCTCGCAGGTACCTCTCCATGTCCTTGATGATGATGCGGTCGGGGCGAAAGCGCGCCGCGGTCCGGGCCAGCTCGCGGATTGACTCGTCGTCGCGGTCACCGGCCTGGCCCAGGACGAGGAGCCGTCGCTCCGCCGGCAACGAAGCGGCCAGCGCGAGCAGCGCCTCGAGGCCCGCCGGGTTGTGAGCGAAATCGACAATCGCCCGGGCGCCGCCGAGCTCGAAGACGTTTCCGCGCCCGGGATTCTCGGACGCAGAGCCGAAGCCCAGCAGCGCCGAGCGTATGGCGTCGATGTCGAGATCGAGGGCGCGGGCGATGGCGATCGCGCCCAGCGCGTTCTGGACGTTGTAGCCGGCCGCCCCGCCGAAGGTGATCGGAACATCGGTGACGTCTACCAGGCTCTGCCGCGTCCCGCCCTCGCTCATCACGAAACCGCCGTCCTCGACGAAGTAGGCCGTGCCACCGGCGTCGGACTCGGCGAACCATGTCGGCGCCAGCCCCAAGTTCTCTGCGCGCTGAACGAGGATCGGGTCGTCAGCGTTCAGAACCAGCGTTCCACCGTCGATCACCGAGCGGGCAACGACCAGCTTGGCGTCGGCGATCGCCTCCAGATCCTCCACGCCCCACTCGCCCAGGTGGTCGGCGGCGATGTTGGTGACGATCGCGGCGTCGGCCCGGGTCACGGCGAGGCCGCGACGCAGCATCCCACCGCGGGCCGTCTCGAGGACGGCGGCCTCCACGCGCTCGTCCCTGAGCACTCTCCGTCCGCCGCCGGGGCCCGACCAGTCGTCGGCGTCGATCAGTTCGTCGCCGACGTAGATACCGTCGGTGCTGCTGTAGCCGGGAAGGCGACCGGCGGCTGTCAGCATCGCCGCCAACAACCGGACGGTGGTCGTCTTGCCGTTGCTCCCCGTGACCAGCGCCAGCGGTACGTCGTGGACGCGATCCCAGGGAACTTCGGCAGGGTCGGGCAGCGCCTCGACAGGCCAGGTTAGCGACCCGCGGCCCATCCCGACGGACGCGTGGTCGTCATCCGACAGAAGACAGACGCCGCGCTGGCGTGCCGCGTCACGCAGTGCGATGAGTTTTGGGTTACGCTCGTCCGCGATGACGCGACGCAGACGGTCGGCGGCATCTTCCAGGTCGGGCGCTCCATCATCTTCGAGCGTTGCTTCCGTCGCCGACCAGGCCCACTCGTTCACTTCGGTGGCGGCATAGAGCACATCGATCGGTGCAGTCATCATCAGGCTGGCGCCGCCCGGGAAGCTTCGCGTGTAGAGGCGTTCTTCGCGCCAGCCGATCGCGTCGAGGATACAGCGCGCCCGATCGCGCCAGACGCCTATGACTTCGTCGACCGAGTGCGCGTTCAGCGTCACATCGATGACCGCGCCCGGCTCATCGCACAGCAAGCTGGGACCCGTCAAGCGGCGCGAGTCTCGTAGGGTCAACGCGCTCACACCGATCAGTCTTCCAACTGGCGCGCGATCCGCACGCCGCGTTCATCGCGGACCAGGGCCTGGTCGTCGTCGAGGGCGAGTTCGGGCACATCGGGCAACTGTACCGGCGCTGCTGAAGTGACCTCGGTGCGCGGCGTCTCCGCATCGCTGGCGAAGTTGATGATCTGTTTCCACGTGCGGCTGATCGCATCGCCGAAGACGATCAGCAGATCGTCGGCCGCCGCCATCCGCAGCGCCTCGCTCACTGCATTCTGCTCGTCAGGGATGACCTGGATCCGATCTGCGGCGACACCGCCCTCAATCAGCGCATCCCGCAGGATCCCCGGCACTGCATCCGACTCGCGGCCGCGCAACGAATCGTCGCGGCGGCAGATGTAATAATCGAACACGCCGGCCGCGTGTGCGGCCATCGCCCGGATGTCTTCGTCGCGGCGGTCGCCGGGCGCCGAGATGACCACGATCTTGCGACCCTTCGCATCCAGCGTCTCGACCAATCTGCATATCGAGTCGACCGCATCGGGATTGTGCGCGTAGTCGAGGATCACCTTGAACGGGTGCTCGTCGTATACGTTGAGTCGACCGGGCGCCTGGAAGAATGTCGTATCGAACGTTCTCAGACCGTGACGGATGTCCTCGAGCTTCACGCCTAGACTGTAAGCCATCGCCGCGGCGAACATGGCGTTCTGCACGTTGAACAGGGCCCGGCCTTCCATCGTCGCCGGAATGAGGTGGGTCCAGAGAAGCGGGATGTGCGAGCCGCCGTCGTAGAGCGTGATCATGTGGCCGTTGATTCCTTGCTCCAGCGCAACGGCGCGACCGCCGGCACGGATGTGCTCGCGCACCAGCTTGTGGGACGGGTTCATCGTCGCGTAACAGACGTGATCGGCCGTGGCGTAGTCCGCCATCTGCAGACACAGCGGGTCGTCTGCGTTCAGGACCACCGTGTCGGTCGCGACTTCGATCGGTATGCGCTTCACCTCGGCCAACTCTTCCAGCGTCTCGATCCCGCGCAGGCCAAGGTGATCGGCCTTGACGTTCAGGCAGGCGGCGGTGTTGCACTTGCGGTAGCCCATGCCGGCGCGCAGCAAGCCGCCGCGCGCCGTCTCCAGCACGGCGACCTCGACCAACGGATCGCGCAGCACCATGCGAGCGGCGATGGGGCCGGTCATGTCGCCCTCAACAGTGAGCTGGCCGTCGATGTAGACGCCGTCGGTCGTCGCTAGCCCCACGGTCATGCCCGACAACTTGTGGATGTGGGCGAGCATGCGTGCGGTGGTCGTCTTGCCGTTGGTGCCGGTGACCGCGTGCACGGGAATCCGTGACGGGCTGCCCGGCGGAAACAGCATGTCCATGACAGGACCGGCGACGTCCCGCGGTTGACCTTCGCTCGGCTGCACGTGCATGCGGAAACCGGGCGCGGCGTTCACCTCGCAGATGGCGGCCCCCGTCTCCTTGTACGAGCGAGTGATGTCCATGGTCAGGAAGTCGACGCCGGCCACGTCGAGGCCGATCGCTTTCGCCGCGCGTATCGCCATCTCCCGGTTGTCAGGGTGAACCACATCGGTCAGGTCGACGGCGGTGCCACCGGTAGACAGATTGCCGGTGGAGCGCAGGTGGACGACCTCGTCCTTCACCGGCACCGAGTTGCGGTCGTAGCCCTGCAGCGCCAGCACCCGGTTCGCCTGGTGATCGAAGCGGATTTGCGTCAGCACCTTCTCGTGGCCGATGCCGCGGCGCGGGTCCTTGTTCAACTCCTCGACCAATTCTTCGATTGTGTGCTCGCCGTCGCCAACGACATGTCCGGGGACGCGCTTCGCCACCGCGATCAGCTCGCCGTCGACTACCAGCATGCGATGATCGAGGCCGGTGATGAATGACTCGACAATGACGCCACGGCTGTGCTCGCGCGCCTGTCCGTACGCCGTGCGTACCTGCTCATTTTCGGTCAGGTTGAGCGAGACGCCGCGTCCGTGATTCGCGTTCAGCGGCTTCACCACCACCGGGTAGCCGATCACTTCAGCCGCACGCGCCGCCGCGGTCTCGTTGTAGACGAGACGCTGCTTCGGCACCGGTAGCCCGATATCCTCCAGGATTCGGTTCGTCTCTTCCTTGTCGGAAGCGATCTCCACCGCGATGTGCGGCGTCCGGCTAGTGACGGTCGCCTGGATGCGCTGCTGGTAGCGGCCGTGGCCGAACTGGACGAGGCTGTACTCGTTCAGGCGCAGCGTCGGGATATCGCGCTCCTGCGCGGCGCGCACCAGCGACTCGGTACTGGGTCCGAGGGCGTGCTTCTGTACGTAACGGATGAAGAGGTCACGTTCGGTCGCGAACTCGAAGTCCTGCGGTATCGAGCCAGCGGGCTGCAGCTCTTCCGGCAGCAGCGAGTGGAGCAGGTTGAGGGCGAGCTGGCTCGCCTCGAGCCCAACGCGACGCTCCAGATACTCGTAGACGACGTCGTAGCGACCCGGCGCGCCGGCTGATCGCGTCTTGCCGAAGGTGACCTGGCCGCCGGCCACGTTCTGCAGCTCGATGGCGACGTGCTCGAGCACGTGGCCCAACCAGGTGCCCTCGTCTTCGGTCAGCCGCCGCACGAAGCCGCCCGGCTCGCCGTACGAGCATCCGTGCGCTTGGAGACCGGGCAGCGCTTCCAGCAGCGCATCGTTGAAGCGTGGGCCCAGGCGCCCGGTCGGCCATTCCTCCAGTTCGCCGAGGTCGAGGAGCAGGCGGATGACAGGGAAGCGGGCGTAGAGACTGGGGCCCAGGTAGACGGAACGCTCGAGGACTTCCATACGACTTCCTAGCGGGTTGTGGCGGCGGTAACTGTGCGCGCCTCGCGGCGCTCGAGATCGAAGCTCCAGCCTTCGACCAGCGAGTGGACCCGGAGGCCGACGAGACAGACGGGATCGCGCTCGCGCGCCGAGTCCATCGAGGAGAATTCGAGTTCTGACGGATCGACGATGGTCATGGCGCCGCTACCCATCACCTCGATCACGTCGTCGGGTCCGATGATCGCGGCGGTATCCTCGGCCAGGCCCAGCCCGACCGTGAACGGGTTGTAGGAGATGGCGGTGAGCAGCCGTCCGAAGCGGTCGCGCTTGCGGAAGTGGTGGTCGACGATGACGCGATTGGTGAGCCCGAGGCCGGGCGCCAGCGTGACCATGTCGGCACGCGGCGACAGCCCCTCCTCACCGAAGGCGATCATGTGCTCCGACATGAAGCCGGCTCCCGCCGACGTCCCGGCGACATGCACGCCGTCCGCGTTCATGCGGCGGATCAACTGGGCGGCCGGCGTGCCGCCCAGGGTCGTGGAGAGGCGCAGCTGATTGCCACCGGTGAGGAAGATTCCGTCGGCTTCCGACAGCTGTTCGAGCCACTCCTCGCGGCCACCCTCGCTGCGGTCCTCGAACGGGAAGCTCCGCGTCTCGTGCACTCCGATGTCCTTGAAGACCTTCTCGTAACGACGACCGGTGTCTTTGAGCTCGGAAGCGGTGGGGATGATGGCGATACGCGCCCGCTCGCCGCCGCAAAGCTCGATGAATCGTCGGAGTATCTTCTTGTCCCTGACCTTCTTCTCGGCCCCACCGATCGGGATGATGAACCCCCGGTCTACCCCGTCCCTACCGCGAGATGGACTCAACCATCTACCCTCCACACTGAGATGAACCATTGGACGCGTTGGAAGGCATATAATACTGATCGGCCCGGCGGCGTCCAAGAGCCGTAGCGCGTTGCTCTCCCTCTGCCGGTACCCCATCTTCCCGGGGCCCAAGCCCCCCACTCTCAATCAGGAGGTGTGTGCCGCCGTGCCGGTGAGACTTCAGATCGCCATCCTGGTCGGACTCGTGGCCGGCCTGATGCTGGGGCTGGCCGCCGCCGTCAGCGGCAACCCGCTGCTGGTCGGCTTGGCCGGGGCCGTGGAGCCGATCGGCACAGCGTTCGTGAACCTGCTGAAGATGGTGGTCATCCCGCTGGTCGCCGCGGTCATTTTCGTCGGCGTGGCGTCGCTGGGCGACCTGCGGCGGTTGGGCCGGATGGGCGGGGCGACGCTGGCCTTCTTCGCCGTGACCAGCGTCATCGGCGTTCTGCTGGGGATGGCGGTGATGCGGGCGCTGCTTCCAATGGCCAGCGAGGCGGCGGCCGGGACCGTCATGGCAGGCGGAGTCGAGGCGCCGACGCTTCCCGGTCCCGTCGACTTCCTGCTCAGCCTCATCCCGAGCAATCCATTTCAGGCGGCGGCGGAAGGTGCGCTGCTTCCGCTGATCGTGTTCGTCGTGATGTTCGCGGCGGCCACCGGCGCGCTGCCCGAAAAGGAGCGAGAGACCCTGATCGGTTTCGCTCGGGCGGTCTCCGCGGCGCTGATCAAGCTGACGCACTGGATTCTCTGGATCGCCCCTATCGGCGTGTTCGCGCTGGCGGCGCCGGTCACCGCGCGCGCGGGCTGGGCGCTGCTGCAGAGCTTGATCGCCTTCATCGTAGCCGTTGTCGTGGCGTTGCTCATCTTCATCGCGATCATATACGTGCCCGCCGTTCGCTTTCTCGCCCGGATGCCGCTGGGGAAATTCTTCAAGGCGTGCATCAGTCCCCAGGTCATCGCGGCGGCCACGGTCTCTTCTCCGGCGACGGTGCCGGCGATGCTCGAGGCGGCGGACGATGAGTTGGGCGCGTCGAGCGTCGTCTCCGGTTTCGTCATCTCGTTGGGCGCCGGGATCGGCCGCGCCGGCAGCGCCGTTTTCCAGGGCGCCGGCCTCGCTTTCCTCGCCTGGCTCTACGGCGTGTCGCTGCCGACCTCCGGCGTTGCCGGCGCCGTGCTGGCAACGGTGATCGTTTCGTTCACGGTGCCCAGCATTCCGGGCGGCAGCGTGCTGAGCATGGCGCCGGCGCTGGGGACGGTGGGGATTCCGCTGGATGGTCTGGCGGTGCTGCTGGGCGTGGATCGGATTCCGGACATGGCGCGCACGGCGACGAACGTGACGGGAACGCTGGCGGCGACGGTCGTCGTGGACCGAATAGAAGAGCGCTCAACAGGTTCCGAGTAGCATGAGCGGTCGGGCGCGTTGGGGCCCTCGCTTCATGTCGCGCCGGCCGCGCACGCATCGGGGTCGGGCAGGCGCGCTCCAAATGTCCGCTCGCGGCCCCAATCGCGCCCTCCCTCTCGGCTGAGCAGAGTTGCGCGGTGACCCGACTGGCCCCAAGCTGTCGGTTAGCCCCACACATTCCAATTGCGCGGAAGGTTCTGAGATGCGACGAGATCTCACGGTCCCAGCTGTCGTTCCATGTCTCCTGATCGCCAGCGCGCTGATTCTGGCACCGCGCTTCTCCGCGCAGGCCCAGGAAGCGGATGCGAACGTCGTCTACCCGACGTCTCTCTTCGCCGACATGGAGTACCGTTATGTCGGGCCGTCGCGGGGCGGACGTGTTACGGCGGTGGCGGGTCACGCGGGTGAGCCAGCGACCTTCTATATGGGTGCGACGGGCGGCGGCGTCTGGAAGACGACGGACTACGGCCGGATCTGGCGAGCCGTCTCCGACGGGTACTTCGCGACCGGCTCCATCGGCGCCATCGATATCGCCGACTCGGACCCGGACATCGTCTATGTGGGCACGGGATCGGACGGGCTGCGCAGCAACGTGATTCCCGGTGTCGGCGTCTACAAGTCGACGGACGCCGGTGAGACCTGGTCGCACGTCGGTCTGGATAGGACGGGCCACATCGGTGCGGTCGTCGTCCATCCCGCGAACCCGGAGATCGTTTACGTCGCGGCGATCGGCAACGCGTTCGCGCCGAACCGGGAACGTGGCGTGTATCGAAGCATGGACGGCGGTGACAGCTGGGAGCTTGTCCTCTTCGTCTCCGACTCTACCGGCGCCGTCGATCTGGAGCTGGCGCCCGATGACCCGGAGACGATCTATGCGACGATGTGGCGCGCCGAGCGCAAACCGTGGACGATCATCTCTGGTGCCCGCGAGGGCGGCGTCTACAAGTCGACCGACGGTGGCGACAGCTGGACCCAGTTGGCCGGCGGACTGCCGAACGAGCTGGTCGGCAAGGCGGACCTGGCGGTCTCCGCGGCCGACCCGGACCGGCTCTACGTGCTCATCGA
>JBDHHX010000002.1:0-40358 GCA_039589155.1 Gemmatimonadota bacterium | reverse complement strand
CAAGCAAACCGAAGGCGACGCCTGCGAACCCGGGTATGTACTTGAGGAAGAACTCCCAGAAGTAGCCAGCGAAGCCGAGCGCGTAGAGGCTGCAAGCGACGGTGTAGGCGAACCACAGCATCCAGCCGGCGATGAAGCCGACGAGGCCGGGGAAGGCGCGGCGAACGAATGCGTAGCCGCCGCCCGCCTCGGGCATGGCTGCCGCCAGCTCCACGTAGGCGAAGGCGGTAAGCAGCGTGACCACACCGTTGAGCGCGAACGCCAAGATCGAGGCCGGACCGGCCTCACCGGCTGCGATGCCCGTGAGGACGAAGATCCCGGCACCGATCATGGCGCCGACGCCAAGCATCGTGGCGTCGAACAGGCCCAGGTCACGGGCGAAACTGGCTCGGGTAGCGGTCTCGTTGGTGGCCATAGTGGCGTCGTATTGTCGTAAGGCTAGCCCGCGCGCGCAACTTCGAACGTGACCATGGCGCGGTTTCGGTCGGGTGCGATTGGGGGCCTCGCCGCGGGGCCGGTCGGTAACGAGTGGGGCCCTCGCTTCATATCTCGGGGCCGGTCGGGCACAACAGGGCCCTTCGCTTCATATCGCGCGGGACAGGCAGGCAGCGGGGACGGGCAGCCGCGCTCCAAAGTCCGCTCAAGGGCCCTGTTGTGCCCGACCTATAGCGTCAACACACATCGACAGGGAGGGGTCGGGGGGACCGCCGAGCGGAGCTGGTTTTAGCGACCCGGCGCTCTACGAAGTTGAGCGCCGGGGAGGCCGGAGCGAGCGGTCCCCCCGACCCCGACCAACGACGACGGGGTGGAGCGCTAGCTAGCCGCGCCGTGAGCTGGTGATTGAGTCGGCGAGCGGTTCCAGTATCTCGAGGACTGCGGAGGTAGGTATGCTCTGCAGGCAACCACAGTCGAGACCGTCACGGCACCTGTGGCAGTCTGGATCGTAGAGAAGCGGGTGCACATCTGCGCCCACCGGGCCATAGCGGCGCGGATGCGCGATCCCGATCGGCATGTAGAACCCGATGGCGCACTTGCCCAGGGCGGCGGCAACGTGGAGCGGCCCCGTCGAGCCACAGACGAGGGCATCCGCGGAGCCGATGAAGCTGACCAGGTCCGACAACGCGAGTCGGCCGACCAGTGACGTGACGTTCGACTTCTCGAGCGGCAACGCATCGGCGATAGCTTCTCCATCGGCCTCGGTGCCGGTCACAAAGATCGCGCACTTCTCCAGCGGCAACGCCCGTATCAAGCGATCGTAGTTCTCCAAGCTCCAACGCTTCGAGCTGCCGCCGGTCATCGGATGGACGATCAGGTTCAGCCTGTCATTGGCGAGCAGCGCGGCGAGCTCGGGCCGCAACGTCGGGACTCTCGTGAGACCATAGAGCGCCGGGATCTCGTCCAACCCGGGGATCGTCTCCAAGCCAAGCGGCTCGAGCAACTTCACGTTCAGCTGCGACTCGTGAAGCGGAGACTTTCTCCGCGACAAGCCGACGAGCCGGTTGCAGGTCCAAAGATGGTAGAAGCGATGAGACGTTCCGATGCGGTTGGGTATGCGCGCCCGCCGGGCTGCAGCGGCTATGGCGTGACGGGGATAGACGTGGACGATGACGTCGGCGTTGCGGGCTCTCAAGAAGTCCGAGCGCGTCCGCCTGTCGGACTCCGCCACCTCATCCCAGACCAAGAACCCGTCAACGTGCTCGCAGCACTCGACGATGGGCCGCGTGTACGAGCGACCGAGAAACAGAATTTCCGATGACGGATAGCGCTGCCGCAGCTTCCCGAGCATCGGCAGCGTCAACACCACGTCGCCGATCGCATCGGTCCTGCTGACGATGATTCTATCAGTCGTCACGGATAGCACTCACTGGGGGAAGGCGGCCCGATAGGTGCCGAGCAGGACGCCCCCGTTGACGTGGACGTAATAGAGAAACAGTGCTGTCACGAGCAGTTGGGCCGACCACGCGATGCCGTATACCCGCGTTCCCCACCGTGAATCGCTGGCCAGGACACGAGCGAACCAGACGTAGACGAGCGGGAAAGCCACAAGAAGGTAGTGGCGATCGGCTATGACGCCCACGACCATCATCAAGAAACCACATCCCCACAGGTAGGAGCTCATCAGAAGCGACGAGTCGGACGACTTCCCAATGAACAGCGTCAACCAGCTTCCACGCTTATTCGCGATGCCGCCGATGAGAAGCCAAGGCACGTAGAGAGCGCACGCCACAAGGATCAAGTGCAACGCCGCCACCAAATAAGTCGGCCGGCCGCCGATGATGGGATACTCGAGAAACGACGCGAAGGCGCCACGTAGCGGCGATTGCAGAACGAGGCCGGCGGCGTTGCTGACCCAGTAGTTCCACCACTTGAAGAGATACCAGGATGACACATCGTAGGCCGGCCGCGCCGCGCCCAACCTGGCGCTCGCCTGGATCAGCCACGGGATCAGCGTGACCGCGCCGGCTGCAGATCCCAGCACCCATGACGGCCACGAGATCTTCTTCCTGTTAGAATCGAACAGCACGGTCCACGCCAGAACCGCGGCCGTCAGGAAGAAGCCGGCCATGTGGATCTGGCCGAGCAACGCCCCGGCAAGCCCCCAGACAAAGGCGGCGGACCGATGTCTACCTCGGTACCACCAGCCGATCAAGAAGACCATCCCGAAGACCGGCAGGAGTGATTGCGCCCAGATCTTGCGATGAAAGATCACGGAAATGGGACTGACGCAGGCGAGCGACGCACCCCACGTCCAACCCCGCCTCTCGCCTTCCGGTACTGCCCACCAGACGAACAGAAAGAGAAGAGCGAGGGCAAGGATGTTGACCAGTTGAACGCCACGCGCCAATCCCACCGGCGTCTCCGCACCGGAGAGTTTCTGCAAACCGATGAACAGCCAGACGCTCAACCCGGGGTTCGCCACTCTCTCGGACGAGATCATGCCGACGGCCGGCCATGCCTCACCGGCGGCAACCCGCTGCGTCATCTCGAACATCCAGCGCTCGTCGCTCTTGTATTCAATGTCGGCGGGATAGGACAGTCGTAGCGCCGTTCCGATCACGAGCGCTGCGATGGCAAAGACCAATAAGCGTCTGTCACGCACTCGTGCAGTCATATGCCGCCCAGCAGCTCGCTCGTCACTCGCCACACCTGCTCCGGATCGATCTGGCGCATGTCAGTTTCCCTGAAGACAGGGTGAAGCGTCAGGTCGTAGGGGTGCCATTCCTCGACTTTCGTGGGGCCGTACAGCGTCACGGACCGGGCGCCCAAAGCGACCGCGATGTGCTTGGGCCCGGAATCGTTGCAGACGACGACGCTCATCCAGCTCAACATCTCCATGAGCTCGCGGAGGCCAAGGTCATCGAAGAGAGGGACGTTTCTCTCTTCGCAAAGCTGGCGCATGTTCCAGAGAGTCGAGAGGTCCCGATCGACGAGTACCGCCACCGGGACCCGGGGCCGCGCTTCGACGATACCGTCGAGCACGCGCAGCCACAGATCCTTCGGGTAAATTTTGTCATCGGCCCTGGCGCCCGGAAGCAGCCCGACGAGTGCAATGTCTCTCGACCCGAGGTCGGGAAAGAAAGAGAGCAAGCGGTCGCGCGCGCTCACTCGCTCGCCGTCACTCAGCACGAGAGTCGGCGGCGGCGGCTCTCCCTCGACGCCAAGGGCGCGTACAACACGGTGATCGTGATCGATCGCGTTGGCATTCTGCCGCAGCTCCGGCAGCGGGAAAGTCGAGAAGCGCGGGTCGCCGCTCCGCTTCACGTGGTACAAAACGCGATGGGGAGCGCCGAGTAGCGGAATGAGCCGACAGAGCGTGTTGGTGGCGCTGAAACCCAGCGCCAGATCGTACTTCTCTGCCCTGAGTGCAAGCAACCGCCGCGCCAGTGGAAAGGTCTCGCGGGATACGGTGTGAACTCGATCGATCCATGGCTGGCGATCGAGAACAGGCTCAACGCTGTCTCTGACGAGCACATCGATACTGGCATCCGGAAACGCGCTACGAAGAGACTGTAGCGCTGATGTCCAAATCACCGCATCTCCGATCTCGCGCAGCTTGATCCCGAGGATCTTTCGAAAGTGCATGGCCCCACTAACGTAGATCGGGGCATCGAAGAACGGCAAGAAGATTGCCGCTCACCACAGGTCGGCCTAGCTTCCGGCTGACCAGCTATGAGAACATGCATCGTTTCCAGCGCCGATTCCGGCTTCTTCGAGTACCTGCAGGAGCTGGTACAGTCGATCCGCGACAAGCCGGAGTCGGAGGGCGTAGACCTGTGCATCCTCGACGTCGGGCTCTCTGACGAAGACAAGAGTTGGCTGGCGCCGTTCGCGGCTTCGATCGTGAAGCCCGACTGGGATATTCGGCGGCCCGGTGAGATCGAAGAGCCCGAACACAAGAAGGGCTTACGCAGCCGGCCTTTCCTTCCGGATCACTTCCCCGGCTATGACGTCTACGTTCACATCGACGCCGACGCTTGGGTGCAGGACTGGTCGGCCGTCGAGCTTCTCGTGCGGGCGGCGACGACGGGCGCGCTGGCCGTGGTGCCCGAGGTGGATCGCGCCTACCCCGCCTTCGACACGAAGCTCAAGGTGGAGCGAGTGCTGGGCATCCCCTACCGTATATCGTCCGGCGGCTGGCGCCGCTACAGGGACATCTACGGCAAGGACGTCGCCGACCGGCTGATCGACACGCCGACTCTGAACGGCGGTGTCTTCGCGCTGGCGGCGGATGCGCCGCACTGGAGTGTCTGGCGCGAACAGTACGGGCTCGCGCTGCAGCGATCGCGTCGCGGCGGCCTCGACCAGTTGACTCTCGAATACATCACGCACGGCCTGGGGCTGCCGGTCGAGCTGCTACCCGCCACCTGCAACTGGGTGGCCCACCGCGCCACGCCCAAGTACGACGCGTCACGAAAACGACTCGTAGAGCCCTACCTTCCGCATCGGGACATCGGGATTCTGCACCTTACGTTGTGGAGCAAAGATGGTGAGCAGGAGCTTGCCACCCTGGATGGCGGGACTCTCACATCCTCCCTGCGTTATTCGGGCGCCTGGCGGACGGGAGCGGAGCGTTCACAGTGACGACCGTTCCGGAGGGATACCGCAGCGCGCAAGTCGGCGATGCCCGAGTCGTCGCCCGTGAAGACGCCGTCGCTTTCGTGCAAGACGCGATCGAGTCAGCGGGTACGCTGTACAACTTCGCCAGGCGACATCCCGATGCGGAGACGATCCAGGGTCGGCAAAAGCTGTACATCATTCCTGGCCCCGGCTCGCCGCGTTGGGTGGTGCGCCAATTGAGCCATGGCGGTTTGCTGGCGCCGATAACCGGCAAGCGCTTCTTCAGGAGCGGCAAGCCGCGGCCGCTCAACGAGCTACAACTATCGGTAAAGCTCCAACAGCTCGGAATCCTGACGCCCAACGTGGTCGCCGCCGTTGTCTATTCCTCTCGCTTTTCGTACCACGGCGAAATGGCCCGGGAAGAGGTTGGGAACGCTCGCGATCTGGCGGACTGCCTGTTCGCCGAACCCGACCTCGATCCACTGCAGCGCGCTTCCGCCCTGGCCGCCGCAGGTCGCCTGATCGGCGCGTTGCACCGAACCGGCGTGCTGCACCCCGACCTCAATCTCAAGAACATCCTGATCGCGGATCCCGCTGGCGAGCCGCAAGCCTACATCCTCGACATAGAGAAGTGCCGAATCGTGTCCAACCTGTCGGGCGGACAGCGCGAAGCCATGGTGGCACGCATCAGCCGGTCGGCCCACAAGTTCGAGATCGGCACGGGGCGTCACATCTCCGCCGAGATCTCGACGAGCTTGTCACGCCCCTGGTCACCCTTCACAATCCGAACCGCCGACTTTGAGACGCCCAGCTTCTTAGACAGGAAAGCGATCAGTTCCTCGTTCGCCGCACCGTCGACCGGCGGCGCTGCGAGACGGATCTTGATAGCGTCGCCGTGAGCCCCGACGACCTCGGTACGCGACGCTCGCGGCTGTACCCTGACGGCAAGGCGGGCGGCCACGGCTCTACTTCACCTTCCTTACCTTGCGGCGCAGGAAGTCCATCATGATGTACTGCCCGAGAGTGACCGTCGATGTGAAGTAGGCTTTGCCGCGGCACAATGCGGTTATCCTCTTGACGAAGTCGACCAGCGCATAGTCCTGGGCCAGCATGAAGGTGTTGATCTGTATTCCGGCGCGTCGGCAGAGGCCCACCTCGCGGAACGTCTCCTTCAGAATCCTGCCGTCCAGACCCATGGGGTTCTTATAGATCTGACCCGGCGCCACGGTGATCGCCGATGGCTTGCCGTCGGTGATCATGATGATCTGCCGCATGTCCTTCTTCTGCGCCATGAGGATCCGACGAGCGAGGCGGAATCCCTCCGCCGTGTTGGTGTGGTAGGGTCCGACCTGGGCGCGGGCGAGCTCGCCCAGCGGAATCTCTTCGGCGCTGTCGTGGAATAGCACGACGCGCAGGGTGTCGCCCGCATACTGAGTGCGAATCAGGTGGGCCAAAGCCAACGCCACCTTCTTCGCCGGCGTGAAGCGGTCTTCGCCGTAGAGGATCATCGAGTGAGAGCAGTCGAGCATCAACACGGTGGCGCACGATGATCGGTACTCCGACTGGTGCACGTGCAGGTCGCCGTATTCGAGATTGATCGGGACGCCCAGCCCTTCACGCTCGATCGCCTTCTTCAGCGTCGCCGGGACGTCCAGGTTCAGCGTGTCGCCGAACTCGTACTCCTTCGACGCTGCCTCCGCCTCGACGCCGGTGGAGAGCTCCGCCGTTTCGTGTGCGCCGAAGCTCGACTTGCCGATCGAGCCAAGCAGATGCTTGAGCGTCTTGTAGCCGAGAAAGTCGAGGCTCTTCTGCGTCAGGTTGAACTTGATCGACCGACTGGCGCCCTGCCCCAGGCTGCCGGGGCCGGTCACCGGTTGGCCCTCGCCCGGCATTTGTGGAGCCTGCTCGGCCGATAGGTAGCCTTCCTCGATCATCTTCTCGACGATCTCGTCCAGCAGTTCCGCCAACTGGCGGGCGCCTTCCTCGTCCGGCTCCTCGGCCAACGCCTTGAGCATCTCAGGCGTGACCTCGCCCATCTCGAGCAGTTTCTGGAGGATGGCCTCCTTGAGAGCGTCGAAGCTGTCCTGCGGCTCGTCGGTCCCGAACTCGCCCCAGTAGGGGTGGTAGTACGGGCCACCGGCGAACCCGCTTTGCAGGAGGAAGTCGGCGAGCTGGTCGAGCAGCGCCTGGAGGTTGACGGACTCCAGTAGATGCCCGGAGTACTTGGCGTAGTTCGTGAATCTCATAGGCTAATCGCAGTATTGTTGCCGAGCGTCCGCCCAAGTTAGCTTATCGGAGCCTCGACAGCCAAATCGACCGCACACGGTGGGGGACTCGATGAAGAACAGGATTCAGTCATTTGCCCTGGTCTTTCTGACCGCAGCGATGATTTTCTTCGCGCTGCAGAACCTTCACACCGTGCCGGTCGCCCTCCTCGTCTGGCACTTCGAGGCCAGCGTCTCGCTGTTGGTCCTGATACCGCTGCTGGCCGGCCTGCTGGTGGGCGGCGGCACGGCCATCTGGCTCGAGGCAGTCCGGCGAGCCACCGCCCGGCGCGAAGCGAAGGGAGTCGCTGAGGAGACCGCCAAGGAGATCGCCGCCGGAGTCGAGACCGCGCTGGAGGCGCCGGCCGAGGTCGTGGAAGCGGAGATCAAGGACGAGGAGGAGATCGGAGCCTAGTGGCTGAGAGCGTACCCGTGCTTCGCTTCTCCAAGATGGAGGGTGCTGGCAACGACTTCATCTTGTTGAACGGCGCGGCGCTGGAAGTTGTGCCCGACCTGAGCGCACTGGCTGCCGCGGTCTGTGCGCGGCGGACGTCGGTGGGCGCCGATGGGCTGATCCTGGTCGAACCGGTGAGCGCCTGCGGAGCGGACGTCCGCGTACGCTTTTGGAATCCCGACGGCGAGGAGGTGTCGACATGCGGGAACGGCACCCGCTGCGCCGCCCGCTTCGCCGCCCTCGAGAAGCTCACGTCGGATGAGATGGTGATCGACACCTTGGGCGGTCATATCGCCGCCCGAGTTTCAGGCGCGACGGTCACGTTGCGCTACAGCGCTGAACCGACCGTGGAGCTGGACGCGGCCGTGACCGGGCCGCAGGGTCCGCGCAGCGGCCACCGGGTGGAGATCGGCAACTCCCACTTCGTCATCCAACTAGAGCGCCTACCCGAGGGACCGATCGAGTCCGAGTGCCGTCCGCTGCGCCATGCGCCGGAGCTGGATCCTGCCGGCGCCAACGTGCACCTGGTCGAGGTCGTCGACGACCACGCCATTCGTATTCGCTCCTACGAGCGGGGCGTTGAGGCCGAGACGCTGGCCTGTGGCAGCGGGTCGATGTCGTCGGCGGTGGCGCTTTGCGCCGCCGGACATGTCACGTCGCCCGTAGCGGTAGAGACCCGCAGCGGCGACGTTCTGACGATTCGATTCGAGCGACGGGATGACGGCGGCTTCACCCTGTTGGAACTCGAAGGCCCTGCCCGACCGATATTCACGGGCCACGTCCCGCTCCCGTGAACGCTCCTCATTCTCATCGTCATCCTCATCGTCATCGGCAAAGCGATGCGATGACGATGAAAATGAGGATGAAGAGGTGACTTTGGAGGGGGCGCGAGCCAATGAGGTTCGCGACCGGCTGCTCGGATGGTACGATGCCGAGCGGCGCGACTTGCCGTGGCGGCACACCGCTGACCCTTACTGCATCTGGGTGGCCGAGGTCATGCTGGTCCAAACCCAGGTCGACACCGCCATCCCCTACTACATAAGATTCCTGGAACGATTCCCAGACGTACGATCGCTTGCCACGGCCAGCCTGGACCAGGTGTTGAAGTCATGGGAGGGGCTCGGCTACTACGCGCGCGCCCGCAACCTCCATAAAGCGGCGGCCATCGTGGTCGAGAAGCACGGAGGTCGGCTGCCAGCCGATGCCGAGGCACTGCGTGCGCTACCCGGCGTGGGACCGTACATAGCGGCGGCCATCGGCAGTATCGCGTTCGGCCAGTCGGCGCTGGCGTTGGACGGCAACATTCGCCGCGTGCTGAGCCGGCTTCACGATCTGCCGGACCCGACACCGGCTCCGCTGCTCGAGCACGGCGGACCGCTGGTCGCGGAACGACCTGGCGATGTGAATCAGGCGCTTATGGATCTCGGCGCCGGGGTCTGCACGCCGCGTTCGCCGCGCTGCAGTGATTGCCCGCTGGCGAGCCTGTGCAAGGCGCGCGCCCGCGGTACGGTTGCCGAGCGACCCGGCCGCCGGCCGGCGAAGCGGCGGCCGCACTATGACATCGCCGTCGGTGTCGTCTGGCGCGACGATGAGATCTTGATCGCCAGGCGGATGCCCGATGGATTGCTGGGCGGCCTGTGGGAGTTTCCCGGCGGCAAGGTCGAGCCGGGCGAGGCGCCGGAAGCGGCGGTGGTCCGTGAGGTAGCGGAAGAGCTGGACATCGAGGTGGAGACCGGCGACAAGATCGCGGCGATCGATCACGCCTACAGCCACTTCGAGATCACGCTGCACGCCTTCCGCTGCCGCTACCGAACCGGCACGCCGAAACCGCTCGGCTGCCAGGAATACGCATGGGTGAGGGCGGACCAACTGGAGAGCTACGCCTTTCCCGCCGCGAACAGGCGGGTGCTGGAATCGATTCGGCGATCAGGAGAATAAGTGGCTACGAGATTCGCAGGTTGGATGCCCCTGGCGCTGCTGCCGCTCGTCCTTGGCTGTGCGGGGCCCGAGGAAAGTCCGGCGTGGCTGGTTCGGGACAGCGCCGATGTGCGGGTCGTCGAGAACCTGCAGCCGGCGTGGGGGCCGGAGGTCGCCTGGCGCGTCGCCGCCGAACCGACTGTAGAGATCGGCGCCGAAGAAGGTGAAGATCCATATATCTTCTTCCGGGTCTTCGATGCGCTTCGCCTGAACGATGGGCGGATCATCGTCAGCAACGCGGGAAGCGGAGAGATTCGCTTCTTCGATCCCCAGGGCGGCTTCCTGTACAGCGTCGGACGTCAGGGGCAGGGCCCGGGCGAGTTCGGCGAGTTTTCGTCGATGCGAATCTGGGCTTCGCGCGCCGGGCTCGTCGTGACCGATGACGGCAACGCACGCGTGAATCTCTTCCGCCCCAGTGGCGAGTTCATCAACTCGTACCGAATCGAGCCGCTTCCCGGTTGGAGCGTGCCCGGATTGATAGGAGGATTTGGAGACGGCTCATCGCTCGCTGTCACGGGAAGTATCTTGTTTAGCCGCGGCCCCACCGGTCCGCTGGAACCCGACACGCTTCGATACTTCCGCTACAACGCTGACGGGACACCGGGCGACCAGCTCGTGAGTTTCCCGGGCCGACCGCGATACAGGCACACCGCGGGAGAGAACACGCACTATCCGTTCGTTCCGCTCCATGTCGAAGCGTCGGTTACGGCGGACGCCTTCTGGCTATTTGCCGGTGGCGGTGCGGCAGCGGAAGTCGAGCGCAGACGATTGGACGGCACCCTCAACTCGATCATCCGCTGGTCGGACCGTGAGCGTCGTCGCAGCGACGAAGTCTACGATCGTTACAAAGCGGAATCTCTCGAGACGATGTCCGAGCGCACGCGGCAAGCCTACACGCCGTTCCTCGAGCTGGATCTTCCGGTCCCCGAGTACCTACCGGTCTTCCAAGGTCTACTGGTAGATGACGAAGGCTATCTCTGGGTGGAGCGCTATCGGCTTCCGTGGGAGACTTCCAGGTGGGAGATCTTCGACCCTGATGGGCGGTGGCTGGGTGCCGTGGAAACGCCCGAGGGAGTCCTGCCTTTCCAGATCGGCCGCGATTTCCTGCTCGGCCGGCATCGCGATGATATGGGCATCGAGCGAATTCGACTTTACTCGCTCATCAAGCCGGACCGCCTCTAACCGATCTGCGACAGCCGTTCGCGTAACTCCTTCGCACTGCCCAAACGCTCCTCCGGCCTCTTGGCGAGCAGTTCGAGAATGAGCGTCGACAGCGCGGGCGCGATGTCGGCGTTGATCTCGGCCGGCGGAGAGGGCTGCAGGTTGAGCACTTTGCCGATGAGCGAGACCGTCGACTCGGCCTCGAAGGGGAGCCTCCCCGTCAGGCATTCGTAGAGGACGACGCCAGCGGCGTAGAGGTCGCTGCTCGCTTCGGTTGCTTCGGCGAGTAGCTGCTCCGGCGACATGTAGGCCGGCGTTCCCACAATCAGTCCCGCCTCGGTCAACGAGCTGGTGCGCTCGGCCAGTCGCGCGACGCCGAAGTCCATCACCTTAAGCACGCCGTCGGCATCGAGCAGCAGGTTCTGCGGCTTGATGTCGCGATGGACCACACCCTGCTCGTGGGCGACCTCCATCGATTCGGCCAGCTGGCTGCCGATTGCCAGCGTGGACGAGACTCCGATCTGCCCGCGGCTATCGATCAGCTCGCGCAGCGTGATCCCCTCCACGAATTCCATGGTCAGGTAATAGACGCCCGAGCATTCGCCGAAGTCGTGGGTACGGACGACGTTTCGATGCGAGATCTTGCGAGCCAGCCTGATCTCCGTCTTGAAACGTTCGACCAGCGCGGCGTCGCTGACAAGCTCCGGCCGCAACGTCTTGATGGCGATCTCTTCGTCCAGCTCCAGGTCCCGCGCCCGGTAGACCATCCCCATGCCGCCGCCGCCGATGGCGCCCTCGATCTCGTAGCGGTCGGCGAACCGCTCGCCGATCGACAGACTGGCGAAGTCGAGACCGGGCTCGTCCGAGGGACGTGTCGCGCGGCGGGCCGCATCGATCTCGGCCTTGAGGTCGCGCACCTGGTCCGTGAGCCGTCGCTCCCGCGCCCGTACCTCGGCCACCATACCGTCGAACACGCGGGCCAGCTTGCCCAGCTGGTCGTCGCGGGCGCCGACGTCGGCCAGCGCTCCCGCTTCGTAGTTACCCGCCTCCACGGCGCTAGCCGCTTCGATCACCCGATCGACCTGGCGCAGGTACTCTACTTCATGGTCACGCAGCCGCTTCTTTTCGAGCGAGGCGTTTATCCGGGCGCGCAGCAGGACCGGGTCGAACGGTTTGGGCAGGTAGTCTTCGGCCCCGGCCTCGATGCAGCGAACGACGCTCTCCATGTCGTCCAGCGCCGATATCATGATCACCGGTATGTCACGGGTAGCCGGGTCGTCTTTCAGCTGGCCCAACACCTCGTAGCCGTCGATCTCCGGCATCATCACGTCAAGCAGCACAAGGTCGAACGGGCGCTTCCTGATCGTCTCCAGCGCCCGCCCACCGTTCTCGGCGCACTCGACGGCGTGGCCCTCGCGCTCCAGGCGTCTGCGCAGCAGATCGCGGTTCGCTTCAACATCGTCGACCACCAGGACCCGGGCCGGCCCCGTCTCCGAGCCTTCGGTCTCATCGGCCAGACCCGTGCCCGCATGCGTGTCAGCGTCGGGACCCGCCTCTCCAGCTTCCGCGCCTTCTTCCGGAACCAGCTTCTCCGCCGCTGTGAGGATGCGGCGCAGGTCGCCGACCAGCTCCTCCTCGCTGGCCGCGGTGCTGGCCAGCAGCGGGGCGACGCTGTCGACGATTCTCTTCTGCGGCTCGCGGAGTGCATCGTACAACGAGATGAGCTCACCCGTCGCGATCCCGTTGGCGCTCCCAGCGAGTGTGCTGTTGATGAGATCGAGCGCGCCCTTCGCCACCACCAGCGTCTGCTCGAGTGCGTCGCGATGCCCGGCCTGATCCGTGTCCGGTATGTCTTCAAGCAACATCTGCGCGTAACCGACGATGTGATTGATCGGCGTGCGCAGATCGTGCCGCAGCCCTGCGATTTCTTCCGGCGTCAACTTCGAGTCGTTGGCTGTCACTTGTTCAGCAGAGCCTCCATCTTGGAGAGCAACCGCTCCAGTTCGATCGGCTTGGTGTCGTAGTCGTCGCAGCCCGCCTCCAGCGCCTTCTCACGGTCGCCGGCCATCGCGTGCGCGGTGAGTGCTATGATCGGTACGCTCTCGGTCTCGGCTACGGCGCGTAGCTGGCGAGTCGCCTCCCAGCCATCGATCTCCGGTAGGCTCATGTCCATCAGGATGAGATCGTAGCCACCGGCCTGGGCCATCTCGACCCCTTCGCGACCATCGATCGCCATGGTGACCTCGTAGCCCTTCCGCTCGAGTCGTCGCGACAGCATGTCGCGGTTCATCTCATTGTCCTCGACCAGGAGAATCTTTGACATCGTTTCTCGACTCCCGACTATCAGGTTCTAATTCGCGGACGAAGCGGCCGGCGGCGGAACCTTCACCGTCACCGGCAGCCTGATTGTGAACGTGGCGCCCCTCCCCTTCTCGCTCTCGACCTGTACGTCCCCACCCATCATGTGACAGAAGCGCCGGGTGATGGCGAGGCCGAGCCCGGTGCCACCGTACTTGCTGGTCGTCGCCGCCTCGGCCTGTGAGAACGCTTCAAACACCTTGTTCATCTGCTCCGACGTCATGCCGATCCCGGTGTCGGTGACGCTGAACACCATCATGACACGGCCGTTATCCGGCTCGGTTCGACGATTCACCACCAGCGAGATCGTGCCTTCCTCGGTGAACTTCGATGCGTTGGACAAAAGGTTGAGCAGCATCTGGCGGATCTTCGTCAGGTCGGCGTACATGCTGCCAAGCCCATCGCCCGAGCGAATCTCCAGCTGGTTGCCGTTCTTCTCGACCAGCGGGCTGGCCGTCGTAACGACGTCATCGACCATGGCGCCGACATCGAAGCTCTCCAGATGCAGATCCATCTTGCCGGCCTCGATCTTCGAGAGGTCGAGGATGTCGTTGATGAGAGACAGCAGGTGCCTGCCGGCGGTGTTGATCTTCTCGAGATCGAGGTTGAACTGCTGGTGACCCAGGTCGAGGATCTCCTCCTGGAGCATCTCGCTGTAGCCGATGATGGCGTTGAGCGGCGTGCGCAGCTCGTGGCTCATGCTGGCGAGGAAGTGGCTCTTGGCGCTGTTGGCGGCCTCGGCCTCGCGCCGCGCCTTGAGCAGCTCGGTGATGTCGTGGTAGATGGCCAAAATCCCAACGCGTCGGCCTTCGACGATTACCGGCACGCCGAGGATCTCGACATCGACCAGCGTCCCGTCCTTGCGTCGACGCTGCCCGATGCCGTGGATGGGACGGTCCAGCGCCTCCTTCGTGTAGGCGACGGCCTCGGACTGGGTCGCCTCGGTGGCGATCAAAGGATCGATCTTGCGGCCGATGACCTCGTCTTGCCCGTATCCGAACAACTCCTCGAACCCAGGATTACAGGAGACGATGTTCTCTTCGAGGTCCAGCGCCACGATGGCCACCGGGCTGTTGAGCACCAGCGCCTCGAAGTACTGCTTCTGGTGTTGGGCCTCGGTGTAGAGGCGCGCATTCTCGACCGCGATCGCCGCCTGCGGCGCGAACAGGTTGAGCAAGCGCAGATCCTCCGGGCCGAACACCCGCTCCGGGTCGGAGTGTACGGTGGCGATGGCGCCGACCAGGCGACGACCGATGAGCAGGGGCGCGGCCATGACCGAGTGGACCGTCACGTCGGCGTACTTTGCCGAGCGGCCGAGCCACTCGTGGTACGACGGGATGATCAGCGGCTCCCGCGTCTCGGCCACGGCGCCCATGGCGCCCTCTCCCAGTTTGAGCTGCGTGCCCGTCGAGTCCTTCCCGATGTTCTGGCTGGCAACAACGGTCAATCGCTGGACGGCCTCGTCGTAGATCGCGACCTCACCGCCGGTCACGCCAAGCAACGTTACGGCGCGCTCGAGCACCGCCTGCAGGACCCTGGAGAGCTCCAGTTCGGAGGAGAGGTCGGAGATCGTGTCGAGCAGGGCCTTGTGCTCGTCGGCGCGCAGGCGTTCCTCGGTCAGCAGGCGCGCACGGCCGATGGCGATGCTCGCCTGGTTTGCCGCGGCGGTAAGGATCTCGAAGTCGTCGTCGCTGAACGCGTTCGGCTCGCTGCTCTCGACGACCAGAACGCCGATCGTCACCCCGTCGACGCGGAGCGGGACGTCGACCTCGGAACCGCTGGCGAGGCTGGCCAGGTACTGGGACTCGCTCCGCACGTCGGCCGTGTAGTGCAGTTTCCCGTCCTGCAGGGCCCGCTCGCTCAGTCCCTCTCCCTTGTGCACCCGCCAGTCTTCCGGAATGTCCGGCCAGCCGACGCTCGCCTGCAAGACGCGATCGCCCGTCTCCGGATCGAGCAGAAAGACGCCGAGGAAGTTGTAGCCGAGCGCTTCGTCGTGAAGACCGCTGACTACCGACTGGTAGACCTCCGCCTCGTCGTGGGCAGCGGCGATTCCCGTGCTGAGCCTGAGCAGGGCGGCCTGCCGGCGGGCGAGTCTGCGCTGACGGCCGGGACGCGCCGAAGTCGCGCTCATCGCTCCACCCTAGCGGACGCATCGGCGTGGTTCGCGACCAGATCGCGTACCATGCTGAGGAATTCTCCGCGCCCTCCTTTGCCGACGATCCGCTCGACGCCGCCGTTAAGACGTTTGCGGTCTTCGTCGGTCAGCTCCTTGGCCGTGATGACCACGACGGGTATCGACGATGTCTCTTCGCTCTGTCGCACGGCCTCGAGGAACTCGAAGCCATCCATCTCGGGCATCATCAAGTCGAGGAGGACCAATGCCGGTCGACTCTCGGCCAGCCGCTCAAGCGCGACGCGGCCGTTCTCCGCCTCGGTCACGGCCCAGCCTTCCTTCTCCAGCGTTCTGCGTACGAGCGAACGTGTACCTTCGTCATCCTCGACGACGAGGACCGGCAGATGATCGCGATCAGGCTGGTATCGCCTCAGCACCGCGGTCAGTCGCTTGCGATCGATGGGTTTTGTCATGTACTCGGATGCGCCGAGCGCGAACCCCATGTTCTTCTCGTCCGAAATCGTGATCATCACTACCGGGATCTCAGCAAGCTCGGGATCTTCTTTGAGCGCCGTGAGCACTGCCCAGCCGTCCATCCCCGGCATCAGGACGTCCAGCGTTATCACGTCCGGGCGCAGGTCACGGGCCGCCTGCAGGCCGGCCGAGCCGTTGGCTGCCGCTTCGACCCGGTAGCCTTCCTTCGTCAGCATGCGAACCATGATGTTGCGTACCGCCGGATCGTCATCGATGACGAGCACGGTGCCCACCGCCGCCATCGGTCCCGCCATGATCGGTTCTGACGGCTCGACGACGGACGGTACTTCTTCCGCCTTCGTCGCCTGCGCGGGGACCTGTACGGTGAAGACGGAGCCCTGCCCGGGCTGACTCTCGACGCTGACCCCCCCGCCCATCATCTCGCAGAAACTCTTGCTGATGGCGAGACCGAGCCCAGTGCCACCGTACTTGCTAGAGGTTGACACGTCAGCCTGAGAGAAGGCCTGGAACAGTCCCTCCAGCTGGTCGGCGGTCATACCGATGCCGGTGTCGGAAACGCGGAAGATCAGAAGCTCTCCGTCGCCCCCAGGGCCAGCCTCCCTGCGCGCCTCCAAAGTGATGGTGCCGTTCTCCGTGAACTTGCTGGCATTGGAGAGCAAGTTGAGCAGTACCTGGCGGACCCGGGTGACATCGGAATGCATCGACCCGAGATCTTCAGCCAGCACAAGTTCGAGCTGGTTCTCGTTTCTATCGATCAGCGGCCGCACCGTCGTAGCTACGCCCTCGATAGCCTCGCGAACGTCGAACGTTTCGAGGAACAGCTCCATCTTGCCCGCCTCGATCTTGGACAGGTCGAGGATGTCGTTGATCAGCGACAGAAGGTGCTTGCCGGCCGAGTGGATCTTCTGCAGGTCGGGTAAGAACTGGGTCTGATCTGCTTCGGCCGCGTCCTCCTCGAGCATCTCGCTGTAACCGATGATCGCGTTGAGCGGCGTGCGCAGCTCGTGGCTCATGTTGGCCAGGAACTGGCTCTTCGACTGGTTGGCGGCTTCAGCCTCGCGTCGCGCCTGCAGCAGCTCGGTCACATCGTGGTACAGCGCCATCGCGCCGACCCGCTCGCCGCCGACCATGACGGGGATGGTGAAGATCTCAACATCGATGAGCGCGCCATCTTTGCGGCGCCGCTGACCGGCTCCAATGATCGTGCGGCCGCTCATCGACTCGTCCGTGTAGCTACGAGCCTCGGCGAAGGTTGCGTCGGTCGTGACCAACTTGTCGATGTTCTCTCCCATTACATCCTGTTCCGAATACCCGAACATCTTCTCGAACGCCGGGTTGCAGGACGTGATGTTCATCGCGAGATCGACGTTCACGATGGCGACCGGGTTGTTGAGGACCAGGTCCTCGAAGTACCTCTGGGCGTTGGAGTAGAGCGTCGCGTTCTCGATGGCGATCGCCGCCTGCGGCGCGAACAGCTCCAGCAGGCGCAAGTCTTCAGACCCGAACTCGCGTGATGGATCGGAGTGGACCGCGGCGATGGCACCCACCAGCCGGGTCCCGATCGTCAACGGAACCACCATTACGGTCTGAACCGTGTCATCGGTGTACTGCTCCGAGCGGCCCAGCCACTCCTGGTAGCGCGGGATGATGAGCGGCTCGCGGCTCTCCGCCACATGTCCCATGGCGCCCTCGCCCAACGCCATACGATGGCCAACCGCGTCTGTGCCCATGTTATGGCTGGCTGCAATCAGCAGGTCCTTGCGCGCATCATCGTAAGTCGCCAGTTCACCGCCGGTCACGTCGAGCAGCGCTACGGCGCGCTCAAGCACGCCTTGCAGAAGGTTGGAGAGCTCGAGCTCGCCCGACAGGTCCTTCATCGTGTCGAGCAGCGCCTGTTGCTCCTCCGCCCGCCGTCGCTCGGCGTCGAACAGTCGCGCCTTCTCGATCGCGATGGCGGCCTGCGGCGCGAACATCGTCAGCCGCCGAAGATCAGCTTCACCGAAGCTGCGCTCCGGATCGGAGTGCACGCTGGCAATAGCGCCGACCAGGCGCGTGCCGATGAGCAGCGGCGCGGCCATCACCGCCTGCACGCTGCTCTGTTGGTACTTGTCGGAGCGACCTTCCCACTCTTGATAGCGCGGGATGATCAGCGGTTTACGGTTCTGCGCTACATGACCCATCGCGCCTTCGCCCAGCGACATGCGAGCGCCGACGGCGTTGGACGGCATGTTGTGGCTGGCGGTGATTTCCAGCTTCTCGTGGTCGGCGTCGTAGATTGCCAGTTCGCCGCCGGTGACGCCGAGCAGACTGACGGCGCGCTCCAACACCGCCTGCAGCAGCTTCGAGAGTTCTAGCTCGCCCGACAGATCGCCGAGCGTGTCGAGCAGGGCCTGCTGCTCGGAGGCCCGTTCATGCTCGGCACTGAAGAGCCTGGCGTTTTCGATGGCGATAGCAGCTTGCGCGGCGAAGAGATTGAGGAGCCGGAGGTCTGCGT
This sequence comes from Gemmatimonadota bacterium, assembly GCA_039589155.1. Taxonomy (GTDB): domain Bacteria; phylum Gemmatimonadota; class Gemmatimonadetes; order Palauibacterales; family KS3-K002; genus Kutchimonas. The sequence goes on along the minus strand of JBDHHX010000002.1, from coordinate 21,984 downwards.
CCCCGAACTCGCGCCCCGGATCGGAGTGAACGCTGGCGATCGCGCCCACCAGGCGTGCGCCTATGAGCAACGGCGTGACCATCACCGCCTGAACCGACGACTGTGTGTACTTGCCCGATCGACCCTCCCACTCCTGATAGTTCGGGATGATCAGTGGCTCGTGAGTCTGAGCGACGTGACCCATGCCGCCCTCGCCCAGTTGCATCCGGGCGCCGACCGCGTCGGTTTCCATGTTGTGGCTGGCGACGATGACCAGCTCCGCCGCAGCCTCGTCGATGACGGCCAGCTCGCCGCCCGTAACGCCAAGCAGCGAGACCGCCCGCTCGAGCACCACCTGGAGCAGCCGGTCGAGCTCGAGCTCGCCCGAAAGATCGGCCAGGGTGTCGAGCAGGGCCCGTTGCTCTTCTGTTCGCATGCGCTCGGCCTGCAGCAATCGCGCGCGCCCGATGCCGATGCTGGCCTGGTTGGCCGCAGCGGCTAGGATCTCGAGGTCGCCCTTGTCGAAGGCGCGCTTGCGATTGCGCTGCACGACCAGCTCGCCGATGGCGCTCTGGCCAGCCTTGAGCGGGATCTTGAGCTCTGATACGGAGTCGTCGTCCTCGCCGAACTCGCCGGCGCTTGCCTTGAGCATCGGCTCGAAGGTCGAGCTCCCGGCCAGGAACAGCCCGACTCCCTCGAAGCCGAAAGTCTCGTGGCGCAATCCTTCCACCACGCTGCGGCAGACCTCGTCCTCGTCCCGGGCTTCCGCGATTTGCGTGCTCAGGTTGAGCAGCGCCGATCGCATCCGTGCGACAGCGGACTCGCTCGATACTGTATTACGTACTGGTTCGTGCATACGCGTTCGAGTCATCTAGTTCGGTACTGCCGTCGGCAACCGAACGGTGAAGGTGGAGCCAACGCCGGCCTCGCTTTCAAGGCTGACCTCGCCGCCCATCATCCGGCAGAAGCTGCGCGATATCGCCAGGCCGAGCCCGGTACCTCCATACTTGTTGGCGGTCGTCGCTTCCGCCTGAGAAAAGGGCTCGAACAGTTTCGCCGCTTGCTCCGGCGTCATGCCGATCCCCGTGTCGCTGACGCTGAACACGACCACCTCGCCACCGTCGTTGCCTTGCGTGCGTTGCGCCGTCAGCGTGATGGTCCCGTTCTCGGTGAACTTTGCGGCGTTCGACAGCAGGTTGAGCAGCACCTGCCGGGTACGGGTCAGGTCGGAGTACATGTCGCCCAACTCGCCGTCACGGCGGACGACCAGTTCGTTCGCGTTCCGCTCGACGAGCGGCCGGACCGTGGTCGCGACTTCGTCGATGGTCGCCTTCACGTCGAACGTTTCCGGCGTAAGCTCCATCTTGCCGGCCTCGATCTTCGACAGGTCAAGGACGTCGTTGATCAGCGTCAGCAGGTGGCTGCCGGCAGAGTGGATTTTCTGCAGATCGGGCACGAACTTCGGCTGGCCCTTGTCTTCCGCGTCTTCCACGAGCATCTCGCTATAGCCGAGGATCGCGTTGAGCGGAGTGCGCAGCTCGTGGCTCATGCTGGCGAGGAACTGGCTCTTTGCGCTGTTGGCCGCCTCGGCATCGCGACGCGCCTCCAGCAGCTCGGTGATGTCGTGATAGAGCGCCATCAGACCGAGTCGTTGCCCGTCAACGACGACGGGTACACCGAGCACCTCGACATCGACGAAGCTCCCGTCCTTCCGACGCCGCTGGCTGATCACGTTGACCGTACGGTGCTCGAGCGCCATCTCCGTGTAGGTGACGGCCTCCAGCCTCGTGGCCTCGGTCGTGATCAGGTCGTCAAGGTTGCGGCCGACCACTTCCTCCTGCTTGTAGCCGTAGAGTTTCTCGAAGGCCGGGTTGCAGGAGACGGCATTGTGATCCGTGTCGAGCGTGACGATCGCCACCGGGCTGTTGCGCACCAGCTCCTCGAAGTACTGCTTCTGCTGGCGGGCCGCCGTGTAGAGGCGCGCGTTCTCGATGGCGATGGCGGCCTGCGGCGCGAAGAGCTGCAGCAACCGTAATTCCTCCGACCCGAACTCCCGTGACGGGTCGGAGTGCACCGCGGCGATCGCGCCCACCAAACGGCTGCCGATCATCAGCGGCGCCACCATCACCGTCTGGACCGTGTCCTGGGTGTACTTCGCCGACCGACCCAGCCATTCCTGGTAGCGCGGGATGATCAGCGCCTCGCGGCTCTCGGCCACGTGGCCCATGGCGCCTTCGCCGAGCGCCATCCGCTGACCCACCGCGTTCGTCCCCATGTTGTGGCTGGCGACGATGACCAGGTCGCGGGCCAACTCGTCGAACGTGGCCAGCTCGCCGCCGGTGACGCTCAGCAAGGATACCGCACGCTCCAGCACGCCGTGGAGGACCTTCGAGAGCTCCAGCTCGCCGGACAGATCCTTCATCGTGTCGAGCAACGCCTTCTGCTCTTCCGCACGACGGCGCTCGGCGTCGAACAGTCTCGCGTTCTCGATGGCCACCGCCGCCTGGGGCGCGAACATCGTCAGCCGCCGCAAGTCGACGCCACCGAACTCGCGGTCCGCGTGCTTGTCCATCACGGCGATGGCGCCCACCAGCTGGCCGCCCATCATCAGGGGGGCGACCATCACGGCATGGAACTCGACCTGCTCGTACTGCGCCGAGCGGCCCGACCACTCCCGGTAGTTCGGGATGAGCAGCGGTTCCCTGGTCCGCGCCACCTGTCCCATGGCCCCTTCGCCCACGGCCAGGCGCGTGCCAGTGGTGTCCTGCTTGCCGACGTTGTGGCTGGCGACAATCACCAACTCCTCGCGCTCCGGTTCGTAGATCGCCAGTTCACCGTGGCTCACACGTAGCAGCGCGACCGCCCGGTCCAACACCGCCTGCAGCAGCGTGGACAGCTCGAGCTGCGCCGATAGGTCGGCCAGCGTGGCCAACAACGCCTCTTGCTCGTCGGCCCGCTCGCGCTCCGCCGCCAGCAGCCGCGCCCGACCGATGGCGATCCCAGCCTGGTTGGCGGCCGCCCTCAGGATCTCGAAGTCGTCCGGCCCGAACGCATCCGGGCGGTTGCTCTCGACGACCAGGACACCGACCAGCTCGTTGTTGATTTGAATCGGCACGTCGACTTCCGAGCCCTCGTTCCGCGTCGGCAGGTAGCGGGTATCCTGAGTCACCTCCGCCGTGTAGTGAAGGCGACCGTCCAGCAGCGGCCGCTCGCTCAACCCCCGGCCCGGCTGCACTCGCAGGCCTTCCGGAGCGTCCGCCCAACCCACGCTCGCCACTACCACACGCTCGCCCGTCGCCTCGTCCACCAACAACAGCGCCACGAAATCGTAGCCCAACGCCTCGTCGTACAGACCGTCCACCACGGCCCCGCAGATCGTGCCCTCCGTCTCGGCACTCCCGATCGCCGTGCTGAGACGCAGCAGCGCGGCCTGCCGCCGCAGCAGGCCCGTTCTCCTTCGGCTCGTCCGGGGACGTGACGAGGCTTCCGGCCCGGCCATCGTTCTACCTCGGTCGCGGTCCTGGACGAGAAAGCGGATTGAGATCGCCGCGGAAAACTGGCATGCCCCGGGTTCGGGACACGGATCGGAAACAGAGCGTACGCACGAGATCTCCTCCTGGCCAAGATGGTTGGGTAACCGGGAAATATGCGCCGCGGCAGGCAGAACTGCAACTAAGACTCGTTATCCGATTCGTCGGACTGGCCTGGAATCAACTTGTCTCTCTCGGGGACGGGCGGGCGCGGCTGGGGCCCTCGCTTCATATCGCGCCGGACGGGCACGCATCGGGGACGGGCGGCCGCGCTCCAAAGTCCGCTCGCGGCCCCAGCCGCGCCCGCCCTATCGCGTCAAAGGACTGCGTGTGGAGGCACGTTGAGCGGCCTCACCTACCGGTCGGAGAGCCGTGGCCTGCGCCGCACTTTCCCTCTGCAGTGCGATGTCGTGCCGATAGACATCGGCGTACCTCGGGGACCACTTGTAGGGCGGGGGCCAGGGGGCCCATCTGGCACCGCCGGCGGGCGGGGTCGGGGGGACCGCCGAGCGGAGCTGGTTTTAGCGACCCGGCGCTCCGCGCAGCTGAGCGCCGGGGAGGCCGGAGCGAGCGGTCCCCCCGGCCCCGACCCACGACATGGAGCGAGGGGCCACCTGGCCCCCGCCCGGTCCCAGAAGACCAGGCCGCACGAACTGTGTCACGTTGTTGTCAGACAACGAGTTACGGCCGTGGAAGTGTCAGCGGCGCACGCTGCGACCGAGCGTCGCGCCGAAGAGTACGAGCAGGGGCGAAGTCCAGAGGCCGGGGTAATAGCTCCACTCGAGGAGGGCGATCATGATGTGGCTGGTCCCGTTGAGGATCTCGAGAATGGCCCAGGCCTTGGCCAGGCGGAGGGCCCAGCGGCGGCCGGCGGCGACGGACGGGGTCGCCGCAGCCAGCAGGATCAGAATCGCCAGGTGGAAGAGGACGAAGAACTCGGGCGGCAGGGAGGAGAGGGGCGAGAGGTCCTTGTAGCCGCCGACGTAGTCCTCGAAGGTGTGGAGGAAGCGTGCGACGATGAGGCCCGGGTAGAGATGGCGGCCCGCCGAAAGGTGGTGGTGGTGAACCGTTATATCTCGTGTGGCCAATTGGAGCCTCCCGGCCCACCGCCCTGCGAGGGCCGCGGGCGATCTCTGCCGCGCGAATAGCTGCCGGCCTCGCTGCGGCTGATCTTCCGCTTGGCGACCAAGCCCTCGAGGACGACCTCGCTGGCGACGACGAGACCGGAGCTGTCGTCGATACCGGGCTCGGCGGGCGCGGCAGTCTTGGCGAGTTCGACCAGCCCGGGCACGGTGCCAAAACCCTTGAGACAAGCCTCGGCGCTGGAGAGCTCGGCGACCTGGAGCGCGCCACCCGTGTCGAAGTACTCGACGACGGGCATCGCGTCTTCTTCGACGAAATACTCGTCGAACGTGGCGCCTGCGGCTCTGGAGATCAAGTCGCGGGCGATCTTTCCGCCGCCTTCCAGCTCGCCCTCGTACTCGAGCTCGAGCTTGCCTGTGATGGCTGGAAGTGATGCGTAGATGTCAGATACCCAGGGCACGACCAGCGCCTCGCCGTTGGCGATCGCCCGGCGCTCGGCGTTGGAGACGACGCTCTCCATAACCGAGATGGGCAGGCGCTGCGAGACGCCTGAGCGACGGTCGACCCGCTGATCTTCCCGGGCCTCGAAGGCGACGCGCTCGACGATCTCCTTGATCATCCGCGGGACCTGGATGGGTCGCTCGCTGCGTTCGATCCACGCCTCCTGCTCGGTGATCTGGATCCCGTATTCGAGCTCCTCCGGGTAGTGGGTCATGATCTCGGCGCCGATCCGGTCCTTGAGCGGAGTGATGATCTTGCCGCGGGCCGTGTAGTCCTCCGGGTTGGCGGTGAATACCAGGAGCGCGTCGAGGGCAAGCCGGATGGGATAGCCCTTAATCTGGACGTCGCCCTCCTGCATGATGTTGAAGAGGCCGACCTGGATCTTGCCCGCAAGGTCAGGCAGCTCGTTCACGGCGAAGATCCCGCGGTTCGCCCGAGGCAGTAATCCGTAGTGGATGGTCAGCTCGTCAGAGAGGACGTGGCCGCCGCGCGCGGCGCGGATCGGATCGAGGTCGCCGATTATGTCGGCGATGGTCACGTCCGGCGTGGCCAGTTTCTCTACGTATCGCTGCTCACGTGGCACCCAGTCGAGCGGTGTGTCGTCGCCATTCTCCTCCACCGTGAGTCGCCCGTGCTTGCTGATTGGGTGGAACGGGTCGTCATTCACCTCCGAACCGGCGATGATCGGGATCGTCTCATCCAGGAACTGAACCAGGTCTCGCAGGATTCGGCTCTTCGCCTGTCCGCGAAGCCCGAGCAGGATGAAGTTGTGACGCGCCAGCACGGCGTTCACCAATTGCGGCACGACGGAATCCTCGTAACCGAGAATGCCAGGGAACAGCTCGTCGCCGGCCTCGAGCTTTCCGATGAGGTTGGTCCGCATCTCCTCCTTCACGGAACGCGGACAGTAGCCGGACTTCTTCAGCTCTCCAAGCGTCCTGGGTAGCGGCTGAGGCATCATTCACCTTGCTCTGTTATTGTCTAGTCGAACATTGAACATTGGACATCCGACATTGAACATCGAGATCACTGCCGAACTTCGAGGATCGGACATCGAACATCGAACATCGAACATCCTCTCGTGTTCAAAGTCAGATGTGCGATGTCCAACGTTCCATCGCTCAGCAGTGACTCAACGTTCAATGTCGGATGTCCAATGTTCAATGTTCAATCCGAGCCGCCAGCGGTCTGTCCCGCACCGGCTGCCAGTCGTGTTGGCGCCTTAATCATAAACACTATGGCGAAGGCCGCCGCAAGACTCATCAGGATCGAGTTCCAAACGAACGGCGTCGCTGGCGTAAAGGTTCCGAAGACCCAGCCCGCCCAAGCGGCGCCGAGCAAGCGCGCGAGAGCCGACAACGACTGCATGACACCGAGCACCGTGCCCTGGCGGCCCTCATCCGTGTACTGCGACAACAGGCTGGTCAGAGTCGGCCAGTTGATACCCGACCCCAGTGCTATGGGCACCATCACGATACAAATCATCAGTAGCCCTGGGGCCAGCGGCAGGAAGAAGTAGGCGCCCACCAGAATCGACGTGCCGAAGACCAGCAGACGCCGCTCGCTGAAGTAGCGGGCAAGCGGTCCGATCATGCGCCCCTGCACGATCGCCATGAGCAATCCCAAGTAGGCCATCAGGTATCCGGCGTGCTGGGCGTCGTAGGCGAGCTCGACGCCGAGCCAGAGCGGGAAGATCGTGGTGAAGACGGCGAAGACGAAGGTGGCGATGACGTAGATCCACATCAGCGTCCGGATCGTCGGCTGCCGGGCCAACCTGACGGTCTCTCTCATCCTCCCCAGCAGTCCCTCGGCCTTTCGTGCGACGGATCGGGCCCGGACCTCGCCGCTAAGCGATTCCGGGAGGTAGAAGTAGGCGGCGACGGCGTTGGCGAAGGAAAGGGCGGCGGCGAAGAAACCGGGCATAGCGTAGCCGAACTTCACCAGCGTGCCGCCGATGGCCGGCCCGGCGATGAAGCCAAGACCGAAGGCGGCACCCACAAGACCCATCCCGCGGGTGCGGTTCTCCACGTCAGTCGAGTCGGCGATGTAGGCCTGGGCGACGGGGATGTTAGCGCCGGCGATCCCGGCCATCATGCGGGAGGCGAACAGCCACCAGAGGTCGGTAGCGAATGCGAAGATCAGGTACGATGCCGCCGATCCCAAGAGCCCGAGCAGCAGGATCGGGCGACGGCCGATCCGATCGGAAAGGCGACCCCAGATCGGACCGAACAAGAACTGCATCCCCGGGTGAATACCGACGATGAGGCCGATGACGAACGGCGTCGCCCCGAGGTCCTGGGCGTAGAACGGCAGTAGGGGCAGGACGATCCCGAACCCGATGAGATCAATGAAGATGGTCAGGAAGATGATCGTCAGCCGGGACAACCGTCGCCTCCGTTCCAAGGGAAGCGGGAGTCTAGCATAAGTGGGCAGCAGACGGTAGATGGTGCGGAACAGTTGGGAAGTCTGGAATCAGATTAGTGGAACTACTCCCCGATTCCACTAATGTGACTGAACAATTCCCGCCCGATCAAACGGGCTCTTCCTTCGTCCACCAACTTCTGCAGGTGCGCTAGCACCGAGCCTTCCGCGGCCCAGTAAAGCCGAGGGTCCAGCTCTTCATAAACCATGGCCCTGATCTCGGGAGGTGTTGCTGCGCCGGCGGCGAGCGCACCGAGCACCTGTCGCTCCCGCTCGAGGCGGTGCTGCACGTACTCCTCCAGCTTCTCGGCCGGCTGGTCTATGGGCGGCCCATGCCCCGGATAGATCACGTCCAAATCGAGACCGACCAAACGGTCCAGCGTCTTCATGTAAGCCGCCATGTCACCTTCCGGCGGCGCGATCATCGAAGTGCCCTCACCGAGTATCACATCGCCGGCGAACAGCGCCTTCGCTTCCGGCCAGTAGTAGCAGACGTGATCGGCGCAGTGTCCCGGTGTCGCCACGACCTCCAACCGGCCGCCGCCGAAGCCCACGGTCGAACCCGGCGACAGGGGAATCTCCGGCGGCTCCAGCTCTGCCAGCTGAGCCGATTCGGGCGTGGCGGCCAATGGCGCTGCCAGCCGCAGAGCCAGCTCGGCGGCGCCGGCCGCGTGATCGGGGTGGTAGTGAGTGATGCAGATCGCCGCGACTTCCAGATCGCCCAGGTTCACCTCGATGGCATCGAGGTGGTCGGCGAGGGCAGGCCCGGGATCGATGACGACGCAGGGATCGATGCCCAGCACGAAGCTACGCGTTCCGTCCAGGGTCAACGGCCCCGGGTTGGCAGCGACCACCGTCTTCAGCCAGCGACGTCCCTCAGCCATCGCCGTCGCGCTCGTCGTAGCCCGGCTCGCCGGGCATGAGTGGAACGACTTCGCCTTCGATGCGGCGAAGTCGCGGCAGGATCGGCGACATCTCGGTGCGTAGGAATCGGTCGCGCCACTCGGCGACGCTGCCGCCCTCTTCCAGCCAGCCGAGGGTACGGGCTGTCGGAAACAGCATGCGGAAGTCGTAATCGAAGTAGCGCTCGAGCGCTGCGCCGGGCGCGATCCAAACGTGTTCGACAAGTTCGCCCAACTCGGCGCTAACCTCGACGTCTGGCGGCGCCTCCGCCAGGAAGAAGCGTGCATCGTAACGGCGCGAAAGCGACTCCGGTGTGATCCAGCGAGCGCCGAGCACCAGGCGATCGCCGGCCAACCGCACGCCCAGTCCCGACACGATGTCGATGAACAATTTGCGTCCGGCCACCAGTTCGTCCCGGGCGGCCCCCAAACGGTCGCGGCCGGGCTCCGCGCCTTCGGCCAGCAGTACACCGGTCTCCTCGAACAGCTCGCGCAGCGCAGCGATGACGAAGACGCGTGCGGAGGGCCCTTCCGAATCACCGGCGCCGGTCACGGCATCAGCTGCTGGCGGTACCAGCCAGTCGTCCCAAGCGGAATCGGCATCGGCGGCATCGAGTGTGCCGCCGGGAAACACGTAGGCGCCGGCGGCGAAGCCGACGTCAGCGCGGCGCCGCACAAGCAGCACTTCAGGTCCTTCGTCCGAGTCCCGAGCGAGGATGACTCCCGCGGCCGGCCTCGGCGTGGGAGGCGCCCGGTCCGGACCGGCGGCCTCCGCCGCGGCCAGCTCCTGCGTTTCCATGTGGTAGCGGCGTGTCATGTACGCTCCTTCAGGAACCGGCGTATCTCTGCCAAAGTGCGATCCACTTGCTCAACGTGCGGAACGTGCCCGCTGTTCTCGAGGACCACAAGACGGGCAGCGGGCATGGCGGCGACCAGTTCCTCGGCCCACTCGAGCGGGATCGGGTCGTGGCGCCCGTGAATTATGAGCGCCGGCGTCTCGAGCTTTTCGACGCCGCGCTTGAGCTCAGGGCCGTGGTCCTTCAGGCTCAGCCAGGTTGCCTGCTGGGCCTGCGCCTGGACGACGAACGGTGTCGAGTCGATGGCATCCCGGGGGTCGCGGAAGTACCCGGCCACGCTCAAGTCGAAGCGGCGCTGCCGATACGCTTCGGGATCGTCATCTGCGAGCCCGGACGCCTCGAGCTGCGCCCGCATTCGTTTCACCTCGTCGGAGACTGATCGCCGGGCGAATTCCGCTCGGAACCGTCGATGGTAGTCGCCCCAGCCGGCGGCGGGCGCCACGAGCACCATCGCCTTCACCGACTCGCTATCTGCGGCCCGCTCGACGGCGTAGAGCAGCGCCAGCAGGCCACCCCACGAGTAGCCAAGCAGGGTCAAGCCATCGAGACCCCACAGCCGGCGGAGCGCCTCGAGATCGGCCACGTGGTCGCGCCAGCCGACGGCCGAGGGCCGCACCACCCGGGAGCGGCCGCCGCCGCGCTGGTCGTAGAAATAGAGTCGGCGCTCCTCGGCCAACGGCGCGAAGTGGGGCAGCAGATAGTCGTGGTGGGCGCCCGGTCCGCCGTGAAGAACCACAAGCGGAGGACCTTCCCCCAGCTCGCGTACAAACAGGGGGCCGCCCGGCCCTTCCGCCACGTAGTGCCGCTCCTGGGGCCACGCTCCGCCCACGCTCTCTCCCGTCGCCATCACTTCGCGCTCAAATGCTCCGTCCGTTGAATTCCAGCCGCTCCCCGGATAGACTTGGGTCGCCATGACGATCTCAATCCATACAGTTGCGCGCGACCCGCGCAACCGGGAGCGACCTTTCCGCGTCCGGGCGGCCCGCTGGCTGGCCCTGAGCGCGATGTGCGTCCTCACAGCGCCGACGCTGGCGCTTTCTCAGTCGATCGATCCCGAAGTTCTGCTGGGCCACGTAAGGTACCTGGCCAGCGACGAGCTGGCCGGCCGCGAGGCGGGCGAGCCGGGAGCCGACAGCGCCGCTGCCTACATCGCGACGTTCTTCGACTCGTACGGGCTCGAACCGCTGGGCAGTACGAACATGTATCTGCAATCGTTCGAGATCACGACAACCATCACGGTGGCGACCGATAGCCGCCTGGTCCTAGAGACGTCGGGCGGTACACGCGAGCTGGAGCTGGGTACGGAGTGGATGCCGTTCAACTTCTCCGGCGCCGGTGCAGCGAGCGGCGGCCCGTTCAGTGGTGGCTATGGCCTGAGCGCGGACGCCTACGCCGACATCGAGTCGCCCACCCTCGTCATGCTGCAGGGCGGCACGCCGGACGATTTCGATCCCCACGGGTCAGGCGTCGACCCAAGCCCCCGTCGTAAGGTGACGACCGCCAGGGAGCAAGGCGCCGAGGCGGTCTTCATAGTGGTGGAGAGGCTCCGCCTGCCGCAGGCCGGCGATCCGCCTCACTCGGTTGGGATCCCCGCGATCCAGATCCTCGAGAGCGTTGAGATCCTGGAACTGCTGAGCGATGAGGAGCTGAAAATCACCCTGGACGCCAAGGTCGAGCCGCTGAAGGTGACGGCGCACAACGTGGTCGGTAAGCTCGAGGGCTCCGACCCCGCGCGGGCCGACGAAATCGTCGTCGTCGGCGCTCACTACGACCACCTGGGGATGGGCGGGCCCGGCTCGTTGGCGCCCGACGATGTGAGCCCGCACAACGGCGCAGACGACAACGGCTCGGGAACCGCCGTGCTGTTGGGCCTGGCCGAGTACTTCGCCACCCAACCGGACGCCCGCCCGGCGCGCAGCCTGGTCTTCGTCGCCTTCAGCGCCGAAGAGATGGGCCTCCTGGGCTCCGACTACTTCGTCAACAACCCGCCGTTCTCTCTCGACCAGGTGACGGCCATGGTGAACTTCGACATGGTGGGCCGCCTGAAGGACGACGGGGACATGCAGGTGTTCGGAACCGAGTCGGCTGAGGAGTTCGAGACGCTGCTCGATACGCTGGATGCGAATGACGACGCGCTGACTCTCAGCTATGTCGGTGACGGATACGGGCCCAGCGACCAGACCTCGTTTTACGCCAAGAAGATCCCCGTTCTCCACATGTTCACCGGTACACATACGCAGTACCACCGGCCAGACGACGATTGGGAGCTGATCAACGCCGAGGGTATGGCCCAGGTCGCGGATTTCTCAGCCATCCTGATCAGCGACCTGGCGAACTGGCCCGGCGAGCTGACGTTGATCGAGCGGCAGCGGCCGCAGGTCAGCGGCGGCGGTGGCTACGGCCCCTACCTGGGAACGATCCCGGACTTCGGCGAGGTCGAGGGCGGCGGCCTGCGGCTGTCGGGCGTGCGCGCCGGTAGCCCGGCGGAAGCGGCGGGCCTGCAGGGCGGCGACGTGGTGGTCGAGTTCGCCGGCAAGGAAGTCGTGAACATTTACGACTATACCTACGCGCTACGGGATCATGCGCCGGGAGACACGGTGCAGATCAAGGTGAAACGAGAAGGGGAAGTCGTCGAACTGACTGCTGTTCTTGGGAAGCGGGATTAGGGAATTCCCGAGTTCGGGATCTGGGATTGCAGCTCGGAGTTACAGATCCCGGATTTCAGAGCGCGGTTCGGCGGTTGAGGGATTTAGGCAAAAACGAATGGGGGAAGGGCCGCCGCCCTTCCCCCGTTCCCTACCGCCCCGAATCCCCGAGTCCCCGAATCGCCTTCTACAATCCGGAATCCTTAACTCCGATTTCCCATTACCAACATCAACCGTAGGGGGCGTCGGTCTCTCCGAGTTGGCGCCGGCCTCTGAGTTCCGGGAAATAGTAGACGATGACGCCGCTCTCCGGCTCGTTCCCCACGTCGACATAGCCGCTCCTGCACATCTCGCGCAGCAGCTCCTCAGCCTCGGCGAAGGAGAACCCGGTGATCATGGCGGCCTGGGTGACGGTGAGCTTGCCGCCCTCTTTCATGGCGGCTCGAAGCAGCATCTGCTCGGGCGTCGGTCTCCCGTGGCTGCCGCTGGACTTCATCGCCCGGACCTCGTCCAGCAGGTTAGCCTCTTCCACCTGGCGACGCAGGGTGATCAGGTCGACGACCTGGCCCACACCGAACAGCCCCCAGGTGAAGAGCCACAGAAAGCCCGTGCCCCATTTGCCCAGATACAGGCGGTGGAGGCCGGCGAAGCCAAACAACCAGCCCGCCCACAGCCCGTAGGCTATGCCCTCCTTAAATTTCTTCTCGCCTTGCTCCATGCCCGCCCGCCGTGTGGTTTAGCGCGGCCGCCCGGTCCCGGGGGCGCGCGCGCGGCCCGCTCCTACCATCAATGACGAGGATCCAGCCGTCCGAGGTTTCAGAGGATGGGAGGGGCCATTCAAGCTATACCCCTCAGCCGGCCTGCTCAAGGTGGGCCGGGAATTCTCGAAGCTGACTCGGGGAGTCGGGGAGTTGGGGAATCACGAAAGTGACGGCGCTCGGCCTTCCCGAATTCCCCGAATCCCCGATTCGCTGAATCCTATTCGAGAATTCCCAAGCCACTTGATAGTTGCCCCTTACTACCCTCACAATTAGAGGTCCGAGACCCGAATTCCCCAAGCCCCGTCTACTTATGAATACCCAATCGAAGCACCGGCTATTCGTGCCTGCCATACTGGCCTATTCCCTGACCCTGGTCGGCTGCCCCGTGAACCCCGCCACCGGCGAGCGCCAGCTGATCATGATCAGCGAGCAGCAGGAGATCCAGATGGGCCTGCAGGGGGCACAGCAGGTCGAGCAGATCTACGGCCTCTATGACGACGCCGATCTCCAGGCCTACGTGGACGAGGTCGGCCAGAAGCTGGCAGCGCAGTCGGAGAAGCCCGACCTGCCATGGCATTTCAAGGTCGTCGACGATCCGATCGTCAACGCTTTCGCGCTGCCGGGCGGCCAGATCTTCATGACGCGTGGAATCCTGACCTACTTCACCTCCGAAGCGGAGATGGCGGCGGTGCTGGGTCACGAGATCGGGCACGTGACGGCGCGGCATTCGGCGGAGCAGATGAGCCGGGCCTCTTTGGCCGGCATGGGCCTCGAGGTCGGCGCGGTGCTCTCCTCCGACATCGCCAGGTACCGCGGCGTGCTAGGCCAAGGGCTGGGTCTGATGTTCCTCAAGTTCGGGCGCGACGACGAGCGTCAGTCCGACGACCTCGGTTTTCGCTACATGGGCCGCGCCGAGTACAATCCGCGCGAGGCGGTGGACGTTTTCACCATGCTGGACCGGGTGAGCGAGGCGGCTGGCGGCAGCTCGCTGCCCGGCTGGCTGTCGACTCACCCCGACCCGGGCGAGCGGGTCGCCCGCATGCACGCGGCGCTCGACTCGCTGGAGAGCACCGGGGTAGAGATCACCGGCGAAGTCGGTCGCGGTCGCTACCTAGAGCGAATCGATGGCCTGGTCTTCGGTCAGAACCCGCGCGAAGGCTACTTCGAGGGTCAGCTCTTCTTGCACCCCGACCTGGCGTTCCAGCTCGAGTTCCCCAAGCAGTGGCAAACCCAGAACACGAAGCAGGTCGTGGCCGGCGTCAGCCCGGAGAACGATGCCATCGTCCAGCTCACGCTGTCCGATGCGGAGACGCCGCGCGAGGCGGTCGAGGCCTTCCTGGCGGATTCGATAATCAGGCCGCGCGGCTCTGTATCGAACTCGCGGTTGAACGGTCTTCCGGCACGGTCAACTTACTTCGTGGCACAGACGCAGGACGCGCAGCTCGCCGGTCTAGGCGTCTGGGTGAGATATAAGGGCCTGGTCTTCCAGCTTCTCGGGTACACGACGCTGGAGAAACTGCAGCAGTACGACCAGGTGTTCCAGCGTTCGCTGGGCAGCTTCGACCGCGTGACCGACCCGGCCGTGCTTGGCGTGGAGGCCATGCGGGTCGAGACGTTGAGAATCAATCGCGCCATGACGATCGAGCGATTCGCGGAACGCTACCCTTCACCGATATCGCTCACCACTCTGGCGATCATCAACGGCGTGGAGGAGGGAGCGACGATACCGGCTGGAACCATGCTCAAACGGATCGTCGGAGGCGCGCCGCGCAACTGATGCCGGGTTAGCGCACCTTTCCGCGAGCGGCGATCGGCCAGACCTCCAGCAGATCATCGCCATCAACGATGTGCAGCTCCTCGTGCAGGTTGACCGCCGGACAGACGTGGTTCGGTATGATCTCCACCACGCCGCCGACGCCCGGGAACTCCGATCCTGCGGGTAGCTCCACCACGGCGTGCTCCTCGCTCAGACTGACCAACCTGGCAGTGGGCGCCCCCCGGATGTACCCGAAGCCCTCGTACCCCTCCAGCGCGAATCCGCTGCGGGCTCGCTCGGCGAAGAGCGACTTGCTCCCGGCATCGAGCACGGCCCGCGCGGGCACGGGCCGGCTGATCACCGTTGCCAGAATACTGAGCGCGCATTCCTCCGCCGACGCCTGACCGAGTGCCATCTCGTTCACGTCGTTGAAGACGTACGTGCCGGGCCGCATCTCGGTGATACCGGGAACCGACGCGGTGTACGGCGCCGCCGGCGTGGATCCGACGCTGACTTCTTCCACAGCGTGCCCACGCTGGCGCAGCGCTTCCGCAACCTCGACGACGCGCTCTCCCGCGGCCACCGCACGCTCCTCGATCTGCTTCGCGTTCGTCGCTCCGTCCGCCACATGCCCCTCGTGCGTCTCGACTCCACGCAGCCGCAGATGCTCTGCTCGCTCCACTTCATCCGCCAGGGCAAGGATCTGCTCGGTGTCCGAAAGCCCGCAACGACCCTTCCCCGTGTCTACCTCGATGAGAACGTCGAGCTCGCCACCGGCCTGGGCGAACGCGTTCTCCAGCATCTCGACGCCAGCTGCGCTGTCCACGAGGACGGCGACGCGGACGCGAGCCGCGAGATCGATGAGCCTGCGGACCTTTGCCGTACCGACCACCTGGTTGGCGATGAGGATGTCCTCGAGCCCGGCATCAGCCATCACCTGCGCTTCTCCGACCTTCGCCACCGTGACGCCGCTGGCGCCCGCTTCCATCTGGCGTCGAGCGATGTGCGGCGACTTGTGTGTCTTCGTATGCGGGCGTAAGCGGGCGCCAAACCCGTTGGCGACCTTTTGCATCCACTCGATGTTGCGACGGAGAGTGCCCGAATCGACGATAAGGGCGGGTGTATCGAGTCCCTGCTTCTTCATACGTTCTCCCGCGGTGCAGCGTGCGACAGTATCTCAGCAGATTGAAACAGCAACATCGAACGCCGCCTCTCTGTGTCCCGTACCACTCACTGGACCAAACCCAGCGTTCGTTCGATCTGGCGCATGTGCACGCGATCGTGACCCGCCAGCAGTCGGACCGACAGATCGACGCTTTCTCTCCCGCGCTCGGAGTGGATCCCGTAGCGCTCCCAGGCCGGGCCGCGCGTCCGCAAGTAGAGATCGATGTTCAGTCCGCGTAGCCGGCGCAGTCCTTCGAGCAGCATGAATGCCGGTCGCTCGTTGTGTGCCAGCCCGGCGACCATGATGTCCTGGTCGTACCCGGCGATCTCCGGCGCATCGTGGCTGAGCATCATGCGCATTCGGTAGCCGTAGACCCACTCGGAATCGCCGAGGTGCCCGAGGATCTCCTTCACCGACCAGGCACCTTCCCGCGGTCGGCGCTCGAGCGTCTCGTCATCAAACCCAGCGAGCCTTTCGTCGATGATACCCGGCGTGTGGGCGAGAACCTCGATGGGGTCATCATCGCCGAGCAGGGCGAGCAGTTCATCTCTGTAGGCCTCGAACTCTGTTATCGGGTCCGCCATGGAATCACCTCGTTCAAGGACTACGACTACGATAAGACTAGGACTACAACTAGGACTAGGAATGGAAGATATCGTTGTCGTCTCCTAGTCACAGTCCTAGTCGTAGTCCAATCGTAGTCCTAGTCCTCTAGCAGATTCTCCTCGAATAGCTTCAGTATCCGTCTGTACTCGTCCGTCCACGCCCAGTCGTGCGTGAAGCCATGTTGTTCCTTCGGGTAGATCGCGACCTCCCAATTCTCCTTTCCTAGCTCCATCAATCGCTCAGCAAGACGCACCGTGTCCTGGAAGTGAACGTTCTGATCGATCATGCCGTGGCAGATGAGCAGCGCACCTTCCAATCCGTCGGCGTAGTAGATGGGCGAGCTCAGCCTGTAGGCGTCGACATCGTCCTGTGGCAGCCCAAGGATGCGGGACGTGTACCAGTGGTTGTAATACGCCCAATCGGTGACCGGTCGCAGGGCGGCGCCGGCGGCGAACGTCTCGGGCTCCATGAACATCGCCATCAGCGTGATGAATCCGCCGTAGCTGCCGCCGTACAGGCCAATGCGGCCCGCATCGACGCCCAGCGAATCGATCAGAAAGGCGGCGCCGTCGACCTGGTCCGTGAGGTCTTTTCCACCCATGTGCTTGTGGATCGCCGTCCGCCAGTCGCGGCCGTAACCGGCGGAGCCGCGATAGTCGATGTCGAGCACGGTGAAGCCGCGCTCGACCAGCAGGTTGTGGAACATGTACTCCCGGTAGTAGCTGCTCCACCAGCTATGAACGTTTTGCAGGTATCCGGCGCCGTGTACGAAGATCACGGCGGCGCCGTTCGCGATCTCGGGCCGGTAGAGCCGCGCGGGCACGTCGAGACCATCACGAGCCGGGAAGTAAACGATCTCCGGCACCATCCAGTCGCGGGCGCGGAAATCGGGTGTCGTCGATTCCGTGATCTGCCGCGCCCGCGCGCCTTCCTTGTTGTCCTGGAGATAGAGCTCCGGCGGATGGTTCATCGTTCCGAAGCGGGCGGCGAGGCGTCGGCCGTCGGGCGAGACGGAGATAGAATTGTTGCCGCCTTGCAGAGTACCGTGCCCGGTGACGAGGCCGCGGTCGCTGCCGTTCAGACCCATGCGGTAGAATCCGCGCTCGTGCGGACTGGCCTCGCTGGTGATCAGGTACCACTCCTTCTCGTCGGGAGAGAGCCAGGCGCTCAGCACTTCCCACGGCCCGGTGGTGAGCGGCTGAGGCTCGCCGCCACCGACGGCCATGGTGTAGAGGTGGGCGAAGCCGGTGGCCTCCGATATGTACCAGACATGGTCGCCGTCAGGCATCCATCCGGCGCTGGCCCATCCCGGACCACCGATCCAGGCGTCGTCGTGGAGCTGGTCGAGAACGCGCGATTCGCCGGTCGCCGGATCGAGGACGAACAGCCAGCGATCCTTCATGTCGTCGGCGAGCCCAAGGGCAAGCAGGCGTCGGGAATCGTCGGACCAGCCGCGGAACATCATCCGCAGCGCGCGGTCCTCCTGGCCGTGATCGACCCAGGTCACGGCGCCGGTGGTCAACTCCATGATCCCCAGCTTCGAGCTGCCCTGCTCGTCGCCCACGTTGGTCCGCTTGCGCGGCGCCTGCTGGGTGTAGCCATCCTCGGTGACGTAGTCGGGGACCCAGGCGAGCCGGGCGTCCTCCGCCTCACTGGAGAGCTGGAAGGCCATCTTCTTCCCATCCGGCGATACCCAGTAGCCGCTAAACCGCTCGCCATTCTTGATGTAGTACGCCTTCGGCGTGTCGGCCGCCTCCGGGTCGGATGGCGGCGGCCAACGATTGGCGCGACTCAGCGAGTCCTCACGGAAGACGCGAAGCAGCTCGGCCTGTTCGTCCTCCAGGACCTGACGCTGTCCCTCTGCCTCCTTCGGATCCCTGGGCTCGTTACCGCGCCGTATGTCGGTGAGCTGAGACAACGCCCCGCTGACCGCATCGACACGGAACAGGTTGTCGCTGCGAACGAAGTAGACAGCGCTGCCGTCCGGTGCGATGCGGATGGAGGAGAGGCGGCCGGGGACGGAGACGAGGGTTCGCTCGGTTCCATCCCTCACATCGAGGAGAACGAGGTCACCGCCATCGGCGAAGGCGGCCCAGCGTCGATCATCGCTGAACACGGCTGAGAGACGAGGTTCGATCCGCCGCGCTTCGTCGTCATCGACGAGCTCTGGCTCGCCGCCACCGCGCTCCACGCGGTACACCCTTTGCCGATCCTCGCCCGGTCGCTTCCAGACGAAGTAGAGCCAGCGGCCGTCCGGCGACCAGCGTATGCGTGACGGCGCTGTACCTACGAGTTCCGGGCCCTGCATGATGTAGGGGACGGTGAGCTCGGAGGTGGCCGGGTCCGCCGCGGTCTCCGGCGCCTGCGGCCAGGCCGGTGCGACCCAAACGGCGATGGCCAGCGCGGCCGCGAAAGGGATAGCTCTCAGCTGTGTCGACTCCATTAACCCCTCCTCGATCGTTATATGCCAAGCTCCGCTCTTGCCTCGGGCGGCAGCAAATCGATCAGCTTCTTGATAGGAACGCCGAAACCCAGGCCGCTGGATCCACGCAGGCTGCCCCGATGAACGGCAACGACTTCACCGCTGGCGTTAAAGACCGGGCTGCCGCTGGACCCCTCGACGGTGAAGCCGTCGAACTGAACCAGCTCACCGGTCACCTTGCTAAATATTCCGGCACTCATCGACGTGCGGACGGTGCGTGTCTGGTCGAGCGCGGCACCCAACCCGGCGGGAAACCCGATCAGCGCGGCGGGCTCGCCCTGCATGGCGCGAACGCCGGCCCAATCAACGTCCTCGATATGAGGTCCGCTGTAATCTAGGATCTTGAGCAGGGCCAGGTCGGGTTGGCCGGCGCCGGCGATGGCGATCACCTCGGCCGGGATCATGAAGCGCTCGTCGGCCATGGTGATGAAGACGGAATCGGCGTCCTTGAGGTCGGGCTGCGCCACGTGACGGTTGGTGACGAAGTAGCCGGACGACGTGATGACGAAGCCGGTTCCATCAAACAGATTGAGACCCTGGAAGACGGTGACCAGACCGACGGCGTCCTGGTTCGCCTGAGCCAGCGCCGCCAGGTTGACGCCGCTGACCGCACGTAGTTGGGCGCCGATGTCGGCCGCCTGCTGCTCCGCTTCCTGAATGGCCTGTCGCAGGCTGTCGGCCAGAGCGGCGGAAAGCTGTGTTCCCCGCGCCTGTTCCAGCTCTGACCGCAGTCGCGATACTTCGGCGGAGGCTTCGCGGCGTAGCGAGTCACCAGCCGCCAGTTGGCGGGTCAGCGCCGCCTGCGAGCGGGCGAGCGAGGCTTCCACCGCCTGGGTGCGTCGGTCGGCGGCGATCACTGCGTCGCGCAGGCTGTCGACCACGGCGGTAGGCGCCGAGCTCTCGACCGCCGCCATCAACTCGCTCCTCAACCGCTCGTTCTCCGCCGTCGCCGCCCACAGAATCGAGTCGGTGGTCGCCTGTTGCGCGGCCAGAGCGCTGCGGTAATCGTCCAGCACCTGCCTTTGTTGCTCCAGTTCTTGCCGCTGCGATTCCAGCGCCGCCGCCGTCTCGCGGTCGCGCTTCTCGCTCAGCATGAATACGCCACTTGTGACCACGGCCAGCAAGGCGACGAAGAACCAAACGACCCTGCGGAGACGCAGTGCGCTTGCCCGCGAAACTTCCTCGGCGACGCGGCGAACGATCAGCGTCGTGATTCCCTTACCCGGCAAGCCGACCGACAATTTACGAACGAAGAGCACCGGAGCTTCCTCGCCGAGCGCGATCTGGTCTCCCTCCTGGAGCTCGCGGGGCGTTTCGAGAAACTCGCCGTTCAGGAAGGTGCCGTTGACGCTGTCGGCATCGCGGACAACGACGAGGCCGCCATGCTCCAGCAGGATCTCGGCGTGGACTCGGGATACCAACTCGTAGTCGTGGGAGAGCGGCCTGACCTCGCAGTCGTGTCCCCGTCCTATGCGAATGCTTGCGGCTTCCGCCTCGTACCGCTCACCATCCCGGGCATCCTGAAGGACGATCTTGATGACGGCGGCGTGCGCAGGTTCAGCGGGCGGCGGGTCGGGCACAGGGGTCGGCGGCTGTTGCGGTGCATCGTCGCCGCGCTCGAGCCGAGTAGCGTCCATCGGCTTGCTGGACGCGGCTTCGACCTTGACCTGCGGTCCTGTCTTGCCGAAGCGAACGCAACTGCCGGGGGCGACCGCCTCCTGCTCGCCCGGGCTCAGGCGGCGTTCGCCGATAAAGGTACCGTTGCGGCTGTCGGTGTCCTCGATCCACCAGCGGCGGTGGCGGTAGACGAAGCGCGCGTGATGACTGGAAACGACTTCGGCCCCGGAACCGGAGATGGTGAGCTCGAGCTGCGGATCGCGACCGATGCGTACTTCACCGGCATCGAAGTCGAGTGCCGAGCCAGTGCGTAGGTCGACGAGCCGTAGGTACGGCATTCGGGATCAGTAGACGGTAGACGGTGAACCGTAGGCGGTCGAGTCGACGGTCCACCGAGTGGTTACGATTCCTCGGGAAAATCCTCGAGTACTTCTTTGACCTTGCTCATGAAGAAGTCGCCCATAGCGCCGTCGACGACCCGGTGATCGAACGTGAGACCGAAGTAGGAGCGCAAACGAACCGCGATCATGTCATCGATGACGACCGGCCTCTTCTCTATCGCGCCGATGCCGAGGATACCCACCTGCGGCTGGTTGATGATCGGCGTACCGAACAGCGAGCCGAAGACGCCGGGGTTGGTAATCGTGAACGTGCCACCCTGCACATCGTCGGGGTCGAGCTGGCGCGTGCGGGCCCGCTCACCCAGTTCCTGGATGCGCCGGGCAAGGCCCAGCAAGCTGAGCTCGTCGGCGCCCTTGATCACGGGAACGATCAGCCCGCTGCCTGCGTCCATCGCAACGGCCATGCCGACGTTGTAGTCGCTGTGATAGACGACCTTGCGGCCGACGACCGAGGCGTTAAGCACCGGGAATTCCTTCAGGCTCTCGAGCACCGCCTTCACGATGAACGCGAGGTAGGTCAGCTTCACGCCATCTTGCTCGAAGCGCGGCTTGAGCTTTCTGCGTAAGGCGCCTACCCGCTCGAAGTCGATCTCGAAGACAGAGCTGACGTGCGCGCTGATGCGGCGGCTCATGAGCATATGCTCCATGATTCGCTGCCGCATGACGCTCATCTCTTCGACGCGGTCGTTCTCTCTGACTATCACGTCGGGGATCTTGATCTCCAGCGTATCGCCATGGATCGGGACGTAAAGCATGCCCGGCGCGCCGGTCGGCATCCCGCTGGGAAGCGCGCCGCCACCTTCGATGAACGCGAGGATGTCCTTCTTGGTGACGCGGCCGGCGATCCCGCTACCCGTCAGCCGTGAGATGTCGACGCCGTGTTCGGCGGCGATGCGCCGTACCACGGGGGTCGAGCGCGACCGCAGCCGCCCTTCCCGGGTGCCCGGCCCGTCGCCGTCGATCTTGGTGGGTGCCGGCCCGGCGGCTACGGCCGCGGCGGCCGGTGCCGGCGCCGCAGTCGCTGCGGCCGGCTCGGCGGCTGCGGACGTTTTCGCCGTTTCCACCGCCGATACGGCGGCGTCAGCCTCGGTCTCGATCCGCGCTATGACGGTCCCGACCTCTACCGTGTTGCCCTCGTCGACCAGGATCTCGATCAACGTTCCGGCTACGGGTGACGGGATATCGGCGTCCACCTTGTCGGTGGAGATCTCGAGGATCGACTCGTCGCGCTTCACTTCATCGCCGATGTTCGCCATCCATCGGGTGATCGTGCCCTCG
>JBDHHX010000001.1:0-34775 GCA_039589155.1 Gemmatimonadota bacterium | reverse complement strand
TACAACCTGGACGTCGAGCGATGGCTGCTGGCTGTCGGCTGTTGAATACCAACATGTCGAGCGATGGCTGTCGGCTGTCGGCTGTTGAATCTCACATGACAAAGTGCCAATCTCCCTGTAGCCCGATCCGCGAATAAGAGGCCGGCCCCGCGTGTATGGCTAGAACAGGGACCGGTAACGCGGAGATTTCCGTGGAGATCGCTTTGACACAGACCCCGGTGACGGGAGAGCGGGAAGACAGCGAGCGCGCGCTGGTGGCGGCCGCCCGTGAGGGCGACCGCGAGGCGTTCGGCGAGCTGGTGACGATCTATATGCGGCGCGCCTATTACGTGGCGCTCGGCCTCGTCGGCTCGCACGATGACGCGCTCGACCTTTCGCAGGAGGCGTTCGCCAGGGCCTACCGGGCTCGGGAATCGCTGGATCCCGACCGGCCGTTCTATGCCTGGATCTACCAGATCGTGCGGCGCCTCTGCTTCAACCACATCCGTGACCGGCGAACGCGGGTCAAGAAGCTCGAGCTGGCGACCCCGTTTCTGGCAGAACAGGCGGGCGTCCGTGCGGCGGCGACGGATCCCGGCCGTGCGGCGGAGCGATCCGAGCTGCGAGCGCGGCTGGAGGCTGCGATCGAGCAGCTGCCGGAGCGGGAGCGCGAGGTGCTGGTCCTCAGGGAATTCGAGGGACTCCGATACCGGGAGATCGCCGAGCTGCTGGTGATCCCCATCGGAACGGTGATGTCGCGGCTTTACTCCGCCCGCCGGAGCCTCGCCGAAAAACTGGAGGATGTGCTGTGAGCCATAGCGAAGCCCGGGGGCACGACGAGCGGGCGCGCCGTCTGATGATGGCGGAGCTGGACGGTGAACTGGCCGCCGGTGAGCGCGATGAGCTCGAGCGCATCGTCGCCGGCGATCCGGAGCTCGAGAAGGAGCGCAAGAGGTTCTTGCGGTTGAAGGAGGTGACCGACTCGATGGCACTCAAACCTGCGCCGGCGGAGATCTGGGACGACTACTGGACCTCCGTATACAAACGCTTCGAGCGTGGCCTAGGCTGGATATTCGCATCAATCGGTGCGATCATCTTGCTCACGTACGGTACCTGGAAGGGAGTGGAACAGCTGATCGCCGATACGACGCTGCCCTGGTTCATCAAGGCGGCGCTAGTGGCGATGCTGTTCGGGCTGGTGGTCTTGCTGGTGTCGGTGGTTCGAGAGAAAGTCCTCATCGGCGGCCAGCAACGGTATAAGGACGTCGAGCGATGATCATAACACCTGCAGCCGATGTCGCGGGCTATCGCGTCGTCGAGACGCTGGGCCTCGTTCGAGGCAACACTATCCGCGCACGTCACCTGGGTAAGGACATCGTTGCTGCGCTCAAGGGCATAGTCGGCGGCGAGATCGAAGAGTACACGAAGATGATGGCCGAGGCGCGCGAGCAGGCGCTGGATCGCATGATCGCCCAGGCCAACAATCTCGGCGCCAACGGCATAACAGCCGTGCGGTTCTCCACCTCATTCATCATGGGCGGCGCCGCGGAGATCGTCGTATACGGAAACGCGGTGAGGATGGAACCGGTCTAACCTGCGTATGCTGGGCAAGACTCTCGCGGCTGTCATCGTACTCACCTTCGGGTCGGTGGACTTCCTTAGCGCTCAGGTCCCGGCGGCCCTCGACGGGAGACTGATGTTCAGGCTCGGCGGAAGCGATGCCGGTTGGGAGACCTTCCACATCGAGCGTCTGCCGGACGGCGGCCACTCGCTGCGCGCCGACGTCGATCTGCAGATTCCCAATCTTCACCTGGTTCAGCACATAGAGGTCGTGGCCGGTCCTCAGCTCGAGTTCCGGGAAGCCACCGTGTTGGCGACGGCGAACGAGACCGATACGACGGAAGCGACGCTGGTCCGCGACGGACCGAACGGCCGGCAGGCGACGCGACAGGGCGCGATCTCTTCCTCGGTAGACCTCGAAACGCCGGCGGCCTCCGTCCTCCTCACCAACAACGTCATCGTCCACATCATACAGTTCGCGTGGCTGCACGACGGCGGACTGGGCGAGACTCAGGAGTTCACCGCCTTCCCGAACGTTCCGATCGGGGTCGAGCTTCAACATGAGAGCGCGGTGAGCCACGGCGCCGAGACGCTCACCGTGCGGCGTTACTATCTGAACCTGGCCAATCGGGTGGGAGCGTTCGTCTGGCTCGCCGCCGATGGGACACCGCTCAAGCTCACCGTTCCGATGCAGGCGTTCGAGGCGTTGAACGAGGCCTATACCGACTGGGCCGATTTGCTGACGGTGACGGCGAGCGAGCCGGATGCGAACGGCGAGCCGCCGCCGTACGACGCCGAGGAGGTCGAGTTTGACTCGGACTCGATCAGGCTGGCGGGAACGCTCACACTACCCAGAGGGGATGGTCCGTGGCCGGCGGCCGTGCTGATCAGCGGGTCGGGAGCGCAGAACCGTGACGAGGATACGGAAGGCCCCGGCGGCCTGAAAATGGGGATCTTCAGGGTGATTGCCGACACGCTGACGCGGCGCGGCATCGCCGTGCTGCGTTACGACGACCGCGGCGTCGGCGGCAGCGGCGGCACGCTCGCGACCGCGGGCCTCAGCGACCTGGTGAGCGATGTGGAGTCGGCGGTTCAGTTTCTGCGGAGCCGGGGCGAGATCGACGCGGGTCGGGTTTCTCTCATCGGTCACAGCGAAGGTGCGATCGTCGCTCCGGTAGTCGCGGCGGACGATCCCGGCATCGCCGCGATCGTGCTCATGGCTGGCACCGCCGCACCGCTCGACTCGGTGATCATGGAGCAGGTGGCGGCGGCGGCGCGGGACGCCGGAGTCGACTCGGCGGGCGTCGAGGAGGCTCGAGACGGAGTCGCCGAACTGTCGCTGGCCATCAGGGAAGGCCGTGACCTGGACGAGGTCGATCTCCCCGATGGGATCAGATGGCTGGCGCGGTACCGGAAGTGGCTGACGGAGCACTTCTCCCACGACCCGGAGGCCACGATTCGCCAGGTGCAGTCCCCGGTACTGGTCGTGCAGGGCGGTATGGACGTGCAGATTCCGCCGGAGCACGCCCGGCGGTTGGGTGCCGCGCTGGCGAGCGCCGGCAATCCCGACTTCGAAGTCAGGATCTTTCCCAACCTCAACCACCTGTTCGCGGTCTCGAAAGGGCAGGGCGTAGCGGAGTACGCCGACCCCACCGCGAAAGTCGACCGCGCCTTCCTGGGCTTCATGACCGACTGGCTGGTGGAACGCCTGCACTACTAGCCCATCCAGAATCCCTTGCGGTGCGATACGCCGAGCACCTTGCGACAGGTACCGCAGAAGTAGACGAAGCGTTTCCCGAACATGCCGGCCAGCTGCTGATACCACACCGATCTGAGCTCGGTGGAGCAATGCGGGCAGATAGGCTGAACATCATCTCGTTTGGTGATCTCGATCATATTCTCAGTCTCCGAAACAGATTCCCAGGTCACGGGCGGTAATGACTACGTCGCCGTCGATTGGGACCGTCTTCCGTAGTGCGACGGCTTGGGCGAGGGGGATGGGACACACGTTAGGCGGATCGAGTGCGACCATGCAACCGAACTCGCCGTTCTCTATACAGCGCACGGCGGCGGCGCCGAAGCGCAAGGCGACCAACCGGTCGTAGGAGATGGGGCCACCGCCACGTTGCAGGTGGCGCAGCGCGATGGCCCGCGTCTCCTTCCCGGTGCGTTCTCCGATCTGGTGGGCGAGCACCTCGCAGATGCCGCCCAACCGCTTGGTTTCGGCGTCAGCGAACGAGGGTGACCCGTCGGCTGGAGCGGCGCCTTCGGCGACGACGATGATGGCGAAGCGCCGGCCCTGTCGATCGCGTTCGAGCACCTTCTCGCAGATCCATTCGATGTGGTAGGGGATCTCCGGAATGAGTATCACATCGGCGGTGCCGGCGACGCCGGCGAAGAGCGCGATCCAACCGGCGTGGCGACCCATCACCTCGACGACCATGACGCGATCGTGGGCCTGAGCGGTGGAGTGAAGGCGGTCGATGGCGTCGGTGGCGACGTCGACGGCGGTGAGGAAGCCGAAAGTCAACGTTGTACCGTCGATGTCGTTGTCGATGGTCTTCGGCACGCCCACCACGGGTAGGCCCTTCGCCGCCAGGTCGCGGGCGATCGTCAGGCTGCCGTCGCCGCCGATGGCGATCAGCGCGTCGAACCGGTGTTCTTTGAATGCGGCGATAACGGCGTCCGAGCGGTCTTCGGTCTTCACCGAGCCGTCGGGCTGCTCGACCGGGATTGCGAACGGGTTGCCTCGATTCGTCGTCCCCAGGATGGTGCCGCCCAGGTGCGTTATGCCACGGACCGAGTCCCGCGTCAGCGGAACAATGCCGTCATCGACGAACAAGCCCTGGTAGGCGCGCTGGATCCCGAAGACCTCCCAACCCCGGTTGAGCGCCGACAGCGTGGCGGCTCGGATCACCGCGTTGAGGCCCGGCGCGTCTCCGCCGCCGGTGTTGATCGCGATCTTCTTCATCTGCCTGTTCCCGCGTGGCAGTGGGGTTGGGGGCGTCGGCATCCGACACGCAGCATCTTGCGCTTTCCGCGGGCGATTCTCAAGGCTAATGGCGTCGGGCTGGACACGAGGCGGTGGGGAAGGGCATTCTATCTCTTTCCAGCTTCCAGAGCATTGCAGCAAACACGGGTTCCGGATCCTCCGGTCCCGGACTTCAACGCGGAGGTCGACATGGGACGCATCAACACCGGCCGTGTCATCCTGGGGGGCCTGCTCGCCGGCCTGATCATCAACGTGGGCGAGATCATCGGCCAGCTGGTGTTCGCGGCCGAGGCGGAAGCGATGATGGAGCGCTTTGGCATTGAGCCGCCGGGGGGCCTGACGATCGGCATCTTCGTGGTCATCGGTTTGATCATGGGTATCGCGATGACCTGGCTCTACGCAGCGGTGCGGCCGCGACTTGGGGCCGGCCCGAAGACGGCGGTGATCGCCGGGCTGGTGGTCTGGTTCATCGGCTACTTCTTGCCGTTGCTCGGCGACTACCTGGTGGGCGTATGGTCGGCGTGGATGATGATCGTCGGGTCGGCATGGGGACTGGTGGAGTTCACCATCGGTGCGTTGGCCGGTGGCTGGCTTTACCGAGAGACTGAGAGCGCGTAGCGGCGCATGGGCCGGTGGACGCTCATCTACGACGGCGAGTGCGAGTTCTGTCGCCGGCAGGTGAAGTTCATCGAGCGCCGGGACAAACGCGGCCGCATCGAGGCCGTCCCGTTTCAAACGGCGGAACTGGACGGCCTCGGCGTCAGCCGGAGTGGGGCGGAGGAGGCGATGCATCTGGTATCGCCTACCGGTGAGGTACACCGGGGTGCCGAGGCGGCGCGTGAAGTGATGAGATTGCTGCCGGGTCTGGCGCCGGCGGCGTGGCTTTTTCGCACCCCGGGTGCGATGTTCGTAGCGGAGCGCGTCTATCGATGGATCGCCAGGCGGCGCCATCGATTCGGGTGCAATAGCCCGGCGTGCCGGCGCGGCACTGTAGAATCGAATTCGTGAGGTGAGATGTTCCGGCGTTTGTTACCGCTGTTCATCATAATACCGATCGTCGAGTTGGCGCTGCTCATCCAGGTCGGCCGCTGGATCGGGCTGTGGCCGACGCTGGCGCTGATCGCCACCACCGGCTTCCTCGGTGCGGCGTTGGCCAGTCACGAAGGGCTGCGGGCCTGGCGCGCGTTTCAGGTGGAACTCCATGAAGGCAAGGTCCCGGGGCGCCCGATCCTGGACGGCTTGTCGATCTTCGTCGGTGGCGCCCTGCTGCTGACACCCGGGCTGATCACCGATGTGCTGGGCTTCAGTTTCATTCTCAAGCCCAGCCGTCGCTGGGTCCAGGACCGCGTGGTGAACCGTTTTGGCGGACGCCTGATCCGTCAGGGCCAGGTCTTCGTACAGATGCCCGGGGGCTGGAGGTCGCGGGGCGGCGGTGGGGAAGAGACAGATGGGCGCCCGCCCGGCCGCGAAGTCGGACAGCAAAACGATAACGAGCGGAGCGAATGAAACAGCTGCGTTGGTGGATCATGAACCGGTACTTCCCCGATTGGGGCCCGCTGTTTCTGCGCCTCGCCCTGGGAGCCGTGATCATGGCCCACGGATGGGAAAAGATGCAGGGTCCGTTGGGGACGGCGGAGGGATTCAACATCGAGTCGTGGGGCTGGCGCTACCCGTTGTTTTGGGCGTGGGCTGTGGCCGGTGTCGAGTTCTTCGGTGGTCTTCTGGTCGTCTGCGGCCTGTTCACGCGTTTCGCCGCGCTCTTCATCGCCGGCGTGATGGCGGTCGCCATCATGAAGGTCAAGCTGCACCAGGGTCTGGTCGGCGGATTCGAGTTCGACTTCACGCTGTTCATGATAGCCATCTGCCTCATCGTCACCGGCGGCGGCCGGCTCTCGATCGACTACGAGATTCTGAGCTGGGGAGCGCCGCCGCGACGTCGGGCGGACCTGGAGGAAGTCGATCGGTGATCGACATCACGCGACCGCTGAGCGCGACGACGGCGACGTGGCCGGGCGACACGCCATTGGCGATCGACTGGACGCTGCGCCTGTCGGGCGGTGACAACGTCTCGCTTTCGCGGATCACGCTCAGTCCACACATCGGAACCCACGCCGACGCGCCAGCCCACTACGATATGGAGGGTCCGCTCAGCGGCGCGCTTGGGCTGGCGTCTTTTCTTGGGCCGGCACGGATAGTCGACATGCGCGGCCATGAGGCGCTGACGCTGGCTGCTCTGAAGGAGAGAGGGGCGATAGGTTCGCAGCGGGTGCTTGTCCGGACGCTAGATGTCGTGCGGCCGGAGGAGTTCGTGAGCGACTTTCCGCCGCTCGCGCCGGAAGCTGCTGAGGCGATGGCCGGCGCTGGGCTGGTGCTGTTCGGTACGGACGCCCCATCCGTCGATCCCGTGGACAGTGCGGCAATGGCAGCGCACCGGGTTCTGGGTGCCGCGGCGATTCCTATCCTGGAGAACCTCGACCTGTCGGCCGCCGAGCCGGGCGACTACGATCTCGTGGCTTTACCGATGAAGCTGATGGATGCGGAAGCGACGCCGGTGCGAGCTTTGCTTCTTCCGCCCGGCAGTCTGGGCCCGCTCAGTTAGGGAAGGACCAGACGACGCCGACCTGAATCGACGTGACGCTGCCGGTGATGGTGGGTGCCGGCGCGGGCTCGGTCTGCAGGCGGTCCATCCATAGACCGCCGAAATAGAACGTCACTTCGACCGCCAGCGCCCGTCGCAAACCGTACAGGCCGCCCACCGAACCGCCGATTGTCGCGCCGCCGACCGCCACGTCGGAATCCCCACTGGAAAGCCTGACGTAGCCGACACGCCCGGCCACCAGCAACACGATCCGCTGGGAGTCGAACAGCTCGATCACATAGCGTGGGTCGACGAAGAACTCGAGGAAGCCGACGTTCCCGGGAAGCCTCGCTATGTCGTGCAGACTGTAGTGGACACCGCCCTGTAGCTGGAAGCCGCCGTCCCACGTGTAGCGGACCGAGGCCTCACCACCGAAGCCAGGATCGAGGCCCTCGAAATCCTCGCTGAACCGTTGGTAGACCGCCGACAGGCCGAGGCCGAACCCGGCCGGCGCCGATGTCTCGGTCTCCTGGGCCCATGCCGTCGACGCCAGCGTCGCGAGAGCGGCGACAGACGTCAGAGCTCGGTACCCCAGGCTGGTCATCATCGTCCTTTCGTCGATGTGCCGCGCTGATAGACGGCGCACCATCAGATTGGCGCATTATCAGGCCTGCGGCAACATCGACCGCCGGCGACGATGAGAGATTCGCGGATGTGTCGTTGGAGACAGGGCGCTGCGACTGGCTGGAGCCGGCTATCGCTAGAGCAGTTGCCGCCAGCTGAGCGTGAAGTGCAGCGATCCGCTGGTCGAGGGGATCGTGATCGGCGCCTGCGTTTCCAGGGCGCCCTTAACCGCCAGCCACGAGCTGTCGGTGAACGATACCACCATTCCGTCCTCGACGATCTCGCTGCAGTCCTCTTCTTGATCGGGTACCAGCGCCAGGAAGCAGCCGCTCAAACGCGTCCGCCGGCTGCCCGGTGGCGCGGCAACGGTCGGTTCCAGATGGCCCGGTTCCCAAACCAGGCAACCGTCCGCCACCGGGTCCAGGTCCGTGGGCAGAGCAAGGGGAACATTGACCGTCGCTCGTGAGAGCACGGTCTGCAGGTCCTCGACGGCTTCCGGCGCCACCGAGGCAACGATTCGGTTGCCCTCGACCCGCACCCTCAAACCGGGAATCCGCCTGCGGTCGATCTGTGCCAGGACGCTCTGCTCCAAAGTCGCCGTGAGCTCGAGTCCGGGCCGCGATCGATCCGACCATGCCGGATACGGATAGTGCCGGGCTGCCTTGCCGAGTAGGGCTAGAACTCGTGTCGCGCCGAACGCGTGAACCGCCTGCAGCTCGTCCTCTGTCAGCAGAACCGCCGCCAATGAGAATGAGGGCAACTCCAGGCCGTACAGCGATTCCGGCTCGGCGTAGACGATCCCCGCCCGACCCATGAAGCCGTCCCCCTCGAACTGCGTGACGTCACCCACGTCCACCGATTCACCGCCCTCGGAGAACTCGTACAGGTGCGAAAAGAACTTGAGCGGCGCTCGAGGAAAGTCGGAAGCGTTCTCATCTTCTTCCCTGCTCAGCGTGATCACTACTTCCTTCTGACCCCGCTCACGCAAGCCGTCCGTCACATAGGTCCAGCACGGAATCTTGCGACGCACGGACTTCACGTCGTGCAGATAGACCTGCGCGCTGAGCTTTCCCGGTACCAGATCCAGGCGAACTGGAAACTCGCCTTCAGGACCCGTGTTTGAGAACATGCCGGCTCCCTCTGAGGGCTGGATGCACCTGTAAGTCTGTCGGGGAAAAATTCGGGGATCCGGGGTAGGTCACCGGCTCGGCAAGGTGCGCCAATGATGGTGCCTAGCCCGCCCCTTCGTCAAGACCTTTCTGTGGCGATGGCGCAGTTTAGAGGTCGCGAGAAGCCCGTGATGGCGATGAGGAGGTCCGCCAATGAGAACGCCGCCGTGGAGCAGGGCCTGATCGGCTCGCTCCAACAGCGGCGGGTGACAAATGGGGCTAATCGGGGCTAATCGCGTCTATCTAAACCAGCAAGCTGCCGTATTTAGCCTGGGCTAAAAAAGAAATCTAACCAAAGCGCGGGCTGAATGCAAGTAAGAATCGTTCTCGGGATAAAGGGTCGGCCGTACGGCCGATTTGCCGGGCTCTAGCCAGAAGGCTGGTGTGGCGGCATCGTTGGGGTCCAATGCAAAGACAGCTGGTGCGCGAACTGATGGATCAGGGTTCACCGGACCCCGATCGGCTGGCCGAGAGTCTGAACGATCTCGCCTGGTACAACCGCTCGCTGGGAGCGACGGCGACGGTGATCCATCAGGTGGAGCGGTTGTTGGGCGGCGTCATACCCAGCCGGCTGCGGATCCTGGACGTGGGCTGCGGGGGCGGCGACATGCTGGCGGCGTTGGGACGCTGGAGCGAGGGTCGCGATGTGGAGTTGGAGGGCGTGGGACTCGAGCTAGGCCGGGAGACGATCCGCATAGCGAAGCGGCGACTGGAAGGGGGTGACCGTGGCGCGCGGGTTCGACTTGTCCGGGGTGACGCCAGGTCGCTGCCCTTCGGAGAGCGAGCCTTCGACGTGGCGATTTGCAGCACGTTTCTGCACCACCTGGAAACAGAAGACGCGGTTGAGGCGTTGCGAGAGATGTCCAGGGTGAGCGAACTGGGAGTTGTGGTGAGTGATCTGCGTCGTGGAACCGCCGGGTACCTGGCGTCGCTGTGCCTTGCCCTCACCGTATGGGGCCGGCATCGCTACACGCGGCACGATGCCCCGGCGTCGTTGCGTGCCGCGTTCACGCTGAAGGAGGCGCGGGGTCTGGCCGAGCGTGTCGGACTGGATGCGGTGGTGGAGCCTCAACCGCTGTTTCGCTGGGGATTGCGATGGAAGCGACCGTGAGGAGGGAACGGGACGTCGAGGTCATCGTTGTGGGCGGCGGGCCCGCTGGCGCGACTGCGGCGCTGGAGTTGGCTCGCCAGGGCCGGGACGTTCTCGTGCTGGAGCGCGCGGTTTTCCCGCGTGACAAGCCGTGCGGCGACTGCGTGAACCCTGGTGCGGTGAAGGAATTGGAGGCGCTTGGCCTCGCGGGGCAACTGCGCGAGCGCCTGACGCCGATGGCGCTGCGCGGCTGGCGAATCGAAGCGGCGGACGGTCGATGGTTCAGGGCCGAGTTCGGCGGCGGCGATGAGGGTTGGTCGGTGAGGCGCAGCGAGTTCGATGCAGCCTTGCTGGATGCGGCGTTGGATGCCGGCGCCCGTGCCAGCTTCGGCGCTCGGGTCTTCGATCTGGTTTTCGAGAACGGTCGGGCCGCCGGCGTGGTCATCCGCCAGGGTACGGAAGTACGCGTGCTCCGCGCCCGGGTTATCGTGGGCGCCGACGGACTTCGTTCGGTGGTACAGAGTCGTCTAGGTCTTGGCGCGCGGCCCCCGATTCTGCGGAAGATCGCGATCGTCGGTCACCTGAAATCGGCGAATGGGACGGGCGAATACGGCGAGCTGCAAGTCCGGGGGAGGCGAACGTGCGGATACGCTCCGTTCACGGGCGGCGCCAACGTAACGCTGGTGATACCCGGCGAGGAAGCACGCGACCTGGGAGGAGATGCGGCGGCTTTCCTGGCGACCGCGCTGGATGATTTTCCAGCCGTTAAGGCGCGGGTATCTTCCGCGGGCCTGGAGCAGGGCGTGATGGTGACGGGCCCGTTCGACCGGCCGGTTCAGCGGGCCTGGGGGCCGGGTGCCGTGTTGGTCGGTGACGCAGCCGGCTACTACGACCCGTTCACGGGCCAGGGGATCTACCAGGCGATCCGTAGCGCGAGGATGGCCGCGTCAGCCATCGGCGCGCTCTTCGACGAACGTTGCAGTGAGGTGATCGGCTTCAAACGGTACGGCCGCGAGCTTGGCCGAGCGTTGGCCCCCACTCGAACTCTGCAGCGGGCCATCGAGGCGGCGATATGCCGGCCGGCCCTCATGTCCCGATTCGTGGGCGGCCTGGGGCGTCGCGAAGACGCCGCGGCCCGGCTGCTGCGCGCGGCAGGCGATCTGGCGCACCCGGCCACGCTGTTGGATCCGCGACTCTGGTTGCGGTTACTGCCTGCCCTGGCGTCAGACAGGTACGACCGATGATCACGCACAACGAGATCGCGATCGATTCGTCTCCGGCGCGCTGTTTTCAGGTCGCCGCCGACGTGGAGCGTTGGCCCGAGATACTGGAGCACTACCGCTATGTGCAGTTCCAGCGGCGCGACGGATTCGGCCGCGGGCTGGTGGAGATGGCGGCCCGGCGAATGTTCGGTCCGGTCGGCTACCCGGTCTGGTGGGCCAGCGAGATGTGGGCGGACGAAAGCGTGCCGGTGGTGCGATACCGGCACGTGGCGGGAATCATGAAGGGGATGGACGTGGAGTGGCGGTTCCACCGGGAGGGCGATGCCACGCGAGTCGAGATAATTCACGACTGGCCGCGCGGTCCGCGCTGGCCGCTCATCGGCAGGTTCGCGGCAAACGCGGTCATCGGCCCGACCTTCATCCATCATGTCGCCGGCATGACGCTGGCTGGAGTCAAGAAAGAGGTAGAGCTCTTGTGAGCAATGACAGGGAGCACAACGGCCGCCGTCGCGTCGCCGTCACCGGAATCGGCTGCATCACGCCAATCGGCAGCGGCGCAGAGGGGCTTTGGGACGGTCTGCGACGCGAGCGCTCGATGGTCCGCGAGGTCACCCGCTTCGATGTGAACCATTTCCGCAGTCGCATGGCGGCCGAGGTCGACGGCTTCGACCCTATCGATCACATGGACGGCAAGCGAGCGAAGCGCCTCGATCGCTTCGGCCACTTCAGCGTGGCCACGGCGCGCATGGCGCTGAGCGACGCCGCCCTCGACCCGGCGTCACTCGAGTCCGACCGCGTCGCCGTGCAGATGGGCTCGGCGCTGGGCGGCGTCGCCTATGCCGAAAGCCAGCACAACGTTTTCCTCGAGCAAGGCCCCGCGGCCGTCAACCCGCTGCTCGCCCTGGCCGTATTTGGTGGTGCGACGAGCTGCAACATCGCGATCGAGTTCGGGTTCACCGGTCCCAACTCAACCAACGGGATGAGCTGTGCGTCGGGAGCGATGGGCATCGGCAACGGCTTCCAGATGATTCGTGACGGCGGCGCCGACGTCGCCCTGGCGGGCGGCGTCGAGTGCCCGCTGTCGCCGCTGTCCTACGGAGCGTTCGCGTTGATCCGCGCCATGTCGAAGCGCAACGATGATCCGGCCACCGCGAGCCGGCCGTTCGATCGCGAGCGCGATGGCTTCGTCATGGGTGAAGGCGCGGCGATACTGGTACTGGAAGAATGGGGTCGCGCGGTGAAGCGTGATGCGCGCATCTATGCCGAGCTGTGTGGGTACGGCACGACCAACGACGGCTACCATATGACGGCGCCCCGGCCTGATGGCGTACAGTCGGCCCGGGCCATAGAGATCGCGCTCGCCGACGCGGCGGCCGTGCCCGATGAAGTGGAGTATGTGAACGCGCACGCCTCATCCACACGGCTCAACGATCCAGTGGAAACGAAGGCTATCAAAGCTGTGTTGGGAGAGCGTGCTTATCGCGTGCCGGTCAGCGGCACGAAGGGATACTACGGCCATCCGCTCGGCGCTTCCGGTGCGATCGAGGCGGCGATCACCGCGCTCACCATCGAGCGTGGCTGGATGCCGCCGACGCTGAACTTGTCCGAGCCGGATCCCGAGTGCGATCTCGACTACGTGTCAGGCGGAGGTCGCGCGGCCGGTGTCGGCTTCGCGATGTCCAATTCTTTCGGGTTCGGCGGGATCAACGCGACGTTGATCTTCAGACGGCAATAGCCGCCTGCCGCTAGCCGGCTACTGCGCCGCTGCGTTCTTGGCCGCGCCCATCAGGAGCTGCGACCAGACCAGCAGGTATAGCACGTTCGTCACCACGACGGTGAGAAACGCATCGGGGAAGACCGGCGCCTTCAATAGCTTGCAGGTCAAGACGTAGAGCACGATCGTGCTCGCGCCGATCCCGACGAATATCCCACCGAAGTAGCCGCCAGCATAGGCGACGGCGAAGGAAGGGATGCTGACCGTCAACGCCGCCAACATGTTGCCGCCGATGCGTGTGATCTTCATGGCGACCCAGAAGCAGGGGATCCAGATTGCCATCATGAGGCCGGCGAGTTTGAGTACCTCGAGATCCATGACTCCCTCCTCGAACGATACATGGAATTGATGGTCGGGGTCTCGCGCTGGGACAGGGACGGGGGCTAGGTGGTTGCTATTGCGAAGGTTAGAGTGACATGCGGGGGAGCGTGGGAGGCAGGGACAACTATCCTACACGGACCTGGGATGAGTGTTCCGGGTTGGGAGTTGGGGAGGTCCGGAATTGATAATCGGAGTTGGGGAGGTTGGATTGATTGAATTGTCGAAGGCGATTCGGGGACTTTGGCATTCGGGGTATCGGGGAACCGGGGGATTGTTGGCGCTGGCGGTCGTTGCGTTGCTCGTCGCGAGTGAGAGCGGGCATGCTCAGGATTACGGGGTGGCCGGGGATGTCAACCTGCAGCAGGTCATTGAGTCCATACGCTCGGACAATCAGCTACCGGCACTGGTAGCGGTACTGGTGCACGATGGTGAGATCGTCGAGATGGCCGCGACCGGTCGGCGCGCCGTCGGGTTTGACGAGCTGGTAACAGCAGATGATGTCTGGCACGTGGGATCGTTGACCAAGGCGATGACGGCGACGCTGGCAGCGGTGCTGGTCGAGCGGGGTGACTTGTCTTGGGACACGACGATCGGCGCTGTGTTTCCCGAGCTGGTGGGCACCATGAACGAGGAGTACGAGGACGTTCGCCTCGAAGAGTTGCTCTACCATACGGCCGCTCTGCCGGTCGACGTTCTGCGGGCCCCATCGTGGGCCTCACTGCGTGCCGACACGGCGGCGATGACCGTTCAACGCTATCGTTTTGCCGTCGAGTTGCTCGGCATGTCGTCCGAGGGAGAGCGCGGGGAGTTCCAGTACAGCAACGCGGGCTACATCGTGGCCGGAGCGATGTTGGAGCGGGTGACCGGGCTGGGTTGGGAGGAGCTGCTGGCGGTCGAGATGTTCGTGCCGTTGGGGATGGGCTCGTGCGGCTTCGGAGCCCCGGGCGATTCGAGCCGCGACGAGCCTTGGGGTCATCTCGGTAAGGCCGGGTCGTGGCGGCCGGTGGAGCCCGGCCCCTACGCCGACAATCCGCTTGTGTTGGGGCCGGCGGGCACCGTTCACTGCAGTGGCGCCGACTACGCGAGGTACATGATCGAACAGCTGGCGGGCGCCGCCGGCGTCGACGGACTCGTGAGCGCTGCGAGCTTTCAGGTGCTTCATACACCACCCGCCGGATCGGTCTACGCCATGGGCTGGGGCGTGGGGGCACGCGGTTGGGCCGGCGGCCGGGTCCTCAACCACCATGGCAGCAACACGATGTGGTGGGCGTCGGTGTGGCTGGCGCCGGAGCGCGGTCTCGGACTTTTCGCCGCCGTGAACGCCGGTGGTGACGACGCGTTCAAGGGAGCCGACGCCGCGGTCGCCGCTCTGATCGCCCGGTTCGAGGCGGCCGCCAGCCGTTAGGACTAGCCGCCCGGCTCTACCAGTACGAACCCCGACTCGTGGTCGTGAAGCGAACAGCGGTACTCGTACCTGCCCGGACGCTCGACGCGTATCGTGTACGTCTCGCCCGGCGCGATCACGGGTGACTTCCATTCGGCACCAATGCCGACCACGGTGTGTGACACCGGGTCGCGGTTGACCCAGCGAACAAGTCCGTCTTCCGGCACCAGCACGGTTTCGCCCTGAAAGGCGTGCCGCTTGATGTCGACCTCGGCGACCCTGGCCGGCGTGCGCCCATCGTCTGCGGCCTGGGTCTGACGCGGATCGAACAGCCGACCCCAGCGGGCGAATCCGCTGAACGGCACCGTGAACTCGAAGCCCCACACCAGATCGCTGCCGCGCGTCACGGCGCTATTGAACGACGCCTGCTGCGGTGTCGTCGCGATCGCGTTGCTGACCTGGAGGGAGAAAGTGTGCGGCGTGAACGGAATGCCCAGCGCGATGCCGCCGCTCCAGGCGACACCAGTATCCGGGCCCGCCACGAAACCGCCGACGTCAGCGCTCAGGGCGATGTAAGCGGTGACTCGAAAGCTTAGACCGCCAGCCAGGGCCAGACCCCCTTCGCCGGTGTGAAGCGCGTCGCTGAACCCGCGCACCTCGCCCAGGAACTCGAATCCGCCCACATCGAGCTGCCCCGCCAGTACGCCGTCCGCACTTTCCGCCTGCGAGTTATAACCACCCAACAAAGACACCGACCAGTGATCTCTCCTCAGCGGCGCCCACTTGAGGTAGGGAAACCACTCGTTCCCTTTCGTACCGTTGACGATCGCCGGTTCGCTGGAGTAGAGAACGCCGGCCATCAGCGGCGACCAGAGACCGAGCGCCAGGTTGAACGTCGGCGAGTTCTTGAGGAACGCATCGCCAAAGATGTCGCCCAGGTTCTCGTCGCCGATTATGCGGAACCGATGGTTGAAGGCGAAGAACAGGTTCCACGGCGAGGTCACCCAGGCGCCGTAGATGTTCGGGGTTCGCCGGGTAAGCGACTGGCCCCGCAAATCAGTGGTGAAGATTGTGGCCGCGGCGAGGATCACCAGAGCTAGGACCAGCTGACGGGCTGCTCGCATGTCACGCCCTCCGGACAAGTGCTTTCGGATCGGAATTCCATTTCTGAGAGAACGCTACTAAGGGCCGTGCGGGTCCCGCCAAGCCGCCATGCTGCGAACAAAACCTTGACGGCAAGCGGGGCAGGCGTATGTTGGACTCCATCGGTGGACTGATTTGTGGCGGCTTGCAACCACCCTAAAAAAAGCCTAAAGAGCCGGGCGCCTGCGGAGCGAGTGACAGCCGCGGCGACTCCGAACATGGAGATTCACGCGACCCGACTCGAAGCGAAGCCGGGTCGCGTTTGTTTGTAGAGAGGATCATTGCCATGCCAGATTTCCGAGCGCTGATCGACGACGGCAGCGCGCACCTCTTCGACGGCGCGCTCGGCACCGAACTGTACCGGCGCGGCGTGTTCATCAACGTCAGCTACGACGAGGTGAACCTTAAGCGACCGGAGCTGGTCCGCGAAGTGCACCGCGCCTACAAGGAGGCGGGAGCGGAGATCCTCGAGACCAACAGCTTCGGCGGCAACCGGGTACGGCTCGACCAGCACGGGCTCGGCAATCGGGTTCACGAGATCAACAGAAGGGCGGCCGAGTTGGCACGCGAGGTCGCCGGCGATGATCTATACGTGGCGGGCTCTATCGGACCGCTGGGCATTCGTATCGAGCCGTACGGGCCGACCGGGCGGGAGGAAGCGCGTGAGTTCTTCCGCGAGCAGGCGGAAGCGCTGGCCGACGGCGGTGCCGATCTCTTCATCGTGGAGACGTTCAGCGACCTGTCGGAGATCGAGCAGGCGATCCTCGGTTGCCGCGAGGCGGCGGATTTGCCGATCGTCGCCCAAATGACCGTTCAAGTCGGCGGCGAGACGGTTTATGGCGTCGACCCAGCGCGAATCGGACGAGACCTGGACGCACTCGGCGCCGATGTGATCGGGCTCAACTGCAGCGTCGGCCCAGCGATGATCCTGAAGGCGATCCAGATAATGGCGGAGGTCACCAGCCGGCCGCTCTCGGCCATGGCGAACGCCGGCCTGCCCCGGGAGATCGAAGGCCGCAAGATGTACATGGCCTCGCCGGAGTACTTCTCCAAGTATACGCGCCGGCTGATCCAGGCTGGCGTCCGCTTCGTCGGCGGCTGCTGCGGTACGACGCCGGAGCACATCGCCGCTATGGCCAGCCAGGTGCGCGCGCTGCGGCCGCGGCGGCGCACGGTAGTGGCCGAGACGGTGCGCGAGGCCGAGAGCAGGGCGACTACGGCCGTCAAGCAGGTTCCTGTGGCCCAGCGATCGCAGCTTGCGGCCAAGATCGTTGCGGGCATCCCGGTGACCAGCGTGGAGATCTTGCCGCCAAAGGGCGGCGAGCCGGACGACGTCATCGAGAAAGTGCGCAAGCTCAAGGAAGCCGGCGTCGATGCGGTAAACGTGCCCGACGGGCCGCGCGCGATGATGCGGATGGGTGTACTGGCCAGCTGCGCCATCATCGAGCGAGAGGTCGGCATCGAGACGATACCGCACTACTGCTGCCGCGATCGTAACCTGCTGGGCATGATGAGCGACCTTCTGGGCGCACACGCGCTGGGCCTGCGCAACCTGCTGATCATCACGGGCGATCCGCCGCGTATGGGTCCGTATCCCGAAGCCACGGCGGTCTTCGACATCGACTCGGTGGGTCTCACCAACCTGGTGCGTAAGATGAACGAAGGTCTCGATCCAGGCGACAACCCCATCGGAGCGCCCACCGCCTTCTACCACGGCGTGGGCGTGAATCATGCCTCGATCGATCCCGACTACGAGATCCACCATTTCGAGTGGAAGGTGGATGCCGGCGCGCAGTACGCGATAACGCAGCCGATCTTCGACGTGGAGAAGTTCTTGGGATTCCTGGAGCGCATCGATCACGTGCGCATCCCGGTCGTCGCCGCGATCTGGCCGTTGGTCTCTTACCGCAACGCCGAGTTCATGAACAACGAAGTGCCAGGCGTCGAGGTACCCGACCACGTGCTCGAGCGCATGCGCGTCGCCAGTGACGTGGGCAAGGAAGCCGGCATGGCGGAGGGTCTATTGATAGCTCGTGAGATGGTGGCGCAGCTCGAGCCACACGTGCAGGGCGTGCAGGTTAGTGCGCCGTTCGGCAAAGTGGATTTCTCCCTCGAGGTCTTCGAAGCAATGTCCGGTAATCGGTAACCGGTCACCGGCTAGCGGCAGGCTACGAAACGGACGCTGCTACCGCGGTCGCCGATGATCTGTCGCAGGCTTTCCAGCACGTAGTCCACGTCTTCTTCTGTGGTTCCCACGCCCAGCGTGAGCCGGATAGCGCAGTGGGCATCATCGTCCGAGAGCCCCATCGCTGTTAGCACGTGGGACGGGTCGGGATTCCCCGACTTGCAGGCGGAGCCGGAAGAGAAGTAGACGCCGCGGCGGTCCATGAACAGGACCAGCGACTCGCCGCGCATGCCGGGCAGCGTCATGTTGAGCGTGTTGGGGAGCCGATGCTCGGGGTGGCCGTTGAGTCGGGCCTCGGGAACGATCTCCCTTATTCCCGCCTCCAAGCGGTCGCGTAGCTGGAGCACGCGGTCCATCTCGTTGTGGTTGAGTCGCCGCACGGCCAGCTCGCAGGCTTTCCCGAAACCGACGATACCGGGGACGTTCTCGGTGCCGGCCCGCAGCTTCCGCTCCTGGCCGCCGCCGTGGATCACGGGGTGGAGCTTGATGCCTTTGCGCGCGTAGAGAGCACCGACACCCTTCGGTCCGTAGAGCTTGTGGCTGGAGACCGACAACAGGTCGACGCCCAGCTCGTCCACGTCGATGGGCAGTTTGCCCAGCCCCTGGACTGCATCGGTATGGAACAGGGCGCCGCCCTCGCGTGCGATGCCCGCCAGCTCGGCGATGGGATTGATGCTCCCCACCTCGCTGTTTGCCATCATCACGCTGACCAGTGTCGTCTGCGGGCGCATCGCGTCCTTCAATGCCTGTGAATCGACGCAGCCGGTCTCATCGACATCCAGGTAAGTGATCTCGAAGCCGAACTCCTGCAGCGCCTCGCAGGTTCTCAGCACCGCCGGGTGCTCGACCGTGGTGGTGATGATATGGTTGCCCTGGTAGCGCCTGGCCAGCGCCACGCCCTTGATGGCCAGGTTGTCGGACTCCGAGCCGCCGCCGGTGAAGATGACTCGGCGTGCCGTGCAGCCCAGAGCCTGGGCGACCGTGCGGCGCGCCGACTCTACCGCATCGCGCGCCTCGCTTCCGCGGCTGTGGATGCTTGACGGGTTGCCGTAAGCGGCCTGCAAGTGCGGCATAATAGCATCCAGCACTTCGGGGTCCACCGGCGTGGTCGCGTTGTGATCCAGGTAGACGTAGCGCATTGGCTTTTCGATCTCGCTCGCCCGGATCACGGCTTCGCTTTCTTCTTCGGTCCGGCGACCTGCGCCGTTCGAGTCCTCCGCCTTCACCACATCGCAGAGCAGCGCCTTGTAGACCGGGAAGCCGGAGATCGGGTCGTAACGGTTCAGATCGGTCAGGTCGTTCACGTTGCAGTCTTGCCACTCTTGCGGGCCCAGCGGACCGCCGCCGCCCATGTTGGCGTCTATGGCGCCGGCGGCAATGTCATCGGTCACGCGCGCACGGTACTTCACCCGGCCGCGTGGCGTAGCGACCCAAGCCCAATCGCCGTCTTCTATTCCGCGTTGTGCGGCATCGCTCGTGTTCATCGTCACCAGCGGTACGCGCGCTTTGCGATTGAGTCCGACAACGCCGTGGTGCTGGGATCTAAAGTCGGCGAAGATGCGGGCGCCCGAGTTGAAGACCAGCGGGTAACTCTCGGCCAGCGCCGGTTGCGCCAGCGGACCCTCGCCGGGCTCGGTGTAAACGGGGAGCGCATCGTAGCCGTGTTCTTCCAGGATGCTGGAAGCGATCTCGAACTTCCCTGACGGAGTGCTGAACCCGGGCTCCCCGTCTTCGCGCAGGCCGCCCTTCTCCCACTTCTTGTACTGCGTCATCACGGTGGGAACTTGAACCGCGCCGCCGGCGGTGATCACGTCCTCGAGTGTGAAGCCTGAGCCGTGGAGGACGCGGCGCAGCAGCGCCTCCTCGGTCTGTGGATAGAGGTGGCCGTAGCCGAGGCGACTGGCCAGTTCCGCCAGGATGAGGAAATCGTTGCGCGCTTCACCCACCGGCTCCAGCATCTTCTCCCTGATCTTGAAGATCGGGCCGTAGGTCATGTACGAGGTGATCTCGTACATGGTGGTCGCCGGCAACACGATGTCGGCGTAGGCCGAGTCGGCGGTGTGATGCCGGTTGATGCTGACCATGAAATCGAGGGCGCCCAGCGTTTCGCGCCAAACCGATGGGTTTGGCCAGGCGGTAATGATGGAACCACCGAGGATGATGAGCCCACGGACCTTGTACGGCTCGCCTTTGAGCACGGAGTCGGGGAGCGCTATGGCGTGCGATTCGCCCCGGTACAGGCTGTAGACCGGGAATCGATCGCGGCCCAGGGCCTTCTTCGGATTCGGGTTCGCGACCAGGCCGGACCGGTTGATCGGAAACTGGTTTTCCCGCAT
Source organism: Gemmatimonadota bacterium (assembly GCA_039589155.1). Lineage (GTDB taxonomy): Bacteria > Gemmatimonadota > Gemmatimonadetes > Palauibacterales > KS3-K002 > Kutchimonas. The sequence goes on along the minus strand of JBDHHX010000001.1, from coordinate 14,417 downwards.
GCGGATGTTGAGGCCGCCGGGCACGTCGAGCTGACCCGCCAGCGCCCAAAGCGTAAAGACGGCGCGGATTGCCTGTACGCCGCTGTCCGAGTACTCGAGCCCGGTATACATGACGGGGCAGGCGCCGCGCGCGCGGGCGAGACGACGTGCCAGGTTGACCACCGTTTCGGCCGGCACGCCGGTGATGTCCTCGACGACCTCCGGCCGGAAGTGCTGGACGTACTGGGCCAGCTCGTCGAACCCAAGCGTCCAGTCTTTGACGAACGCTTCGTCGTACAGCTCTTCCTCGATCAGCACGTTGATCATGCCGAGGGCCAGTGCGCCATCGGTCCCGGGGCGGACGGGTATCCACTCGGCGCCGACCTCGCGGGCCGTGTGGTTTCGCTGCGGGTCGATACAGATGACCTCGGCTCCCCTCAGCACGGCGCGCTTGATCTGCTCGTGTGCGAGCGGCGGCGAGTCGGTCGCCGGGTTGGCGCCCCAGACCACGATGAGCTCGGCGTTCTCGATGTCGTGGTCCATCGTGTGGTAGTACTCACCGAGCGTCGAGTGCGGCGCGATCATGGCGAAGGAGACGTAGCAGAGCGCGCCGACGCCCAGTGTGTTCGGCGAGCCGAACGGAAAGAGAACGGATGAAGCGGACGAGATGGCGACGCCGTCCGGTTGGAAGACGTCGCAGAGCGCCAGCTCGAAGCTGCCGCGGCCGGTGTATATCGCCGTCGACTCCGGCCCGTGCTCCTCTTTCAAGCCCTGCAGCTTTTCGACGATGATATCGAACGCCTCGTCCCAGCTGATACGCTCGAACTCGTGTGTGCCCTTCGGTCCGCTGCGGCGCATCGGATAGCGCAGCCGGTCCGGGTCGTGGACGATCTCCGCCGAGTGGACGCCGTTGGTGCAGATCATCCCCATCGGGTCGTCCTGGGGGCGTACGCTCTTGATCGAGCCGTCCTCCAATGCGACGGTCACCCAGCAACCTGCCGGGCAGATCCCGCAGAGTCCGTCTCTTTCGATGAGCGTATTGGCTTCGGCCGCGGCGCGACCGCTCAGGGTCACTTCGTGCATCGCCTAGCGGTCGGTCGCGGGGTAGGACGCGCGCCGCAACACCCTGTCATCGACGCGTTCCAACAACAGCAGTCCGAACCAACCCTTTGGGTCGGTGAAGGATCGACGCAAGCGGAACCCGTACTTGCCGAGCTCTCTGGTGATGTCGGGCAGGCGGAACTTGCGGCTGATCTCGATGAGGACGCGCTCGCCGGCCTCGATCTCGAAGGTCATGTCGAGCGGCTCGATGTACACCTGCTGGGTCGTATGAAAGAGCGTGAAGATCTCCATCCGCTCCAGCTCGGGGTTCCAGCGCGCGACATGCTCGATGTTGTCCAGGTCAACGTCGGAACCCAGCTCGCGGTTTAGCCGCGCGAAGTAGTTCGTCGTGAAGCGGGCGGTGATCCCTGCCGCGTCATTGTAGGCCGCCTCCAGGACATCGATGTCCTTCACCAGGTCGATGCCCAGCAGGAAGAAGTCGTGCTCCGGCAAGTGTCCGGAGAGCGCGCTGAAGAATGCCGTCGTCTCCGCCGGATTGAAGTTGCCGATCGTGCTACCCAGGAAAACGACCATCTGCGGCGAGAGCTGGCGCAGAACGGGAAACGCGCTGCGGTAGGGGCCGGCGATACCGGTGAACTGGACTTCCGGGAAGTTGTCCGATATGGCGCGGTTCGCCTCGCGCAGCGCGCTGACGCTGACGTCCACCGGAACGTAGAGCACGTCCCTGTCGTGGCTGGAGTAGGCGTTCAGCAGGTACTCGGTCTTGACTGAGTAACCCGAGCCCAGCTCGGCCAGGGTGACGGGTCCGGTCAAATCGCGGATCTCCTCGGCGTGCGCCTGCAGGATCGCCGCTTCGGTGCGTGTCGGATAGTACTCGGGCTGTTCGGTGATTACCTCGAACAAGCGGCTGCCTTCGGCGTCGTAGAGGAACCGGCAATGCAGCCACTTGGGCTCATCGGAGAGGCCCGCAGCGACCGAGCGGGCGAAAGTCATCAGGCTGTCGCCGGTACCGGGTGCCTCGACGAGGGCGGTGCCGGCGCCGACCGCCTGACGGAAACGGCTGGGGAAATCGTGCACGGACATTGAGTTTGCAAGGTAAAGCGTGGGCTGGCAGGTGGCCAGCATGAGCGCAGGGCCCGTTTAGCCCTAGAAATGCGGGAATCGCCTTCGGGGTTCCCCCTGCCCTACCAGAGCGGGTCGACGCTGACGCCGGCGGCCGGGTCGCTGGTCCAGGTTCTCGGCTTGCGGCCGTGAAGCTTCACGTAGCCTTCCTGCACGTATTCAACAAAGTCGTCGGCTAGCGCGGCGCTCACCACGTTCACCGTGCAACCGCCGAACCCGGCGCCGGTGAGGCGTGCGCCGATGACGCCGGGCGCCTGCCGCGCCAGTTCGACCAGGCTGTCTAGTTCGTCGCAGCTGACTTCATAGTCGTCCTTGAGAGAACGGTGCGAGGCGAAGAGCAGCTCGCCGAATCGCTCGATCTCGTCGTGCACGAGCGCCGCGGCGGCGAGCCGTACGCGCTCGATCTCACCGACGACATGGTGTGCACGGCGGTCGAGTGGTGCGGGAAGGTGGCGCATCAACTGGCCCAACTGTTCCGGCGATACGTCGCGCAAAGCGGCGACGTCGTCGTCAACGGCACCGAGCAGGCGAACGGCTTCCTCGCACTCGCTGCGGCGCGCGTTGTACTGGGAGTCGCTCAGCTCCCGCTTAACGCCGCTGTCCACGATCACGATGCTCAGCGTTGCTGGCAGGGGGACCGGAGTCAGCTCGAGGCTGCGGCAGTCCATCAGGATGGCGTGGCCGATCTCGGCGCAAGCGGAAGCGACCTGGTCCATGATTCCGCAGCGGACGCCGACGAACCGGTTTTCCGCCGCCTGGCTCAGCTTCGCCAGCTTCAGGTTCGGTGTCTCCAGCCCGGCGGCCTGTCGGTAGGCGGCGGCGAAGCAGATCTCGAGCGCCGCCGATGAAGAAAGGCCGCCGCCGACCGGGATGGACCCGGAAACGGCCGCATCGATGCCGATCAACTCAAGGCCGGCCCGCGACATGGCCCAGGCGACGCCGGCCGGATAGGCGGCCCACCCCTCGACGGAGCCGGGCGCTAAGTCGCCGATGTCGAATTCGGCCGAGTCATCGAAATCAACCGAGTGCACGCGGACTATGCGGTCGGAGCGCGGACGAAAGGCGAGGCCGATCTCCAATTCGATGGCGGCAGGCAGCACCAGGCCGTCGTTGTAGTCCACGTGTCCGCCCATCAGGTTAACCCGACCGGGCGCCCGGCAGCTCCACTCCGGCCTGGCAGAGAAGGCGACCCGGAATGCTTCGACCGCGGCTTCGGCCGGCGTGCGCCTCTCCGTGGGGTCTATCGTTGACATCGCTGGGACGTCCGTCTAGTCTCGACAACGGTTAGTGGTTCGCGCCGCCCTCTCTCAAGCCTGTTATATGGACAGCCTTCAGCTTTCGCTACCCGCCCGCTTCACCCGCGCCGCGCTGGCCAGCGCCTGCATCGCAGGCTTCCTGGCATCGAGTTTTGCGCCGCTCCTCGCACAGCAGCCGATGGCAGATGGCGATGCCAGGCGGCTGGACGTTCTCATCGTGCTGTTCACCCACTCGTTTTCGCAAGCGCTCACCCGGGAACAGGTCGAGCGGGTGCACGAGGAGGTGCTGGAGTTCGTCGATTTCTACAGGACGGCCGCGGGCGGCGCGGTGGACTTCCGCATCTCGCTCTTGCAGATCGATCGTCAGTTGGCGCTCGCCGAGGTGTCGGAAGTCGCGCCGGGCCGGTACTACCTGGCGCGGGAGGACATCGCGGACGAGTTAGCCGCGCTTGGAATGTTGGACTACGAGTTCGACGAAGTCATCGCGCTCTACGCCTGGAACAACGCCAACGCCGAGGGCGCGGCGCTGGCTTACGGCGGCGGCGCCGTGGGTCCCGACGGCAATTTCCTGACCGATGCGGGCTACAACTCGATCGGCGTCTTCGCCTGGGACGCGGGCCGCATCTCGCAGATCATGATCCACGAAGTGCTCCATAACATCGACGATATGTTCTCGATGAGCGGCATGCCGGATGCGTTCCTGAACTCGGATGAGATGAGCCGCAACATGGAGACGCTGCTGGCGGAGCGGCCAGGCGCCTTCCGGCCTCAGTATGATGATGACGAAATGCTGGTCTACGCCGAGCGCGAGTTGGCCAACCGGGCGACGTACCCGTGGGCGATGCAGCTGATCTACTATGCCTGGATGCTACAACGCACGCCACGTGATGACTGGATGAAATTGGAGTACGGTCGGACGGCGGCGGCCTCGTCGGAGCGCGGTCCGCGCCCGCTCTACGATCGCATCTTCCTGAGCCGGGCCAATGATGACGTCTATCTCCCGGCATTCAGCCGCGGCGCGCGGACGGCCGCCGCCGACGTGGCGGGCGGTGGGCAGGCGACCCTTGAACGGAGAACCTACCAGCACACCGATTTCGATGGCGGCGTTCTTTTCGAAGGCAACTACCTGGCGGGCTGGTTGGGTCTGCCCGGAGCTGCGGACCGCGTCGAGGTCACGCTGGGTGGGGCGACGGCTGAGATCGTGCCGCTGGGCATGGGCGACGTGATGGCGCCGGCTCGGGTCGTGACTTACGCGGGAGAGACGGAAGGCGGCGACGAGGCGCTGGTGGTGGAGCTTCGCGAGGCCCGGCTGGGCGGTAACGGCCCGCGGGTCGAGGGCGCCAGCCTTTCCGGGCTAGAGTTCGAGGAGCGAGAGCCTGGCTACTTCGTGGCGCGCTTGGTGGAGCAGGAGACGGGTGCGCGGCGCATCGCTCTCGAGGCGGAGGCGCCGGGGATCGTCTTCGTCTCTCGTTCCGTGGAGCTCGAGCGCCGCTATCCTTGGTCGATCGCGGCGGCCGGCCAGATCGTCGCCGGGCTCGGTACCCCGTTCGACCTGACGGTCCGCATCGCTCAGGACCGCGGCGTCAGCGGCGCCCGTGTGACGGCGACGGTGGCGGAGCGCGAGGTCGCTTTGGAAGAGCTGGCGGACGGGCGATACAGCGTGGCCCTCGACGAAGAGCTGGCCCCGGGGCTCGACACGATTCGCGTTCGGGCCGAGTTGGCCGCAGACTCTGGTACGGAAGTCCTGGAGCGGGCAATCCCCATCTTCGTCGAGCCGCGCGGCTGGATCGAGGTGCCGACGCGTATCGGCGGCGCGGCCGATGCCGCGATCACGCTGGAAGCCCGGGTCCGCGACCGGATGGGCCGAGTCGTGAAGGGCGCGAACCTGGCCATCGCCGTCGTCGTCGGGCCCCACGTTGTGATGATGACCGAGCGAGATGGCGATTCCGGAGTCTACAAGGTCAACTTCAGCGCGCCGCCGGGCATGCACCGCATCTATGTGGTCGGTCTGGAGGGCAACTTCGAGCGACGTGTGATCGTGCTGCAAGTAGAGTGAACGCCGGACAAGAGGGCATGAGCAGAGTCAAAGGGAGGGCGCTGGTCATAGGCGCGGTTCTCCTCTTCCTGGGTTCGACGGTCGCGAGACCGGCGCTCGAGAGCCTGGCGGTCGCCGTGGCACCGGCCCGCACTCTCGAGCTGGTGATCGACGGTGACCTGGCCGAGTGGGAGGACGTTCCGGCGGTGAGCCTGGACTCGAGCAGCTTCTTGTTGACCGAGGCGGCGCTCTATTCCGGCAGAGCGGACATCGGCGGCGCGATCCAGTTCGTTTGGGACACGCTCTATATATATGTAGCAGGTCGCTTCGCCGACGATTCGCTGGCGGCTGGCGCGGCCTGGACCAGCGACCGAATCAACCTGGTCTTCGATTTCCACAACGACAACAATCCGCTCAGCTACGACGGTCGTGCGCCCGACGCCTCCAGCTGGCAACCCGACGACCAGTGGGTCTACGCCCACATCGTCGGCGACGGGGAGTCGCCGTTCCCGGTGATGCGACTGGGGAGCGACTACCACGGCCCGATCGAGGGCGGTGCCCTGGCCTCGGAAGCAGTCGAAGGCGGCTGGACGTTCGAAATGCGGGTCCCCTGGGCCGAGCTGCCGGAAGCGAGGCCGTTCGTCGGCGCCGTCTTCGGCCTGCAAATTTTCGTGAGCGACGGCGATGGCGGCGGCCGGCTGACCGAGATCATGTGGAGCGACCGTTGGAGCTACAGCTCCGACGCTGGCCTGAGTTGGGAGTTGTGGAAGATGGGCCGGCTGGTCCTGACGGGGGCGCCGCTGAGATGACCGATCCGCTACGGCTGCTCGAGCGATCCGACAAGTACTACCTGGGCTCGGGGGGCGGCATCATCTGGGCGCCCCGCTACCCACGCTGGCTCGATTCGCCCGGCTTCTGGGACGAAGCGCACGTCTATCACTACGAGCTCGCCCCCATCTTCACCGTCACGCTGCTGGGCGAGGACGGTGACCCGCCCGGTCAACCGCTGGCCGCTCGGCCCACCGGCAGGCGCTGGACGCCGGCGGAGCTGGTCACGACCTACGCGCTGGATGACGATCTGTCGGCGGACGAACACCGCTCCGTGTTGCCCGGTGGCTATTTCATGTCGGAGTGGAGGATCCGCAACGCCGGCGGCTCCGCTCGCAAGCTGCTGGGTGTGGCGTGGACCGCACAAAGCACCGCGGGTCTCGAGCTTTCCAGCGTGCAGGCGGCGGCAGGCACGGTGAGCTTCAATCACATGCTCCAGGACCGACACGTCCACCGCTTGAACGTGGAGGTGAGCTTGGAAGCGCCGGACGGCGGTGTGGCTGGTAGCGCGTTTCTGTCGGAGGGCACCATCGCCGGCCCGGTTTGGGAGCACACACCGTTTCCGGAGAAGTGGCGACGCGGCCCGGTCACATCTGTGCAGGTGGCCGGTGTAAGTCCCCGGGGCGTGCTCTACGTGGCGGTCGCGTCGCCGGTGACTGTGCCGGCCGGCGGCGACGCGACGCTGTGCCTGCGAGCGCAAGTGCGGCCCACAGGACTGGGCGACTCGCAAGCGACGGAAGCCGCTGCCTATCACATTCAGAAACACGTGCCGCCGCCGGGCCGCCGGGAGATCGCGCGGCCGACGCCCGGGTCGGAGCCGGGTATGGCGAGCCGCGCACATTGGAACGAGTACTTCCAGGGCGTCCCGGGCTTCGCCTGTTCCGACGTCTTCTTCGAGCGCTATTGGTACTACCGCTGGTACGGTCTTCAACTCTGCGGTCATGAAGGCGGGGCCGGCAATCATCTTTATCCCGGCTGCTGCGAGGGGACGGGCTACTTCCACGTGCCCATCGCCTACAGCGCGCAGTGCCACGCTCGTGAGCTACGCTGGCTTTCCGACCCGGCCCGCGCTCGCGGTACGCTGCTCAACATCCTGGCGCACCAGAAGGAAGGCGGGAAGCTGCACGGACGCATCTACGTGAACCACCTGGCGCGTACCGACTTCTATTTCGCGAACTGGGGCGACGCCGTTCTCGCCGTCGACTGTGTGCATCCCGATCTCGATTTCCTCAAGGCTGCGTACGAGCCGCTCACGCGCTACGCCGAGTGGCTGGACGGGGAGCGAGATCGAGAAGACAGCGGGCTCTACGATGTAGTCGATCACTACGAGACCGGCCAGGAGTACATGAGCCGCTACATGGCGGTGAGTCCCAAGGCGGACAGCGAGTCGTGGGGCAACCTGATCCGGCTGAAGGGCGTGGACGCCACGGTCTATGCCTATCGCCTGCAGCGGGCGCTGGCCGAGATCGCGGCCAGCACGGGCGCGGAGGCCGATGCCGCACGGTGGACGGCCGCCGCCGATCGAACCGGCTCCGCGATCAGCGGGCTGATGTGGGATGCGGAGTCGGGCATGTTCTCCGATGTCGATCCGCGGACCATGCAGCGCACCGGCGTGAAGGCCGCGGTCTGCTTCTATCCCTTCTTCACCGACCTCGCCGGCCCCGACCAGGTCGAAGGTCTGCGGGGACACCTGCTCAACCCGTCGGAGTTCTGGACCGTCTACCCGGTGCCCTCGACCAGCGCCGACGATCCGTACTACAGCCCCGACGCCGAGTGGAAGGGCAAGCGCCACAACTGCCCGTGGAACGGCCGCGTCTGGCCGATGGCGAACTCGCACGTGATCGAGGCGATCGCCCGGAGCGCGATCGAGCACGACCCGGGCCTGCGCGAGCGCACCGTGGAGTTCGTTCGCAAATTCGTCCGCATGATGTTCCACGACGGCGACCCGTCACGACCGAACTGCTACGAGCACTACAACCCCGATACAGGTCAGCCCTGCCAGTACCGCGGCTTCGATGACTATCAACACTCGTGGGTGAACGACCTGCTCGTGAGCTACGTCGCCGGCTTCCGGGCCGCCGGCGGTGACGCGTTCGTCGTCGACCCGTTCCCCTTCGAGCTCGAGTCGCTGCGGCTCACGGGACTGCCCTTCCGCGGCCACAAGATCGACATCGGGATCGAAGGCGAGCGATTCAAGGTCAGCGTCGATGGTATGGTTAGGGTCGAGTCGACCATTGGCACGCAGGTGCTGATCGAGCTCTAGGCTCTCGACCTCAGTCGAACAACCGCAGTTGAACGCCACGGACGGGACGGCGAAAGGCGGCAGCAGAGGGGATGAACCGGTCACGGTTGAGTCCCAACCGCCGGCACGTCACTCGGAACATGTCCGCGACCTGCTCGGCGAACGGACCTTCGCCCCTGAAGCGCACCCCGAACCGTGAGTCGTCCAGGCCGCCGTTCCGCATCGATCGCAGACGGTTCAGCACCTTGTCTTTGCGCTCCGGGTAGTGGCCCTCCAACCACTCGTTGAACAGCGCTTTCACTCCCATGGGCAGACGCAGCATCAGGTAGCCGGCGCCCCTCGCTCCGGCCTCCCGCGCCGCCTCGAGGATGCGCGGCATCTCGTGGTCGGTCAGCCCGGGAATCACAGGCGCCAGGTTCACGCTCACGGGTATGCCGGCCTCCGCCAGCTTCGCGATCGCGGCCAGTCGCCGTTCCGGCGATGACGCCCGCGGTTCCATCAACCGCTGCAGCCGGCGATCGAGCGTCGTGATCGAGAGAGTCACGCTCACCGCATCGTAGCGGGCCAGCTCCTCGAGATGATCGATGTCCCGCGTCACCAGGTAGTTCTTGGTGATCACGCCCACCGGGTTCCGGTACTCGGCCAGTACTTCCAGGCAGCGCCGCGTGATACCCAGCCGGCGCTCCGCCGGCTGATACGCGTCGGTGACGCCGCAGATCGCCAGCACCTGCGGCCGCCAACCGGGACGAGACAGTTCCACGCGCAGCAGTTCTGCTGCGTCACCCTTCACGAAGATCTTCGTCTCGAAATCGAGGCCGGCCGACAGGCCCAGATACTCGTGGTAGGTGCGTGCGTAACAATAACTGCAGCCGATTTCGCAACCTCGGTACGGGTTGATGCTGGCGTCGAAGCCCAGGTCAGGACTGTCGTTGCGCGCGATGATCGTGCGGGTGTCATCGCGGAACAGCTGGGTCCGCGGCGCAGGGTCGTCGGGGTCGTCCCAGCGGTCCCGCACGACCTCGATCGGCTCGAACCGGTTGGCGGGATTGTAGGAGGCGCCGCGGCCGCGGACGGGTAACGCCCTCATGAGAGCTCCTTCGGGTTGGGGCCGAAAGGTCAAGTATTCAGGGCCTAAAAGATATATCTTCGGGTTTTCTTCGGCAAGAGGCGGTGCCCCCGTTCGGCGAGCCGGACTTGCGTGAGCGGTCCGATCGGGCGAGATTCGCGCGTCCACAAAACGAGCCCCCTCGGAAGGCGGAAGGTGCGATGAGCCCGAAAGGATTCATGGTTGGCGCGATCGTATTCGGAGCGGTCGTAGGCGTGGGTTTGTCCACGCTGCAGAAGAACGGGTCGGAGGCCGAGCCGCAGGTGCTGGCGTCGGCTCTGACGATCACGGTCTACAAGACCCCCACTTGAGGCTGTTGCGAGGCGTGGGTGGGTCACCTGCGCGAGAGCGGTTTTGCGGTTACGCCGGTGGAGGTAAGCGACGCGGAGCTTGTCGCGTTCAAGCGTAGCAACGGCGTGAGCGGCGAGCTGGCCAGCTGTCACACGGCGTTGATCGATGGCTACGTGGTGGAGGGCCACGTTCCCGCCGACGACATCCTGCGGATGCTGGAGGAGAGACCAACGATCAGCGGTCTGACGGTACCTGGCATGCCGGCCGGGTCACCGGGCATGGCGACGCCGGATGGTCGGGTGCAGCCGTACGATGTTTTGACCTTCGATCAGGAAGGGAACACGGAGGTCTACGCCAGCCACCGCTAGTAGTGCAAGGCGAAGAAGTGGAGAGACCCCGGGGTCGCGGAACGCGGCTCCGGGGTTTTACGTAGATTGTCCGGCATGGCATTGGAAATGACCGTCCACTTCGTCCGGCCGGACGGAGACCTCTCGGAGGAGAACGCCGCCGCGTTGGCGTGGCTCGACGCGCAAAGCTGGAGCGACGTCCGACCTGTCGCTCTCTCTGACCTGGCGGGACCGCTTCACGGAAAGCGAACGACGGTCTGGCTGCACGGGACGCAGCCGGAGCTGGACGAGGAAACGCGCCTGGCGCTGGACGCTCACGTCCGGGCCGGCGGTGGTCTGCTGGCCACGCTCGCCGCCTCGATGGTGCCGTTCCAGCTCGGCTGGGAGGAGAGCGCCCCCGACGAGGTGACGTCGGGCGATTGGTCAGACGATGCCGGAGATGAGCTGGCGCAGGGATTCAGCGAAGTCCATCGCATCCGCGGCCTGCAGAGCTTCCGAGGACACCCGCTATTCGATGGATTGGGCAGCGGCGCGTACACGTGGACGCCGCAGCCGAACGAGCCGTTCGAGCGCTATGCCTACAGCGGCTCGACCTGGCCGGCCAGCGGCCGGGTCGTGGCCGTGGAGAAGTCCTATATCTCGATGAACCCCGGGCGCCGGCTCGCCTGGGAGCACGTGATCGGCGACGGCTGGGCGCTATGTATCGGCGGCTACGTTCATTTCGCGGCGCAAGATCAGAGGTTCAGGCCCCAACTCGAACGGCTGATGCGGAACGCGCTGCAACGCGTGGCTCCCAACGGCAGCCGAGCCCGCCTGCTGGGCGGAGCGTGGCGGCCGACCACCAGGGGCGCGTCCGCCGATGACGCCGTGGCCTTGCCTCCGGAGTTCGATGCGGATGGCGCCTTCGAGACCGGCGGAGACATCTCGCTCGAGCGCGACGCTACCGATGCCGAGTACACGCTGGCGGGCTCTCGAGCGTTGCTGGCCGGGCGCGAACGAACGGGTCACGAGGAGGCCTGGTTCCATCCGCTCCGCGCCGTGAGCCGCTGGAGTTGTTGCGCGGCGGAATCGGTTACGGGGGCCGGAGATGGGGTCGGCAGCAGCGAACCTGCTGCGCACTTCCGGATCGAGCCGGGCGTCGTGACGCGGCGGCTCGAGCTGGGTGGCCGTGCTGTGGATGAGCGGACGACGGTGGCTCCTGATGAGGCCGCCGTCCTGGTCGAGCTGACGCCGGTCGCCGGGCCGGCGCGGCTGGTCTGGGAACTGGAGTCCGACCTGCGGCTGACGTGGCCCTACCCGGCGGGCACGGCCGGCCGGCTATCGTACCGGTGCGAGGGCGGTGCCCTGGGGATCGAGGCGGAGACCGGCGAGTGGCTGGGGGTGAGGATCGACCCGGCGCCGGCGGTGCTGAAGGTCTCCGACGCGTCGGACGGCGAGCGCTCGCGGATCCGGATTCGGGCCGAACTGGAGCTGGCGGGCCCGACGCAGATTCTGCTGCTGGGCGCTACGGCGGACGAGGATCCACCAGCCCGTGCCGATCCTTCGGACTGGGCGGCGAAGAGGCTGGCCCGGCGCCGCATCCAGCGGGAGGAGCAGTACCGGCTCGAGGCGGACGATCCCGAGCTCGCGGAAGCGGTGGAATGGGCGAAATGGCGGCTGTCCAGCTACCGGGTGAACGTCCCGGGCCTCGGCGCTTCGCTGGTCGCCGGCTACGGCCGCTCCGGGCCGGGCGAATTCGGCGATGGGCGGCCCGGCTACGCCTGGTTCTTCGGCCGCGACGCCTGCTGGACCGCGCTGGCCTGCGTGGCCGTCGGCCAGCATGACGCCGCCCGTGAGGTCGTCGAGTTTCTCGGGTCTCACCAGGATATTACGGGCAAGATCCTCCACGAGTGCACGACCAGCGGTGTGGTCAACTACGACGCGGCCGACTCAACGCCGCTGTACCTATTGCTGGCGGCGCGCTACCTGGCGGCGACTGGCGATCGCGAGACGCTGGAACGCGAGTGGCCGCGCATCGAGAAAGCCTACCGGTTCTGCCTGGGCACCGACAGCGACGGCGATGGGCTGATAGAAAACACCGGCGTGGGCCATGGGTGGGTCGAGTTCGGGCGGCTGGGTGAGCACCACGTGTCCCTCTATCTGGCCGGCGTCTGGACCGCGGCGCTGGTCGAGCTGGAAGTCGCGGCCCGCAGCCTCGGGCGCGACGAGCTGGCAAACGAGCTCGCCTTCCAAGCCGCCGCCGCCCGCGCCAGCCTCGAGCTCTCCTTCTTCGATCCCTTGGAGCGTCGCTATGCCCACGGCCGCCGCGCCGACGGCTCGCTCAACATATCAGAGTCCGCCATGACGGCGGTGCCCCTGCTGCTGGGTGCGGTGCTTCCCGAGCGATGTGAGGCGTGGCTCGATCGCGTCGCCACAGAGGAGTTCACAACGGGATGGGGCGTCCGGTTGGTGCCACGGTCCGATCCCGAATACCAGCCTGACGGTTACCACTCCGGCTCGGTCTGGCCGCTCTTCACCGGCTGGGTCGCGCTCGCCGAGGCCCATGCCGGCCGTCACGGCGACGCCCGCCGGCACTCGGAGCTGTCGCTACGAGCAATGACGGCCGGGTCGCTTGGCGCCTGGCCCGAAGTCCTCCACGGTGAAGAGCCCCGCAGCATAGGCGTCACCGCCGATCAGGCCTGGTCGGCCGCGCTGGCACTGCTATCGGCCAGATTCTGCCTATTCCAGTCAGAATGACCGAACGGGACTCGTTCCAGGCGCGACGTCGGCCGCCGTACGATTCTTAACTGATTCGATTACATACGCTTAGAGGCCACTAAAAATCTTTCCTAGTTGGCACATGCTTTGCCTTTTGGTGCCGGCGTCGGAGTCCGCCCGCGGCCGACTTGTTGCCACGACCGGCGGACGCTTTGACTGACCCTGGAATCAGGTGGGAACCGGACAGATGAGCGGAGCGAGGGGAAAGACTGGCGGAAGCGCACGGGCCGGGTTGACCGGCAGGGGCGGGTACACGCTCATCGAAGTGCTCATCTACCTGATCATCGGGGTGATCATCATCGGGTCGGTCTACCAAGCGCTTATCGGGCAGACGCGTCTCTACTCGAAAGAGCGCGAGATCATGGATGTGCGGACCAGCCTGCGTGCGGCGTCGGAGCTGCTGGCGGTGGAGCTGCGGATGTCGTCGCCTAGCAATGGCGACATCTACCAGATCTGGGAGGACTCGATCTCGGTGCGATCCACCAAAGCGTCGGGAATCGTCTGCGGTATAGCGATGAATGGCCGCGCGCTGGGACTGTACGGGACTTCCGGCGTGTTCGACAACGAGCTAGCCGACAGCGTGATGGTCTATACAGGTGCAGGAAGCTCGGGCTGGGTGGTGACGAAGGTGCAGGCTGTCGCGTTGACGCCGATTGACGATCTGCCTACTTGCTCCTGGAATTCCACGCCGCCGGAGTGGACCCTCGCGGTCGACACGGCGGGCGGCGAGTTGTTGAGTGGCGTGCAAGTCGGGTCGGAGGTGCGAGCGTTTCGCAGGATCCGCTACGGCACCCGGGTGATCGATGGGCGTACGTGGTTGGTGCGAGGCTCGGGAGTAGTGGCCGATGTGGAGCTGCTCACAGGCCCGTTGACGGCGGACAGCGGCATGGTCTTCAACTACTACAATGCCCAGGGCGACACGACCACGGTGATCGCGGACATCGCACGCGTCGAAGTCTTCTTTAGAGGTGAGAGTTTGAACGATGTGCGGCGTGTCGGCGGCAACCCGACGCCGCAGGTCGACTCGTTGAGAATTAACGTCGCCGTCAGAGGTTGACGATCGCGGCCCGCCGTATCGTAAACGGTCTGTGTGAGCGAATGAGCATGAATAAAGAGCTGAATGAACGTGGTTTCATTCTGCCGGTGATACTGTCCGGGTTGGTGATCATGACGGCGCTGGCGGTTGCGGCGCTGATCACCAGTGGCGACGAGCAACGCTCGTCGCAGGCGGTGCACGAATCCGGTGTGGTGTTCTACGCTGCGGAGGCGGGAATCCACGAGATCTGGGGCAACTGGGACAGCACGAAGGACAGTCTGGTGAACCTGCTGAATCCGGCGGACACGCTGGACCTGGGCTGGTTTGATTTGGCCGGCGGCGTGAAGTACCACGGCA